>CANDCW010000052.1 GCA_947383275.1 uncultured Bacillota bacterium
TCGGCGGGCATGTTCATCTCCTCGGCAATCTCCTCCGGGGTGGGGTCGTGGCCCAGCTCCTGAAGCAGCTGGCGGGAGACGCGGATCACCTTGTTGATGGTCTCCACCATATGCACCGGGATACGGATGGTGCGTGCCTGGTCGGCAATGGCCCGGGTGATGGCCTGACGGATCCACCAGGTGGCGTAGGTGGAGAACTTGAAGCCCTTGACGTAGTCGAACTTCTCCACCGCCTTAATCAGTCCCAGATTGCCCTCCTGAATCAGGTCCAGGAACTGCATCCCCCGGCCCACATACCGCTTGGCAATGGACACCACCAGGCGCAGGTTGGCCTCCGCCAGACGCTGACGGGCCTTTTCGCCCTTTTTGATGGTCTTTTCCAGCTCCTTGACCAGCTCTTCTGACAGCTCCTCCCCCGACTTCCTTAACTCGTCCAGCTGCTCCTGGGCCGCGGCGCCGGCAGTCATGGACTGGGCCAGCTCCACCTCCTCCTCGGAGGTAAGCAGGTTCACTTTGCCGATCTCCTTCAGATACATGCGCACCGGATCGTCAGTGCCGAAAGTATCCATCAGGGCGTTGGGATCGACAATCTCCTCCTCAGTGATCTCCTCCATCTCCTCTACCGGAGGCTCCGCCGTATCGGCCAGGTCGGGGATGTAATCCTCCCCTACGGTGTCGATGCCCAGGTTTTCCAGCGTGTCGTAAATTTTATCCATCTGCTCCGTGCCCAGCTCCATGTCCTCCAGCACGTCCAGCAGCTCAGAGGAGGAGAGCTTTCCCTTCTTCTTGCCCCGCTCAATGAGCTCGGCCAGCTTTTCCGCCCCGGGGATGCCCTCCACAACCTTCATGATCTCAATCTTGCCGGTCTCCATACGGACCTGAATGTCGGTCTGTTTTTCCTTCTTTTCCAGGATCATCTCGGGCGCGGCCTCTTTCTTTTTGGTACTCATTTGCTCTCCTCCATATATGCTTTCTTCTGTTGAAATCGTTTCTGCGCGGCCAGCAGCAGCTCATCGTGCTGCTCTCCGCTCTTCCGCAGCTGATGCCCCCCGCGGATTATGTCGATGTAGTCTCGGATCGACCGGGCGCTGTTGGCCACCGACTCAGGCTGAATGGCCACCTGGGCCAGGTGATCCATCTCTTCGCGTTCAAACTCCCCGGCCAGGGCGTCCAGCTGGGTAGACAGCCCCTCCACTGCCCGGCTCCGCAGCCGGTCGAAAGCTTTGCCCAGCAGCGGGGAGGAAAATTCCTCCCCTGTCATCCCGTCCATTTTGCCGGCCAGCCCCGGGTCCAGCATGAGCAGCCGGAGCAGCCCCTCCTCCGCCCGGGCAGAACGGATATTCTCATACCGCAAGCCCCGCGCTTTCGGCTGGAGCTGGCTGGCCGGGGCCAGCTCCCGGCGCTCCAGCTGCCGCTTCTCCTTGCGCAGGCGGCCTTTCAAGGCCCGGTCTACCTCCAGCTTCATGGTCTCCACACTCACCCCCGCCGTCTGTGCGGCGTGCCCGCCGTACACCTCCCGCTCCACCGCGCTGTGCAGGGTGGACACCAGCTGGGCCGCCTCCTGAAGAAATGCAATCCGTTGGCCGTCGTCGGTCAGATCATACTTTTTCTGTATCTGGGCCAGGCGGTAATCCACCTGGTTTTCACTCTGGTCCAATAGTCTAGCAAACGCATCCCGGCCATATGACTTGATAAACTCATCCGGGTCCTTCGCCCCCTGCATCCGCAGCACCTTTACCTTGAGTCCCGCCTTCTCCAGCAGCGGGATAGCCCGCTGGGCGGCCGCTATCCCGGCCCCGTCGCCGTCATAGGCGATAACAGCCTCCTTAAAGTAGCGAGACAGCAGCTGGCCGTGCTCCTCTGTCAGGGCGGTACCCAGAGAGGCCACCGCACTGTCAAAGCCCGCCTGGTGGAGGGCGATGGTGTCCATATACCCCTCGGTCAGAATAACCCGCCCCGCCTTAGAGGTCTTGGCCCGGTTCAGCGCAAAGACGTTCCGGCTCTTGTTGTACACCGGGGTGTCCGGAGAGTTGAGGTACTTTGGCGTAGCGTCATCCATCACCCGGCCTCCAAAGCCGATCACGCTGCCCCGCACGTCGATGATAGGGAACATCACCCGGTTACGGAAGCGGTCATAAATGCGTCCGTCCTTGTTGCTGACGGCCAGGCCGGCGTCCAGCAGATCCCGCTTGTCGTAGCCCTGGGAGGCCATCTCCGTAATCAGGGCATCCCACCGGTTGGGGGCAAATCCCAGGCCAAAACCGGTCAGCGTAGATCTGGATAGCCCTCTCCGCCGCAGGTAGTCCAACCCCTCCGCCCCTTCCGGGGCCTTGAGCCAGCGGTGAAAGGTTCGGGCGGCCTGCCTGTTTATCTCCAAAATCTTTTCCCGGCGCTCACGGCCTCCGGCCGAAACGCCACGGTTCTCGGGCATCTGCACCCCCGCCCGATGGGCCAGCACGGCCACCGCATCCAAAAAAGACAGATTTTCCAGCTCCATCACATAGTTTACCGCGCCGCCGCCCTTGCCGCAGCCAAAGCACTTATATATCTGCCGGTCGGGCAGCACATGGAAGGACGGCGTCTTCTCGCTGTGAAAGGGACAGCATCCCCAGTAGCTGTTCCCCTTTTTGGTCAGGCGCACCGACTCAGATACCAGGTCCACAATATCGGTCCGGGCCAAAAGCTCGTCCAAGAAACGATCCGGCAGAGGCAAAGGTTTTCCCCCCTATTTGTATCCGTTTTTCAGTAAAAATATCCCAATTATAGAACTGTCCAGCCCTTTGGGATAAAAATCTCCTTAAATGTCTCCACCGCGAAGGGGTCGGTCATACCGGCGATATAGTCGCATACCGCCCGGCTGACGCCCTCCTCCGCCCGGATTGCCTGGAAATCGTCGGGCAGGCCGTCCGGATTTTCGCAAAAATACTCAAAAAGCCGGCGCAGCATATCCTGTGCCTTGCCCTCCTCCCCCTTGGCGATGGGGTTGGTGTACACGCTGGCAAACATAAAATCCTTCAGAAGCCGCATGGCCTTCCCCACCTCGGGGGACTGCCTGATCTCGTTCTGCCCCTGGCTGGCCTGAACGGCATCAGCAACCAGGGTATTGATCCGGGCGCTGTGGGTAAAGCCCAGCACGTTGGAAACGTCCAGCGGAATTTCCATCGGGTAGATGACGCCGCCCCGCAGGGCATCCTCAATATCGTGGTTGATGTAGGCGATGTGGTCAGCCAGCCGGACCAGCTGCCCCTCCAGCGTGGCGGCGGAAGGGCCCTTGGTGTGGCAGACGATGCCATTGCGCACCTCCCAGGTTAAATTGAGGCCGGCGCCTCCCTTTTCCAGTCGCTCAACCACCCGGAGGGACTGTTTATAGTGGGCGAAACCCCCGGGCATAACCTCGTTGAGCAGCCGTTCCCCGGCGTGCCCAAAGGGGGTGTGGCCCAAATCGTGGCCCAGGGCGATGGCCTCTGTGAGATCCTCGTTCAAAAACAGGGCGCGGGCCATGGTGCGTGCAATGCGCGAGACCTCCAGCGTGTGGGTCATCCGGGTGCGGTAATGGTCCCCCTCTGGCTGGAGGAACACCTGGGTTTTCTGCTTCAGCCGGCGAAACGCCTTGGAATAGACGATACGGTCGGTATCCCGCTGGAAGGGGGTGCGGATGGCGCATTCCTCCTCTGGGTATGCCCGGCCCCTGCTCTGGGCGGACCGGCAGGCCAGGGGAGACAGAACGGACTTCTCCCGCTCTTGTATTTGTTCCCGCAGCGTCATAGGCGACCCCTCCCTTTTTCGTTACGATTACTTATACGAAAAAACTTCGGAGATTCCTCTTTTTTCAGCGAAAATTTTTCATCACATTTGGATCAAGCTGGAACCGCTGACAAAGCGCGGCAAATTCCACCTTTTTCCTGTCCCCAAACAATAGGACAGTGGACGGAAATCTGTGTGCCCGTCCACTGATCTTTCATACATATTCAAATTGATACCCGCAGCGGGCAGTCCGACAGGGATACCCGCCCGGCCAGCCGGTTCAGCCCGTGGTCCCGCAGATAGTCCTGAAAAATCGCTACGGACTGGGTAGAATCCGGGCCAATGATAATCTCCGTCACCAAGTCCTCCAGCTCGATTCCGGCACGCCGGCACATGGACTGCAAATCCAGGGGATAGTACTTCTTAATCCGCTCCTTGGACACATGGTAGCAGGGCTTAATGTCCAACTCCTCCTTTTCAAAGGGGGAGACCACCAGCCGCATCTCGTATTCCGAGCGAAAGGAGGGGTGCTTAAAGGACACCGAACAGGCCCAGGCGTCGCACATAGCCCGCCGAATCTCCTCCCCGGCCAGGTCCGCGCCGCCCTTAATCAGGTTGTAGAATACCTCTACCATCGGGTGGCCGGCCATATCGTTTTGGTAAAAGACCATCTGAAGGGACAGCGCCCCCGTGGCCATTCTTTCCACATACTCCCGTTGAAACGCAATGCAAACGCCCCGGCCCCTGTTGCCATACCGCTCCCACTGTGCCGCGTCGTCCCGGTGGAAGGAGAAGCAGGCGGCAAAGGCGGAATATTCCTTTTTCAGCTCCTCCCGAAAGAGGGCCTTGACCTGCCAGGCCAGCTTCCCATCCCCGCCATCCTCCAGCCGCTGCACCACGGCGGCACATAGACGGCTCATGAAATGACGCATCTCTGCGGAGTCGTTCATGCGCAGCACATTATTGACCCGAAGCTGGGCCTGGCGCAGAATGCCGTCTACAGCCTGAAAGTCGGTATAATGATAGAGAATACTCCTGCCCTGACGGTCCATAGGGCCTCCCTTCCGCTATCTCCCAATGCCAATATTTTTCACCCGCAGGCGGTTCAGCGCCCGGGCCATGGTGGCTTCGGCTATTCGGTGCTCCTGACGGCTCCGTTTTTGCAGCAAAACCTCCTGCGCCTCATCGATTTCCCGCTGGGCCCGGACAATGTCGATCTCTTCCGGACGCTCCACCGAGTCCACAAGCACCAGCACGTCGTTGTCCTCTACCTTCACCATTCCCGGAGAAATGGCCGCTAACCGGGGCGCCTCCCCTGGAAGCTGATAACGCAGCGTCCCCGGCTTGACGGCGGCAATCATGCTGCTGTGATTGGCCAGGATGCCAAATTCCCCATCGCTGGTAGGGATGGTCAGGCTGACACAGGGCCCTTCATAAAAGGACTTATCCGCAGCCAGAATGTGTACCTGAAAGGCCTCCATCAGGCTTCACCCGCTTCCAGCTTCCTGGCCTTAACGGGTACGTCCCGCCATGTGCCCACATTGTAGAACGCGGCCTCGGGGTATTGGTCCAGCTCGCCGGAAATAATGGCCTCAAAGCTCTCCAGGGTATCCCGCAGGGGGACGTACACCCCAGGCAGGCCGGTAAATTTCTCCGCCACATGGGTGGGCTGGGCCAGGAAGCGCTGAATGCGCCGGGCCCGGGAGACCGTCTTCCGGTCGTCCTCGCTGAGTTCGTCCATGCCCAGAATGGCGATGATGTCCTGGAGTTCCCGGTATTTCTGCAAGATCTCCTGCACCTTCCGGGCCACCCGGTAGTGCTTCTCCCCCACAACATCCGCCTCCAAAATGCGGGAGGAGGATTCCAGGGGGTCTACCGCCGGGTAAATTCCCTGTTCAGAAATCCGGCGGCTAAGCACCGTCGTGGCGTCCAAGTGGGCGAAGGTGGTAGCGGTAGCCGGGTCGGTAAGGTCGTCGGCGGGCACATACACCGCCTGGACCGAAGTGACCGAGCCCGCTTTTGTGGACGCGATCCGTTCCTGGAGCTCGCCCATCTCGTTGGCCAGGGTGGGCTGGTAGCCTACGGCAGAGGGCATCCGCCCCAACAGCGTAGACACCTCGCTGCCTGCCTGAACAAAGCGGAAGATGTTGTCGATAAACAGCAGCACGTCCTTGTGCTCCACGTCCCGGAAGTGCTCCGCCATAGTCAGGCCGGACAGGGCCACCCGCATCCGTACCCCGGGGGACTCGTTCATCTGCCCAAACACCAGCGCGGTCTTGTCAGACACCCCGCTCTCCCGCATCTCCCGCCACAGATCGTTGCCCTCGCGGCTGCGTTCGCCCACGCCGGTAAAGATGGAGTAACCGCCGTGTTCCATAGCCACATTGTGGATCAGCTCCTGGATCAGCACGGTCTTGCCCACGCCGGCGCCGCCGAACAGGCCGATTTTTCCCCCGCGCGGGTAGGGCTCCAGCAGATCAATCACCTTAATGCCCGTCTCCAAAATCTCTACCGCCGGACTCTGTTCCTCAAAGGTAGGCGGGGTACGGTAAATGGATTTCACCGGTGTGCCTTCCGGGACAGGCCCCTTTCCATCAATGGGCTGGCCCAGCACATTAAACATCCGTCCCAAAGCCGCCCGGCCCACCGGAACCTGAATGGGGTGGCCGGGAATATCCACAGCCAGCCCCCGGGCCAAACCCTCGCTGGGTGAGAGCATGATGCACCGAACCGCGCCGCGGCCCACATGCTGGGCCACCTCCATCACCCGCACGCTGCCTTCAATTTCCACGGTGAGCTCCTCCCGCAGCTTGGGCAGGTCACCTTCCAAGATCTCCACGTCCACAACAGGGCCGGAGATTTGCACAATAATTCCTCGTTCCAAATCCCTGTCACTCCTTCCTACGGCGCTGGGCCCTGGCCCCGGCGGAGACCTCTGTAATCTCCTGGGTGATGGCCGACTGGCGCACCCGGTTAAACTTAAGGGAAAGCTCCCCCAACAGCTCCTCGGCGTTCTGATTGGCGCTGTCCATGGCTGTCATACGGGCGTTTTGCTCACAACAGAAGCTGTCGATGAGGGCGCTGTAAATATAGCCGGACACATAGCTGGGGATCATGCTGTCCAGCACCGCCCTCACATCGGGGACAAATTCAAAGGGCTCCGTCACCGCTCGTTCCCCGGCGGGGGTATCGAAATAAGTCCGGTGGAAGGGCAGAACCCGAGCCGACCGGGCCTCAAAAGACATGGCATTGGTCATGTCGGTGTAAATAACAAAAATTTCCTTAAACTCCCCCTTGTCAAAGCCGTCCAGCAGCAGGGCGCTGATCTCCCGGGCTCGGGCCATAGTAGGGTTCTGGGCCGTGTAGAGGAAGCTGTGCTCTATGGGGATGTTCCGCATGGCAAAGAAGCGCCGGCCATACTCCCCCACCACAAAGAGCTTGGTGTCCGGGTGCCACTCCAGCAGCTGCTGGGCCTGGCGGATGGCGTTTTGATTGTAGGAGCCGGCCAGGCCCTTGTCAGCAGTAATGACCAGACAGGCGTAGGTCCCCTTCCGCGGGGTATCGTTGTCAATGGGATAGAAATAGTGGCTGTCCACATCGTTGGCCGTGCGGAAGATACGCTTGATTTCCGCCCGCAGGGCCTCAAAATAGGGACGGGTGTGGTCCAGCTCCAGCCGGGCCTTGCGCAACTTAGTGGAGGCGATCAGATACATGGCGCTGGTAATCTTTTTTGTCTCCTGAACGCTCTGGATGCGGGTCTTGATTTCCTTTGTCCCTGCCACCTCAGCCACCGCGCTTTCCGTCAAAATCCTCCAGGAACTCCTTGGACAGTTCCAGGATTTCCTCCCGGTCCTCCTGCTCCAGCTGGCCGGTCATGTCAATCCTCCGGCACAAATCGGGGGCCTGCTCCTCCATAAAGGCCAGCAGACCGTCCTCAAACCGGTCGATGGCGTCCAGGGGAATATCCTGCATCATATGTCCCAGGGCGGACACCAGCAAAATGACCTGCTGGTGCTGGGCCAGAGGCGCATACTGGGGCTGGCGTAGCAGGCGCATCAGGCCCTGGCCGTAAGCCAGCTGGCGCTTGGTGGCCTCATCCAAATCGCTGGAGAACTGGGTAAATACCTCCATCTCCCGATACTGTGCCAGCTCCAGACGCAGGGTGCCCGCGGCCTTCTTCATGGCCTTGGTCTGGGCATCGCCGCCCACGCGGGAAACAGACAGACCCACGTTGACAGCGGGCCGCTGGCCGGAGAAGAACAGATCGCCTTCCAGGAATATCTGCCCGTCGGTAATAGAGATGATGTTGGTGGGGATATAGGCGGATACATCCCCCGCCTGAGTCTCGGCGATGGGCAGGGCGGTCATGCTGCCGCCCCCCAGCTCGTCGCTGAGGTGGGCGGCCCGCTCCAGCAGCCTGGAGTGGAGATAGAACACATCGCCCGGGTACGCCTCGCGGCCTGGGGACCGGCCCATCAGCAGGGACAGGGCCCGGTAGGCCACGGCGTGCTTGGACAGGTCATCGTAGATAATCAGCACGTCCCGTCCGTGGTACATGAAGTGCTCCCCCAAAGCGCAGCCGGCATAGGGGGCAATGTACTGCAACGCCGCCGACGCCCCCGCCGGGGCGCTGACAATGGTGGTATAATCCATAGCGCCCCGCCGTGATAGATTCTCCACCAGCTGGGCGATAGAACTGGTCTTCTGGCCGATGGCTACATAAATGCACACCACATCCTTCCCCTTCTGGTTCAGGATGGTATCCAAGGCAATCGCGGTCTTGCCGGTCTGGCGGTCGCCGATAATCAGCTCGCGCTGGCCCCGGCCGATGGGGAACATGGAGTCGATGGCCAGCAGGCCGGTCTCCATAGGGGCATTGACGGGCTGGCGGTCCAGGATGCCGGGGGCCGGCGCCTCAATGGGGCGGCGCCCCTCCGCCTGGATGCGGCCCTTGCCGTCGATGGGGACGCCCAAAGCGTCCACCACCCTGCCCAGGAAGCCGTCGCCCACCGGCATCCCGGCGGTCTTTTTGGTACGGCGGACCAGACTTCCCGCACTGATTTCCTCGGCGTCGCCGAAAATGACGCAGCTCACCTCGCCTCGCCGCAGGTCCTGGACCATGCCTTTGATCCCGCCGGTAAACAGCAGGATCTCGCCATATTGGGCGTGCTCTAAGCCGTCCACAGTGGCAATTTCGCTGTCCACCGTCAGCACCCGGCCCACCTCTTCAGGGACCAACGCCAGAGACCAGTCCTCCACGGCCTGGCGCATGAGGGGCATCAGGTCCTCATGCCCGGGCTGGAGCTGCCTCAAATAATCCTGAAACTGCCGGACCCGCCCCTTCAGGCTCCAGTCATAGACATCGGAGCCCACCTGGAGTCGGAAGCCAGATTTCAGGGAATCGTCCTGCTCCCAACGCAAGGGCACCTTGCGCTTATACTTTTTAGCCAGAAATTCGGAAAAGCGCTGCTTTTGCTCCAGAGTGGGCTCCTGCGCGCTGCGCAGTTCCGCCGTCAGGCGTCCTCTGTCACTCCTCATGCTCTTCCTCCTCCTCGGCCAGGTCCAGGAACTGGTCGAAGGGATCGGCCTGGAAGGCCAGCTTCTTGGTCGCCTGGAACGCCAGCTTCCGCAGCTCGCGCTGGGAGTCCCGCAGCACCCGCTCCCGGCTGTGCTCCGCCTCTACCTGGGCGTGGGCCACGATCTGCTTGGCTTGCTCCCGCGCCTGGGCCAGCTGGTCCTCCGTGGACTGCTGGATGGACTGCTGGGCTTTGGCCCGGGCCTGGTGGATCTCATCGTCCGCCTGCTCCAGCTTGGCCTGATACTCCGCATGGACCCGCTCAGCCTCAAGCAGCTTCTGCGCGGCTTGCTCGTCCAGCTGGCGGTAGTGCTCCTCCCGCTTGGCCATAAACGCCTTAATTGGCTGATAGAGCAGGAAATAGAGCCCGCCGGTAAGAATCGCCAGATTCATCCAATGCAGCAAAATCTGCTGCCAGTCAATATTCAGCGGCATATTCCCCACCTGCCTTACAATACAAAGATGATCAGGATAACCACCAGCAGCGCGTAGATGATGGCCGTTTCAATAAAGACCAGCCCCAGCATCATCATGGTGCGGATCTTGCCCTCCGCCTCCGGCTGGCGGGAGATGCCCTCCGCCGACTTGGCTGCGGCCAGGCCCATGCCAATGCCACCGCCGCCGGCCGCAATGCCGATGGCCAGGGCCACCGCAATGGCCTTCAGGCCGATTGTATTGTCCGCCTGGCTTTCCGCCGCAGCCGCAACGGCTGCCGTCTCACCTTCCGTACTCTCTCCGGCGGCCAAGGCGGGCGCCATCAGGGCCAGGCTCAGGACCAGAATCCCGCCCAGTACAAGAACTCGTTTAAACAGATGCTTCATCACAAAAACCCCCTCAATTTATATCTGCGCAGTTGAACGTTTCTTCTTTTTTGCCGGGCTCGGCTCGGACACCTCACCGTAGTACATTGAGACCAGCATGGTAAGCACATAGGTTTGGACCAGGGCGTGAAGCAGCGTAAACAACACACCCACCAGCACGGGCAGAACAAAGCTCAGGCTAACATAATAATAAACCAATTCCGTCACCAGCAGGCCGCTGAGAAGCGCGCCAAACAGCCGGAAGCTCATGGAGATGGGCAGGGAGAATTCCTTCAGCGTCCTGCCCACTCCCTTTACCCCGTTGGAGGCAATGCCTCCGGAGAGGATTACCAGATAGGACAGGGTCCCCAAGGCGATGGCGGCGTTGACATCGGACAGCGGGGCGGGCAGGGCAATCGGCTGGCCATGGGTGGTAACAGCCTGAACGCCTAGCAGCTCAAAGAGCGTCCCCACAAAAATGTAAGCCCCGGCGGCGAAAATGTAGGCGCCTACAAACCCGTTCCGATGGGGGCTGCTGCCCTTGGCCATATTGGCAAATAGCCCAACCACCTCCTCCAGCACCAGCTGAAACTTCCCCGGGATGTACCGAAACCTTGGTATGACCAGGACTCGGATCAAGGCCGCCACCAGCAGCAGGAAGGCTGTCACCAGAAAAGCGGAGATCAGGCCGGGATTGACCTCCTTTAGGCCAAACAGGCTGATCCGGTTTATGTTGTGCAGGACCGCGTCCCGCATGGTCTCCTGCACGCTCTCCGACCGGCCCGGAGAACCGGCCAGCACAGCCGCAATCAGCAGAATCAGGGTCACCCCGATCCACAGTGCCAGAGCTTTTTTATGTTGCTTCATAACATCCCTTCTCTTATAAAGTAGCGCCCGGACAGGCACATGAATTCATTCCACATTATAGCAACATCGGCGGCAAAGTCAAGGGTGTCCTCCGGCCCTTCTCTGTCAAATTCGAGCATTTATACACTTTCTTAACATTTTACGGCAAAGGCCCCGCCCGGTTTCGGCAGATTGCCAAAACCGGGCGGGGCCTTTGAAATAAATGCGTATAGATTTATATATATCGGATCCCCTCAATTCCCTTAATGCCCAGACCAGGCTCGTCGGAGACGGTGATGAGCTGCTCCTGGAACACCGCGCCGCCCAAAATTGGGTCTTCACTGCACAGAACGGGGCCATCCAGGTCGATTTTGGTGATAATTTTCTTGGCGCAGGCCAGATGGACAGCGGCATTGACCGAAATCTTGGCCTCCAGCATGCAGCCGATCATGCACTCCACGCCGTAAACCTCCGCCGCAGAGGCAATCTTCAGGGCGTTGTAAAGCCCGCCGCACTTCATCAGCTTAATGTTCACCAGATCGGCGGCCCCCATCTGCATAATCGTCAGAGCGTCCTCGGGGGAAAACACGCTCTCGTCAGCCAGTACGGGAACATAGGAGCGTTCGGTGACGTACTTCAAGCCCTCAAAATCGTGGGCCTTGACGGGCTGCTCTACAAACTCGATGTCCAGCCCCTTGTCCTGCATCTGGTTCAGCAGCCGGACCGCCTGCTTGGGCTCCCAGCCCTGGTTGGCGTCAATGCGGATGCAGGTCTTGTCTCCAATGGCCTTCCGGACAGCGGTAAGCCTGGCCACGTCCAGTTCGGGGTTAGCCCCAACCTTAATTTTCAGGGTATCGTAGCCCCGCTCCACCGCGTTGACGGCATCCCTGGCCATCTCTTCGGGGGGATTGACGCTGATGGTAATGTCAGTGACGATCTGTTTCCGGGCACCACCCATCAGCTTGTAGACAGGAATCTTGTACAGCTGGCCGTACAAGTCCCAAAGGGCCATGTCTACAGCCGCCTTTGCGCTGGAATTCTTTATAATGCACTTCTGGACGATCTGCAGCACATCTTCAAAATCGTCCACGTCATGCCCCACGATGCTCTTGGCGATGTGGTCCTGGACCGCGCCGATGATAGCTCCGGTGGTATCGCCGGTAACAGCCCCAGTGGGAGGCGCCTCGCCGTAGCCGACAGCCCCGGTATCCGTGTGGATCTCCACGATCACATCCTCCACGCTGTTGACCGTGCGCAGGGCCGTTTTGAAGGGCACCCGCAGGGGGACGGAAATTTTGCCCAGCTTCACTTCGGTAATTTTCATACGATCCTTCCTTTCTCCTGAATCAGCGTGCCAGCTCATAGATGGCACTGGCCAAAATCTTGGTGTTGTCCATCAAGCGGGACAGCTCCATATACTCATCGGGCTTGTGCTCCCGGACCTCGTCCCCGGGGAAGATAGGGCCAAACGCCAGGGTATTGGGAATCATCTTGGCGTAGGTGCCGCCGCCGATGCACTTGGGCCGGGCATCGGCGCCGGTGTAATCGGCGTACACCTTCAACAGCTTGCTTACCAGGGGGCTGCCGGCTGGCATATAGAGGGCCGCTTTGTGCATCAAATGGGTCTCGTGGAAGCCCGCCTCCTCGAACGCGGCTTTCACCTGAGGGCCGCACTCCTCAAAGTGCCGGGTAACCGGGTAGCGGTAGTTCAGCTTGACCGTAAGGGTGTTCCCCTCCAGCTGCGCCACGCCCATATTCATGGTCAGATCTCCAGACAGCTCGTCTGCCATGGCGATCCCCAGGGACCTGCCGTCCCACTCCATGCCCAGCTTGTCGGCCAGCAGGTCCACCACCGTTTTCAGCTCCCCCTCCAGGGGCAGTCCGGACAGGAACAGCATCAGCCGCCCGATGGCGTTCTCCCCTTCGCCGGGGGTGCCGCCATGGGCGCCCACGCCCCCGGCGTCCACCCGGACCCCCTCCGGGGTAAGGGTGCAGGACACCTTGCCCACCGGCCGGGCCGCAATTTTCTTCGCCATCTCCCGGGAGCAGCCCAGCAGCGCAGACGCCTGGGCAGGGACGATATTGTGGGCAGCCCCGCCGCTCAGCTCCAGCAGGCGGATGTCTCCTGTCTGATGCAGCTCCCTGGCAAAGAACTGGGTCACCAGCCCCTTCTCTCCATTAATGACCGGATACTCCCCGTCCGGGGTGATGCCCATCACTGGGATTTCTCCTCCGTGGGCGGTATAATACTTCATGTCGGCGCTGCCCGTCTCCTCGTTCAGACCGAAGAGAATCCGCACCCGCCGCCTCAGGGGCAGGCCCGCGTCCCGGACCGCCTTCAGCGCGTACAGCGCGCACAGCGCGGGCCCCTTGTCATCCATGGAGCCGCGGCCATAAATACGCCCGTCCGCCACCCGGCCCTCATAGGGTGGGACGGTCCAGCCGTCCCCTTCCGGGACCACGTCCAGGTGGCAGAGAACGGCAATCATCTCGTCCTCGTCCCCGTACTCGCACCAGCCCACCTGCTCGTCCATATTCCCCACAGGAAATCCCAGTTTTTCCGCCGTTCCCAGCATGTAGTGCAGGCACCGGTGCACCTGCTCCCCATAGGGATAGCCGCTGCCGTCCCGGGCCTCCACGCTGGGAATCTGGATACAGCCCTGCAAGTCTCGGATCAAATCTTCCCTGCTCTGTTCAATGAAATCATAAAGCTCCACGTTTAGCTTCCTTTCTTTCGCTGTTTCTCTCTCCAATTATACCAATCATAAGGGGAAGGCCGTAATTTACAGCTCCTCGCACAGCAGCACTTCCTTCGTCCGCTCAAACTCATCGTACCGAAACCCCCGGCCGGCCGTCTCCAGCTCGCCCACCTGGTTGTCATAGGGATCGGCCCGCCAGTGGGCCTTCTCCACGGTGAAGGGAGCCTGAAACTGCCGGTTGGCCACCATGCGGTAGGGGTCCAGGCTGCCAAAGTAGAACCTTCTCCGCTCCTCGTTCCCCGCCCGGACGGCGGCGGTACCGTAAGAGGGATCGGCATAGAGCCAGCCGCAGGAGGGAACATAGAACTGGGCCCAGTCGTGGCCGCCGCAAAAGTCGGGTTCGGCCGTCAGGCCGCTCTGCCACCTGGCAGGGATCCCGGCGCACCGGCACAGGGTGATGAACAACAGCGCAAAGACGCCGCAGTCGCCGGTAAAGCTGCGGGCGCAGTTCTCGGCAATGTTCTCCAGGCCGAAGTAAGCGGGCATAAAGGTGTATTTCATGTTCAGCGTAATAAAGTCGTAAATGCTGCGGGCTTTTTCCAGCGGGTCTTGCTTTCCCAGCGTCAGCTCCGCCGCCAGCGCCCGCAGATAGGGGGAAAAGACGATGTGGGGAGCCTCCTCCCGCAGGAAGGGAAGCAGCTCCTCCAGGCCGGGCGGCAGAACCGTGCCGGACACGGTCAGGTCATGGAACTTTGCCGTGTGGATGTAGGAATAGGTCACAGTGAACAGGGGGTTTTCCTGCCACTTCCCCTCCCAACAGACGGTGCGCTGGAGGGCGTCCTCCGGAGCCACAATGCCATCGGGATAGAGCTTTTCAATCTGAATCTCGCTCTGCTGCTCACAAGCGGCCGGAACGGGCAGATGGGCCCGCAGGAACATGCCCGGCTCAAAGAGCTCATCCCTGAGCCGCACGGTGGCCCGGATGCGGATGCGGTTAGATAGGCTCCCCCGCTCCATCATCAGCCGGGTGCACCGCTCCAGCCGGTCCTCCTTGCCGCCGGCTCCGGCCGCGCTCTCCACCCCCCGGAGCTCCACCCCCGCCCGGCGGGCAAAGGCGTGCTCCGCCTTACACATAGTCTCAAAAAACCGGGCGAAATAGCGGGGCTGGCCGTCCAGGTAAATCCAACCGATCCTGCCGTCGTCCACCCGCTGGTCAAACTCTTCCTGGGTAAAATCCGGAATGTGGCTCCGGACCCGAGCCATGGCCTGCTCCCGGGTGTAGGGGTAATCCGGGGGCGTGCGCAGCATCATCTCCCGCTGGGCGGTCATACAATCCCGCAGGCCCCGGGGGACGTTGTCCCGGGCCAGCCGGCTGTCGATCAGGCGGATAGCCCCCTCAAAATCCCCATAGAGCTTTCGGCGCAGGATATCCTCAGGCAGACCCACATTCAGGCTGCGGAATGTCTCGTTGATGTCCATATTATGTCTCCTTCCCCACTTATTTCATGCTCCAGAGGCA
Source organism: uncultured Bacillota bacterium (assembly GCA_947383275.1). Classification (GTDB taxonomy): domain Bacteria; phylum Bacillota; class Clostridia; order Oscillospirales; family Oscillospiraceae; genus Lawsonibacter. The sequence goes on from CANDCW010000052.1 coordinate 15,184, forward strand.
AAAGGAACCCCGCCCCCACCGGGGCGGGGCCCTTTTAGAAGAACATTGGAATAGTGATCGCGCCGGCTACGCCAGCACCTGGAGAATCCAGCCCATTCCCATACCCATAAAGTTTCCGACGGCTGCGCCAAGGACGCCCATCAGCACACCAATGCCGGCGAAGGAGTCGTTATAGGCACAAGCAATAATGGGGGCGGAGGCGGAACCGCCGATGTTGGCCACCGAAGCCGTGGACACCATGCACAGGTCCCAGTGGAAAATCTTGGATAGGACAAACATAAGTACCACATGGACGATCAAAATCAGGAAGCCGTAGAGCACCCACATGGGGGCGTCGATTAGGGCGTTCAGCGGAGCCTGGGAGGCCAGCATTGCCACTACAGCGTACAGCAGGACGCTGGACAGCTCCTCAATGGCGGGCAGCTTGCCTAAGGGGGTCATGGCGCAGATCAGGCCCAGAACGGTGACAAACACGGTGGTGCAGGTGCCCTTGTCGAACATGGCCAGGCCGACCGCTTTGAACCCGTCGTTCATGGCGATGCCCACCTTCTGAGACAGGGCAGAAACAATGAGGGCCAGACCGATGAGGAACACCCAGTCAGCGCCGGTCGCGTGCTTCTTCTCCTGGGCCACCTCGGCATTGGCGGCGGCGGCCAGGGCGTCCAGCTTGGAGGTATCGGCCTTAGTGGCCTTGTTCCACTTGCCGGAGTGCTTCACCATCAGTAACAGCAGGGCAATCCACACGGAGTAGCACACGGTATCCAGGGCCAGGGCGCAGCCATAGGCGCCTTCGTCCATGAACGCCTCAAAGGTCCGCTCCATAGCGGCCATGTTGGCGGAGCCGCCCACCCAGGAAGCGTACAGCGCGGCGGTAGCGGCCCAGGTCTTTTCGCCGCCGCCCATGGCACCCTTCAGGATGGGGTAGAAAATGATAAAGCCGATGGCCAGGGTAACCGAGCAGCCTAGGAAAATGGCAATCAGCCGTCCGCCCAGCTTGGCGATCTTTTTAAAGTCGCAGCGCAACAGCATGACGAAGATCATGGCGTACAGCAGATTGTTCTTCAGCACGCTGTAGGCGGCGCTGACACCCTCGGAATTGAACATGCCGGCGGTACAGCAGATCATGCCAATGAGGTAAATCCACACCAGAGGGGGCATAACGTTAAAAATCTTCCACTTGGCATACTTCTGCAGGGCCAACAGACCACCGGACAGAAACATCAAAAATGCGATGTAAGTAAAACCATTTTCGATTACGAACACAAAAATCTCTCCTTTTTATCACTCACTTATGATCGTTCAGGTGCCTAATTTCCGGGCAGCAGCCTCCTCTCCGCATAGCCCGGTAACGCTTAAGGGCGTCCCGGTAGGATACCAGCACCGCCCGGCGGGACGAACCGCCGTACCGGCGCTCCAGCACCTCCTCCAGCCAGGTATCGGCGGAAGGGAAGTGCTGACCAACAAAGAGCTTCTTCAGAAACTTCTCTGTAAGGTCCAACGTATGGGTGCAGCTGAAATCCAGTACCTGCTCGGTCTGCTCATCCACCTCGAAAGCCAGATAGAAGGAACCATATATTTTGGTGATGGCATTGTCGGCGTTGGTCCGGGACTCTCCAATTACAAAATAGGTCCGGGTGCCCGCGCCGCTGTCGGACTCCGGTCTGCATTCATTCATGGCAGCCTCCTCAAATCAGGCTGGCGGGATCTGTATACTCCAGATTCAGCGCCTCAGCCACGCCTGGGAAGGTACACTTGCCCTTGCAGCAGTTCAGCCCGGCCAGCAGCCCCTTGTCCGCGCCGCAGGCGGCAATCCCCCGGGCGGCAAGCTCCAGGCCGTAGGGCAGGGTGGCGTTGCCCAGGGCCAAGGTTGACGTGCGGGCCACCGCCCCGGGCATATTGGCCACGCAGTAGTGGACGATACCGTCCACAATGTAGATTGGGTCATCGTGGGTGGTGGCGCGGGTCGTCTCCACACAGCCGCCCTGATCCACCGCCACGTCCACCACCACCGCACCGGGCTTCATCAGCGCCAGGTCCTCCTTCAGCAGCAGCTTGGGGGCCGCGCGGCCGGGCAGCAGCACACAGCCGACAACCAGATCAGCCTGGGCAACGGCCTTCCGGATGTTATCTCGGGTGGAGTACAAGGTGGTGATCCGCTTGTCAAAGATGTCGTCCAGATAAGCCAGCCGGCGCAGATCCACGTCCACCACAGTGACGTTGGCCCCCATTCCCACGGCAACCTTGCAAGCGTTTGCGCCCACGTTTCCGCCGCCCAGGATCACGACATTCCCTCTCTCCACGCCGGGCACGCCAGCCAGTAGCACGCCCCGCCCGCCGTATGTCTTTTCCAGATACTTGGCCCCTTCTTGAATGGCCATGCGGCCGGCAATCTCGCTCATGGGGGCCAGGCAGGGCAGCCCGCCTTCCCGGCCCACAATGGTCTCATAGGCCACGGCGTCCACCTTGGCATTCAGCAGGGCCTTTGTCAGCGGCCCATCGGCGGCCAGATGGAGATAGGTATACAGAAGCATTCCCTCCCGGAAATACTGGTACTCGCACGCGACAGGCTCCTTCACCTTGACGATCATTCCGGCCTTGGCCCACACGTCCGCAGGCCCGGCCTCCATTTGAGCCCCGGCGTCCACATACTCCTGATCGGTGAAGCCGGAACCCAGCCCGGCCCCCCGCTCCACCAGCACCGTATGCCCTGCCCGGACATAGGCGCCGACCGCGCCAGGGGTAAGCCCAACCCGAAATTCGTTGTTCTTAATCTCCTTCGGCAATCCGATAATCATGGCAAAACGCCCTCTTTCCAGCCTGAGCCCACCGGGGCCGACTTTTTAAAATAACTAAAAACCCAGCAGAAACAAGCAGCAATTCGTGGAAGGTACGACCACATTGCCGTTTATTTCTGCTGGGTTTCAGTCACGGTAATGAATGCGATTACACCGCATCGAGTGATTTGAAGCAGCAAATATGTCCTCTGAGTTCTATGAGGATAAACATAATATACAAAAAATAAGCGTGGTTGTCAAGAGCAAATGGTGAGTTTATCCATTTTTGACAAATTGCACAATGAGTCTGCCCGAACTGCTTGCGGAGCGCCGGGCTTACCGCGAGGTTTCCCGCCGGAATTTGTCCAAATAGGCGTTCTGGAGCAGCTTGAGCCGCCTGGAGTCCCGCCCGCCCACAGGGATGCCGTCAATGGACTCCACCCGTATGCACAAGGCGCTGGAGCTGGTGACAATGGCCTCGTCAGCGTTCATCAGCTCCACCATGGAGAAGGGCTCCTCCCGAACGGGAATGCCGTTCTCCTTGGCCAAAGCCAGCAGATGCTTGCGGGTAATGCCGGGCAGAATCAGCTCGTCGGTGGGGGCGGTGCGGAGGATGCCGTCCTTCAGAATGGAGATGTTGCTGTGGGCGCACTCGGTCACCCGGCTGCCCCGGTGGAGCACCGCCTCGTCGCACCCGGCCTCCGCCGCCCGCTGATTGGCCAGCACGCTGGGAATCAGGTTCAGCGTTTTGATGTTGCACAGCTTAAAGCGGTTATCCTCCAGGGAGATGAGCTTGTAGGGCCTGTCCATGGACTTCATGGTGTGGGGCTTTACATAGGCCATAAGGGTTGGCTCCACTCCAGCGCCGGGGAACACATGGTTCCGCGGCGCCACGCCTCGGGAGATTTGCCAGTACAAGAAGTGGACGGGGGAATCCTCCGCCGCGTCAATGACCTTTTGCAATTCCGACTTTACCTGCTCCCGCTCCATTTTGAAGGGAATCTCCAGCAGGCGCAGGCTGTTGTACAT
>CANDCW010000053.1 GCA_947383275.1 uncultured Bacillota bacterium
CATCTTGGGGCTGAAGTACATGGACATCATGTCGTCAAAGTACTGCTTGGCCAGGGCGGACTGGTCGTCGGTGCCGGCCATCACGTCGTAGAGCTCCTGCATGCCGCCGATGGCGGAAATGTATACATCCATAGCCTCCAGATCGGCCAGGGTAGCGGGGGATGCGCCAGCCTCCAGGTAGTTGAGCACGCCGAAAGTCATTTCATCGTCCATAGAGTAGATGTACAGCTTGCCGCCGTTGGCCTTGGCAGCGGCCACGATCTCGTCAAACTTCTGCTCCACGTAGTTGTAAGCGCCGTCGGCGGACCAGTTGCACACTACGGTGTAGCCGCTAAAGACGGCGTCCAGCTGATCCTGGGTCCAGGTCTCGGTGGTCTTGTAGTTGCCGGTCTCCTTGTCCTGATACTCGATCTCGCCCCGCAGGAACTGCTCGAAGCCCTCCTGGCGGCGGGAGCAGACGGTGCCATTGTCGCCGTAGAGGACGACCACGGTGTCGCCGGGCTGCATGCCGTTCTTCTGGAGCCAGTAGGCGATACCGGCGCCGCACTGCCAGTTGTCGCCGGAGGCGTTGAGGATGGCGTACTTCTCGGTGGCCTCAATAATCCGGTCGAAGGAGATGAAGGGGATGCCCTCGGCGTAAAGCGCCTCCTGGCCGGCCTGGGCAGAGTCGTCCAGGGCCATCATGACCACCTCTACCGCGTCGCCGTTGGCGATAATGGTATTGCACTGGTCCACCTGCTCCTCGCCGGAGGAGGCGGGCATGTACACGGCCTTGTACTGGCCGGCGGCGGTAATTTCGTCGCACTTGGCCTGGGCGTACGCGCCGGCCTGAGCGGTCCAGCCGTGGTCAGGGGTGGGGCCCAGGACATATAAGGTGTTCTTGCCGTCGTTGCCGGCGGGGGCGGGCGTGGACGCGGCGGGCTTGTTGGAGCCGTTGGAGCTGTTGGCGGGCGGGGTGCTGCCTCCGCCTCCGCCGCAGGCCACAAGGGCCACGGACATGGAAAGGGCCAGAGCCAGTGCTATGATCTTTTTCATTGTGCTTCCTCCATACAATAAAAATTTATAACAACCGCTGGCGCGGCTATTAACGGGTTAAGAGGTACGGGTTACAGCTCCACATCCACCGGACAGCCCTCCTCCGAGGAGCGGATGGAAGCAAAGACCGCCTTCATGGACCGGGTTACGTCGCCGGCATCCAGAACGCTGGGCCGGTTCTGAGCGACCGCCTCGACAAACTCGTCAATCACCCCGGAGGCCGTCTGGTCGTCGTTGGTCTGAATCTTCTCCAGGTCGTAGTGCTTGGCCACGCCCTCCTTGGGAATGACCGTGATAGTGTGGACCGGGTCGTCATAGATGCGCATGATGCCCTCTGTCCCGTAGAAAATGGTGGAGTTGTCCTCCGCGCCGTAGTAGGTCCAGCTGGCGGTCATGGTGCCGAAAGCGCCGGCCGAGGTCTCGTAGATGCAGATGGCGTTGTCGTCCACGCCGATCAGATGGCCGTCCGCGCCGCACTTGTCCAGCGTGAGCAGCCGGGCGGTGGTGCGGACGATGTCCTGACCCAGAATGAAGCGCAGCATGTCGGTTTTGTGGATGCCCAGGTCGGCCATGGCCCCCATAGCGGCCCGCTTTTTGTCAAAGAACCAGGTGTTGCTGCCGGGAGTGATGGACCAGGTCTCCGGCCCACCGTGGCCAAAGGTAGTGCGGAAGGTGACCACCCGGCCGATTTCGCCGGCCGCCAGCAGCTCCTTGGCCTTGACGTGGGCCTTGGCCAGACGTTGGTTCTGGCCGATGAGCAGCCGCTTGCCCGCCTTTTCCGCCTCTTCCAGCATGGCCTCGCACTCCGCCAGCGTAACGGCCATGGGTTTTTCGCACAGCACATGCTTGCCGGCCTTCAGGGCGGCGATGGACAGCTCCGCGTGGGCGTGGTTGGCCACGCAGACAGACACCGCGTCGATAGCGGGGTCGGCCAGCAGCTCTCCGGCGGAGGCATAGGCCCTGCCGCAGCACTTGGCGGCGATTTCCTCCGTGCGCTGGGCATCGGCGTCATAGAAGCCAATCAGCTTCGCGCCTTTGTTGGCAGCATACTCGGGGATGTGGCGCACCTGGGCGATTTTGCCGCAGCCTAAAACACCAATGTTTAACATATCAATTTCTCCTTCCGCATCAATTCGTTTTTGTACTTTGGGGCGGGGCGGACGATTCCCGCTTCATCAGGCAGTGGGGGAGGAATGTGCGCTCGGAGGAGGCCGGCTTCTCCTTTTGGAGCCCGGCCAGCAGCAGGTCCACGCTCCTCAGCCCCATCTCGTGGCAGGGCTGGGCTACAGTGGTCAGATGGGGATGGACCATGGTGGTGTAGTCCACATCGTCAAAGCCGGTGACGGTCAGGCCGCCGGGAACCTCCAATCCCAGCTCCTGCGCCGCCGAGATCACACTGAGGGCCAGAATGTCCGACGTGCAAAAGATGGCGGTGGGCCTGGGCTCCACAGCCAGCAGAGCCCGCGCCGCAGCCTGGCCGGAGGCGAAGGAATAATCGGCGTCGGCCAGGCGGTACCACTCCGACCGAACCTCCAGGTTTTTCCGGCCCATGGCGTCCAGATACGCCTGACGGCGCAGGCGGGTGGAAATATACTGGTTGTCTGCCCCCAGCATGGCGATGCGGGTGTGGCCCAGCTGCTGGAGATATTCGATGATCTCCTGGGTGGCGGCGTAATTGTCAATGGATACCGAGGGGCAGTCCAGATCAGGAACGTATTCGCAGCACTGAACAATATGGGACTGCTGAGAGAAGCGGGCCAGCCAGCCATAGTCCCAATGGCAGCCCAGCAGGATAGCCCCATCGGCCCGGTGGCTCTCCAGCATCTTCAGGAACCGGGGTTCACTGTTGGCGTGGCCCAGGGTGTTGCATACCAGCACGCTGTATTCCAGCTCCCAGGCACGGTCGCCGATGCCGGTGAGGATGCGGGAGTAGTAGGGGTTGGAAAAGTTGGGGGCCAAGGCCAGAATAACCCGGCTCTCGTTGCGCCGCAGGTTCCGGGCAGACTGGTTGGGGACATAGTGCAGCGCGTCAATGGCCTGGCGCACCCGCTGTGCGGTGGCGGGTTTGACAGCCGGGCTATTGTTCAGCGTCCGGGATACGGTGGCGACAGACACCCCGGCGCGTTGGGCGACCTGCCCGATGGTTACCATAGCGAACCACCCCCTTGACATGCCGCATAATGTAATCCATTACATTTCTGCGTATGTATATAATAACAGTTTTACCCCCGGGCTGTCAAATAACTTTTATGCAATTTCTTAACTTTGTGTAATTTGGCAAACTGAGACGCTGCTTTTGTGCGTTTTGATGAATGTTGCGTTTCTGCTTGACAAAAACTTGTTTTACATTTAGGCTAAACGTACAAATAATGGAAAGGGAGCGTGGTTTCGTGATTCAGTTTGGTTTGCTGACCGCTATTTTGGACGGCTGGACGTATGAGGAGGCTGTCGATATCGCAGCCGGGTTAGACTTCCAGTGCTTGGAGGTGGCATGCTGGCCCACAGGAAAGGCGGAGCGCCGGTATGCCGGGGTCTCCCATATTGACGCTGGGCGGGTTTTGGAGGATGATGGCTACGCCAAGCATGTGCTGGACTATGCGTCCGATAAAGGGATTCATATCTCGTCCCTGGCCTACTACCCCAACACGATGGACCCGGACCTGGAAAAGCGGTCTGCCGCCATCGCCCACCTGGAGACGCTGATCCGGGCCTCCGCCAAGCTTGGCGTAAATATGGTAACTACCTTCATCGGCTGCGACCAATATAAGTCTGTGGAGGAAAATATCAAGTTGTTCCAGGAGATCTGGCCCCCCATTATCAAGCTTGCGGAGGAACAGGGCGTGAAAGTGGCCATTGAGAACTGCCCCATGCTCTTTGGCCAGGACCAGTGGCCCAACGGACAAAACCTGATGCGCTCCCCGGCCATCTATAGGAGGCTGTTTGAGCTGATCCCATCCCCGAACTTCGGTCTGAACTTCGACCCCAGCCATTACGTCTGGCAGAGGATGGACTATATCAAGACCATTTACGACTTTAAAGACCGGCTGTTCCATGTTCACTTTAAGGATATTAAGCTCTACCCTGAGAAGCTGGCCGAGTGCGGTGTTATGGCCTATCCCTTGGATTATATGTCGCCCAAACTCCCCGGTCTGGGCGATGTGGATTGGGGACAGTTTATTTCTGCGCTGAACGACATCCGCTACAGTGGCGACGCAGTCATCGAGGTGGAGGACAAGGCGTTTGAGGGCAGCCAGGAGGATATTCTCAAATCCATTCGGCTCTCCAAGCGCTACCTGGATCAGTTTATCATCTGAGAGACGATGGAAAGGAGGTGCGCCGGCGGCGTGCCTCCTTTCCACTCACTTTGGCTTCACGTTTGGCTCGCTTCGCTTTTTCTAAATTTTCTCTTGCAAACCGGTCCAGGGTGTGGTATAGTAAAAAAGAACTCAAGGTATATGCAGGTGTAGTTCAATGGCAGAATGTCAGCTTCCCAAGCTGAACACGAGGGTTCGATTCCCTTCACCTGCTCCAATGCAGACAAAGGCAGGCGCATGATATTTACATCATGCGCCTGCCTTTGTCTTTGTTCAAATTTGCAGTGCCTTATCCCTGGATATAATGTGTCGCTTTGGCCAGATTCATGTCCTCCAGGGTCAAGTCCCGGTCGTAGGGGTTGATGAAACGGTTCACTGCATCCAAGGTCCCCTCTGGATCCAGCTCAAAACACCATTTATAACCGCGGTACACCCCGTCTCCACGGCCGGGGAGAGTGGCTGTCTCCACAGAGGAGGAGAGGTCCAGATTGATGGCCTGGCTGGCAAAGTACATCATATTGTCCAGGGTCAGGTCGGTGCTCACATTCTTGTTGAAAATCTCTACAAAGCCGTTGATTTTGGTAAGGCTGTCCCAGGAAAGCACCTTCTTGGCCAGGGCGATCAGCAGCTTCTGCTGGGTGTCGGTGCGGCCCACGTCAGAGTAGCCGGTGGATTTGCCGTTTTCATCCGGGTTGTCCTTCCGGAACCGGGCTACCTCCATGGCCTGCTGGCCGCCCAGCTTCTGCTGGCCCTTTTTGTAGTGGATGTGCAGGTCCTGAATGGGGTCGTCGTAGTTCATGTTGCAGGGGACATAGAAATCAATGCCCCCAAGGTAGTCCACCAGGGTGATGAAGCCCTTGATATTTACCTTGATGTAGCCATCAATGGGGATGCCCAACATTTGGGAGATGTCCTCTACCCGCTGCTCCACGCCTCCCTTGCCGTAGGCCAGCTTGGGGTGTCCGCTCTCTCTGGCGGTGATGGTGTCCCGGGGGACAGAGACAACCCCCACGGTCTGCTTCACTGTGTCGTAGCACATGACCATCATGGTGTCTGTCCGTGTACCGTCCTTGTCGGTGGCGGCCAAGAGGATGTTGTAGACCCCGTCCCGGCGATTCAAAATGGGCTCCGCCGGAACAGCCGGGTCCACTGTATTGGTGGTATCGGAGCTCGTTCCGAAGTTGGGTCCCAGGGAATTCCCGGCCTGGTTTTTAGGAGGCTGAGGCGGCTGTTCCTGCTCCGGGGGCTTAATCATCAGGCTAAAACCGATGTAAACTGCCACGATAAGGGCGGAGATAATGACCAGCGCCTTATAAAATCCAGAGGCCACCGAAGCCGCGGCGCTCCGGCGCTTGGGTTTGGGAGCCTGACGGGAGGGCGCGGACCGCCGGGTCGCCATGCGGCGAGGGGAAGGGTCGTCCCGATAGTCTGAGCGCCGGCGGCGTACATTCATGTATCTCTCTTCCAAAGGGGGTCCCTCCCCAAAAATGATTCCCCCTCAGTATACTCGGTTCGACCTGCTTCGGCAAGGGTTAATTGCGTCAATTCATAAAAAGTTCAGAATTATGTCAACACTTCCGCCTGCCCGAAACAGCAGGCGGAAGTGCTGCTTCTTTATAGGGTTTCGCACACCATTTCCCATACCTGGGCGGCAGTGAGGCCGTCACAGCGGTAGGACACTACAACCCCGCCGGGGTGGATGACATCGAAGGAGTAGGTCATGCCGCCGGTGTCGTGCTCCCGGCCCCGGGCCTCCACAATGGCCAGGGACATATCCTCCGCCCGGAAGGCGGGGTGGTCCACCGTCTCACGGTACTCCTCGGGCACGCTGTCACACCAGGGAATCTCATACAGCCGCAGGTCGTAGCTGGCCGGGTTGTCCGGATCAACCGGGTTGCAGGTGTAGCAGCCGTCCCGGTAGACGGCTACCTCCACGTTGTCGTACCCCCGACTCCAGCGGACAAAGAGCATATTCTGGATCCCCTCCTGATAGCTGAGACGGCCGTAAAACTCCTTATTTCCGGTGTAAGAGCTGTAGCCCTCCGGTTCCGACGCGGGCAGATAGGGGGCGAACTCCGCCTCCTGCCGGGCCTGGGCCAGGGTGGAGAATTCCTCCTCCCGCCAGGCGGGGATGTGTTCCGCAGTTTTCAGGTGGTCCAGATACAGCCCGCCGGTCAGGGCCTGGCGGACAAATAGGGCGTTGAAGGTCTGGGAGCCGCCCAGGTCCAAATTCTCCCCTCCGCTGTACTCCGCCTGCATCAGGCTGTTCTGGTTTACGAAGCGGACGCCGATGTTATTCTGCGTCATGAACTCGCTGCCGCAGATGTAGTCGGTCTCGCCGTCGCCGTTCCGGTCGTAGACCTGGCTCCAGCCGGCCACCTCCACGCCGTTAAACTCGCTCAGCTCATCCCCCCGGTTCATGTCTACGCAACAGTTGAAGGGCAGGTCGCCCAGGCGCAGCTCCAACTCGAATTCGGCCCGGCCCTTTTCGCCGTAGACGGTCAGCTCGGTGAGCTGGCCCTGGCCGTCGTACCAGGCGGAGCCATGGACGAAATAGCCGTCCCAGAAGAGCGTCCAGGGCAGGTCGCCCTGTTCTGTTTTGGGGTGGTCCGCCTGGGGTTTGCCCTCGGGGCCCCAGAAAATGGTTTGGATATCCTCCTTGGTCAGGTCCACAAAAAAGGACCCCGGTGCGTAGGCCCGGGAGAGGGCCATGTCAGGGATGCCGGTCCGGTCCCGATAGTCGATGCCGGGGATCATGGGAAACGTCAGCTTCTCTGTGGCGCTGGAATCGCCGACCACAAAGCCGGTCTCCCAGTCCCCCAGCGCGACAGTTCCCGAGGGAAGGGGGCGGTCCTCCGGGACAGAGGAGCCATCCAGTGTGAGCTGGCTGCCGGACTGGGCCGGCGCCGGGGCTGGCGCGGGAGAGAGCTTCCACACCCCCACGCCGAGGACTAGGGCGGCGCAGGCGGCCAGGGCCCCGCATTTTGCCCAGGGGCGGGCGGTCCGCCTGGGGGCCTTCAGCTCCAGCAGCTTGGCGTGGGTCTCTCGGGAAATTTCCTGACGGTCCATATACGAACGATAATATCTCATAAAAAACTCCTTTTTGTAGCTTACTCCAACAGCTTGCGGAGCTTCCCCCTGGCCCGGGAGAGGCGGGAACGGACGGTCCCCGGACGCTGGCCCAGCATTTGGGCGATTTCATCGGTGCTGTATCCTGCGTAGTAGTGCAGATGAATCACAGCCCGGTCCTCCGGAGGGAGGGAAAGCAGCTCTTCCAGCTCCTGACGCTCTTCCGGGCCGGGAGTGGGCAGCGACTCGGGCAGCGGCCCAACCCGCCGCCAGGCCAGCCTTAGGCGGCTTTTGCAGCTATTCACCAGCACCCGCATCAGCCAGGCCCCGGAGCACTCCAGGCCCTTGGGGGCGCGTTCCAGAAAGCGGACAAAGGCGTCCTGAACAGCGTCTTCCGCCTCATGGGGGTCGCCCAGGATGGCCAAAGCGGCCCGGTACAAGCGGTTTTCGTTTTGTGTGACGAGCGCTTCCCAATCCACCGGCCGGTTGGATGTGTGGGACATAGGGGCCACCTCCTTTCATCTATATAGACGCATGAGAGGGGGGAATTGCTGCGGCAAAAAGAAAAAAGAGCCGCCCGTGGGCGGCTCCGCTTAAAAGATCATGGATCTGGAAATTTCTGGTAGACTATGGACGCCGCACATTGCCATGGCGTCGGCCAGCTCGCCCTTCAATTTGCCAGTGAGGACCTTGACGCCCTCGGCCCCGCCGCCGTAGATGGCGGTGACATAGGGCCGGGCCAGGATGCAGGCATCAGCTCCCAGGGCCAGGGCCTTGCATACGTCCACGCCGGTGCGGATGCCGCCGTCCACCATGACCACCAGCTGGCCCTTGACGGCCTCAGCGATGGCGGGCAGTACCTCGGCGGTGGCGGGGACCCCGTCCTGGACGCGCCCGCCATGGTTGGAGACCACAATGCCAGCCGCCCCGGCCTCCAGGGCCTTCCGGGCCCCGTTGACGGTCATAATGCCTTTAAGGATGAAAGGGACCCCGGCGTACTCGATAATCTCCCGCAGCTCCGCCACGGTTTTGGAACCGGCGGGGGGGGTCAGGCCCTTGAGGAAGGGCAGGCCGGCGGCGTCGATATCCATGGCGAACATCTGGGCGCCTGACGCCTTACCCTGGTCCAGCTTGGCAAAGAGGGTGTCCCGGTCCCAGGGCTTCACGGTGGGGATGCCCTTGCCGCTATTGGCACCGATTACCTTGGAGGCGGCGGCAAAGACGGCGGGGTCGGAGCCATCGCCGGTAAAGGCGGCGATGCCCGCCTGGGCGCAGGCGGGGACCAGGATGTCGTTATACTCCAAATCCGTAAACTTGTCGCCGTAGTGGAGCTTGACCGCCCCCACAGGACCGGCAAAAACGGGCAGATCGTAGGTCTGGCCGAAGAGCGTGAAGCGGGTGTCCACCGGGCCGTTTTCGCAGATGGTATCCATGTTCAGGCACACGTCCTGCCAGGCGTCGTAGTTTCGGGCGGCCACGGTTCCGGTGCCCTTGGAGCCCGGACCGGGCATGGTGTTTTTGCAGGCCCGGCCATTGCAAACCGGACAGGCTTTACAATATGGGCCGCTGCAGGTGCGGGCGGCCTCTAAAATTTCCTGATAGGTCATAAGTAACCCCTCCTTTGTTATCTCTTCAAATCATACCGTTTGGCGGGTATTTCGTCAAGTAAAATCAAAATGTAAATAAATTATGAATCCTATTGCTTTTTGAAGAGGACTGCGCTACAATATGGTTAGCACTCGGCTGAATGGAGTGCTAACCATATTGTAATCAAATAAAATTAATATACACGGAGGAATCGAAATTATGGCAAAAAAGCAATTTAAAGCGGAATCCAAACGGCTGCTGGACCTGATGGTCAACTCCATTTACACCCACAAAGAGATATTCCTTCGGGAGCTGATCTCCAACGCCAGCGACGCGGAGGACAAGCTGGCCTACAAGTCGCTCACCGACGACGGTGTGACGGTAAAGACCAAGGACCTGAAGATTACCATCGTCCCTGATCAGGAGATGCGGACCCTCACCGTATCCGACAATGGCATCGGTATGAGCAAGGAGGACCTGGAATTAAACCTGGGCACCATCGCCCGCAGCGGTTCCGGACAGTTTAAGGCCGGCCTGGCGGAGGATGACAAGGCGGCGGACAAGATTGATGTCATTGGCCAGTTCGGCGTGGGCTTTTACTCCGCTTTTATGGTGGCCGACCATGTGACGGTTGTCTCCAGGGCTTGGGGCAGCGAGGAGGCGTGGATGTGGCAGTCCGACGGGGCCGACGGCTACACGGTCACCCAGTGTGAGAAGGACGCCCCCGGCACCGATGTGGTGATGCACATCAAGGCCAATGCCGATGAGGAAAACTACGACCAGTATTTAGAGACCCGCACATTACAAGAGTTGATTAAAAAGTACTCCGACTACATCCGCTACCCCATTGTTATGGAGGTGGAGGACTACCGGATGAAGGACAAGCCCGAGGACGCCCCCGAGGACTACAAGCCCGAGTGGGAGACGGTGAAGGAATGGAAGACCTTGAACTCCATGGTCCCCCTGTGGCAGCGGCAGAAGTCTAAGGTGACCTCCGAGGAGTACAACGCCTTCTACAAGGAGAAGTTCAACGACTGGCAGGACCCCCTCGCTGTGATCCATACCAGCGCCGAGGGCGCGGTGACCTACAAGGCCATGCTTTATATCCCGGAGAAGACTCCCTACGATTTCTACACCCGGGAGTACCAGAAGGGCCTGCAGCTCTACTCCTCCGGAGTTCTTATCATGGACAAGTGCGCCGACCTGCTCCCTGACCACTTCCGCTTTGTCAAGGGCGTGGTGGACTCCGCCGACTTCTCCCTGAATATCAGCCGTGAAGTCCTCCAGCACACCCGGCAGCTGAAGGTGATCGCTTCCGCCCTGGAAAAGAAAATCAAAGGCGAGCTGCTTGCCATGCAGAAGGAGGACCGGGAGAAGTACGAGAAGTTCTGGGCCGCGTTCGGCACCCAGCTGAAATACGGCGTGGTGTCCGACTACGGCACCCACAAGGATGTGCTCCAGGACCTGCTGCTGTTCTGGTCCTCCAAGGAGGAGAAGAACACCACCCTGGCCGCCTACAAAGACCGAATGCCCGAGGACCAGCCCTTCTACTACTATGCCTGTGGCGAGAGCGTGGAGAAGATTGCCAAGCTGCCCCAGGTGGAGCGCATTTTGGACAAGGGCTATGAGATCCTCTACTGCACGGAGGACGTGGATGACTTCGTGATGAAGGCCCTGGCGGAGATTGACGGCAAAAAGTTCAAATCCGCTACTGAGGAGGACGCCCTCCCCCAGACTGAGGAGGAGAAGAAAGCCAACCAGGAGAAGGCTGAGGCCGGGAAATCCGTGCTGGAGGCCGTGAAGGAGGCACTGGGCGGACAGGTAAAGGAGGTCCGCGTCTCTTCCATCCTCAAGTCGGGCGCCTGCTGCCTGTCCGCCGACGGGCCGGTCTCCATTGAGATGGAGCGGTATATGCGCAAGGTGGAGGGAGGCCAGCCGATGAAGGCGGAGCGGGTGCTGGAGCTCAACGCGGATGCCGCCCCCTTTGCCGCCCTGAAGAAGGCGGTGGAGACTGGGGACAAGGACACCGTTGCCAAGTATTCCAAGCTGCTCTATGCCCAGGCCCTGCTCCTGGCCGACCTGCCCCTGGAGGACCCGGCGGAGTACACGGAGCTGGTTTGCTCGCTGATGATCTGAAAAAGAGCGGAACGCCCTTTGGCGTTCCGCTTTTTCTCCAGGATTTCTTAGCGCCGTATAAAAGACCGCCCCTTTGGGCAAACTGGCTGCAAGCCAATTTTTACAGAAGGGGTGGTTTTTATGCAGGTGAAGGATTTGATGAATCCCAGCGCAGTAACGGTGGAGCCAGCCTCCTCCGCAGCGCTGGCGGCGCGGCTTCTCAGCCGGCACAACGTGGGGGCGCTGCCGGTGTGCGGGGGCGACCGGCGGCTGCGGGGAGTAGTGACGGACCGGGACATTGTTCTGCGGTGCGTGGCCGCCGAGGAGGACCCCTCCCAGACGCCGGTGCGGGATATCATGACCCGCTCCTGCGCCACGGTCTCCCCCGGGGACGACTGCCGGGAGGCCACCCGGCTTATGGCGCTGCATCAGGTGCGCCGCCTGCCAGTGGTGGACGCAGGCAGACTGGTGGGGATGATCTCCCTGTCTGACCTGGCCCGCAGCGGCCGGTTTGATATGGAGGCCGCCCAGGCGCTGAGCGAGATTTCGGAAAATATTGTTGTCCGGTGAGGAGGGCGGGGGCCGCAGGCCCCCGCTTTTACTTGTCCTCCCGCTCCAGCTGTTCCCGCTCCAGTTGGGCGTAGTAATCCCGGTTTTTGATGTCATCCTTTAGGGAGCAGGTACAGCCCATGACCAGCATGGCCAGAAAGATTTGGCCGCGGAGTATCCATACTTCATTGTTGTTCCCTAGCCAGGCCGGGCCACGCCCCGCTCCCAGGCGGACACGGTCTGGCGGGTGACATGGAGCTTCTGCGCAAACTGCTCCTGGGACAGTCCCCTGTTCTTTCGGAGATTTCTGATGTTGTTGGCAATATCATACATGGCGAAGGCCCTCCTGTTCTGCCGCTATCTTACCACAGCTGCCTCCGGCGCACAAGCAAATCATATTTGCCCGGCAGTTTCGTGGACAAAAACTGCTTATTCCGGTATAATGGAGCGCAGGAGGGATTTTTATGGAGTTTACCCCAATCGCCCGCATCCAAAGCGATTTTTCGGAAAAATTTGGAATCCCCCGGCAGAGCGGTCTGGTGGAGGAGCTTATGGCCACAGTGGTTTTCGAGCCTGGCTACCGGGACCTCAGCGCCCTGCGGGGGATTGACGGGTTTTCCCACCTCTGGCTAATCTGGGAGTTCTCCCAAGTCCGGAGGAAGGGATGGTCCCCTACCGTCCGGCCGCCCCGACTGGGGGGCAACAGGCGGCTGGGGGTGTTTGCCACCCGATCCCCCTTCCGGCCCAACCCCATCGGGCTGTCCTGCGTGCGCCTGGTGGAGGTGCGGCAGGAGCGGGAGCTGGGTCCTGTTCTGGTGGTGGCGGGCGCCGACCTGATGGACGGGACCCCCATCTACGACATCAAGCCCTACCTCCCCTACGCCGACTGCAAGCCGGAGGCCGTGGGCGGCTTTGCGTCCCGGCCCAAGGGGGCGGACCTGGCGGTGGACTGTCCCTGGGAACTGCTGCAGA
Source organism: uncultured Bacillota bacterium (assembly GCA_947383275.1). Lineage (GTDB taxonomy): Bacteria > Bacillota > Clostridia > Oscillospirales > Oscillospiraceae > Lawsonibacter. The sequence continues at coordinate 12,642 of CANDCW010000053.1, forward strand.
CCGTTCCGGAGGGCAAGCGCGCCGCTCTTTTGGCCGTTCTGGCTCAGGACCCCAGGCCCCAATATCAGGATGACCCCGGCCGGGTCTACGGTATGGCGTTCGCCGGCCTGGAGGTGAAGTTCCGGGTGGACGGGGCGCGGCTGGCCGTGGAAGAAATCAACTCTCCCCCTGGCGGAACCTGATATTTTTTCAAATAAGTACTTGACTTTCCCCCCTGTGGAAGGTGTAAAGTAGCATCAGAAAGGGGGGAGGACCCCGTGAAAATAAACGAGGTGGAGGCTCAGGTGGGCATCACCAAGAAGAACATCCGCTTTTACGAGGAACAAGGGCTGCTGTCTCCCCGGCGGGACAGCGCCAACGGCTACCGGGACTACGGCAAAGAGGAGGTAGCGATTCTGCGGCAGGTCAAGCTCATGCGCAAGCTGGGCGTGCCCCTGGAGGAGATCCGCAGGATGCAGGCCGGGGGGACCGTGGCCGACGGGATGCGCCGCCACCTGGTGACCCTGGAGCGGGAGCGGCACAGCCTGGAACAGTCCATTCAGCTGTGCCAGTCCCTGAAGGACCGGGAGGAGCGGCTGGACACTCTGGACGCCAACCTCCTGCTGGAGGAGATGGAGCGGCTGGAGCAGGCTGGCACCACATTCCAGGACAAGCAGAAGCACGACGCCAAGCCTGTCCGATACGCAGGGGCCGTGGTTATGGCTTTGCTCACCACAGCCCTGATGGCCGCGCTGATTGTGCTGATGGTGTGGGAGTTTACAGTGGACTCCGCCGATGCCCCGCCCATGGCCCTGCTGCTGGTGCTGGTGGCTATCCCCGGGGTCATCATCCTGGGAGTGCTGCTGGCCCTGTTCCAGAGAATCAAGGAAATTCAGAAGGGAGAGGAAGACGATGCGAAAAACTACTGACAAAAAAGGCCACGGAATGGTGGGCGGCGTGATTGTAACGGTGCTGGTGGTGGGCTTTATGCTGCTGATGCTGGCTGCGCTGATTCAGGCGCTGGGCCCGATAATTCCTTTCCTGGGGGAACTGGGCGCGGCGTTTGGAGTCATGCTGTTCTACATCGGGGCCATTGCGGCGGTGGGGATCGGCGTGGTGGTGGCGCTGATGCAGCGGTGGAAGGAAGTGAAGGGAGGCGAGGAGGACGAAGCCAAAAAATACTAAGTTTGACCGCCAGGGGGAAAAACGGGCTGTGGTGCGTTCCACAGTCCTGAACACCCTGCTTCAGCTGCTGACGGTGGGAGCGCTGCTCCACCTGAGAACCCTGGGGCCTCCGGAGTGGCTGAGCGGGCTGATGCTCTTCCTGGCCGCGGCCGATTTGATAACCCTCCCCTTTACCTTCGCCGCCCTGTGGCAGCGGGTACGGGAGATTGAGAAGGGAGAGCTGGATGAAGCGCGGAAATATTAAAGAAAAGCGCCGCCCTGATGGTTCCCGCCCTGTGGGCGCTGAAAAAACGGTTCCAGGAGCTGGACGCTCTGGAAGATACATATTCTGTAACATTGCATAAGGAGGAAAATAATATGCTGCTGGTAAACATCGACTACATCCCCGGGAAGGAATTTGAGGTGCTGGGCATGGCCAAGGGCACCGTGGTCCAGTCCAAGAACTTCGGCAAGGACTTTATGGCCGGCATGAAGACCCTGGTGGGCGGCGAGATCACCGGCTACACCGAGATGCTCAACGAGGCCCGTCAGATCGCCGTCAAGCGCATGGTGGACGAGGCCGAGGGTATGGGGGCCGACGCGGTGGTCAATATCCGCTACGGCTCCTCCGCCGTGATGCAGGGGGCCGCGGAGGTCATTGCCTACGGCACAGCGGTGCGGTTCAAATAAACCCGACATGCTAAGAGCTCCGGCCAGCGGCCGGAGCTCTTACTGCTTTCTTGAATAAGGGGTCGGATCGTCCGTCAGGCCCACCAGATAGTCGATGGAGACCTTGTAAAATTCCGCGATTCTCATGATGATGGACAGCTTTGGCTCCTGCCTGCCCGTTTCATAGTTCTGATAAGCGTGTTCTGTTATATCGCAGTAGATAGAAACATCCCTTTGTGTATAATTGCCGTTCTTCCTGCAATCACGCAAACGTTCAGATAATATTTCCCTCATTCTCATCAACACCCATGTTTGTTCTTGACTTATTATTATAGGGTGCTATAATTAAAAATATCCCAATGAATATTATATAATGATTGGAATGCTGATGATGGAGTCAAAAATTTCCTATACCGTGGAAGATGACCTGATTGCAGGGGTCATCACAGCGGCCGTGATGTCGGAAAAGCGCCGGTCCGGGCTGTGGCAGGACATGCTGCGGGCCCTGGACAGGGGCGCGGAAAAAGCAGGCAAAACCGTGGATACGTTTTTGTTCCAGGCAATGGTGGACCGCCTGCTGGAAGAATTTCATGCAGAAGGAAAATAGGGACTGCCCGCTGGAATGTGGGCAGTCTCTGTTGATTTTCACCGGTGGTACAGCTGGTTGGTCTGGTATTTCGGCTCGCAGGTGAGCTGGATGCCCAGCTTTTTGTAGGTGTTGGCGTCCGCCGGAGAGAGAATCACCGAACAGTGGGCCTGACAGCCCTTGAGGGCGGCCAGCTGCTCCAGGGCTTTGGCGGCCTTGGGCTCCTGATTGGCGGAGGAGGCCAGGGCAATGAGCACCTCGTCGCTGTGCAGGCGGGGGTTGGCGGAGCCCAAATATTTCACCTTGACGGTCTGAATCGGCTCAATGGCGGACTGGGCAATGAGGTGGACGCCGTGCCCGCCGGCTCCGGACAGCGCCTTCAGGGCATTGAGCAGCGCGGCGGCGGAGCAGCCCATAAGCTCGGAGGTTTTTCCGCTGACCAGCGCGCCGCCGGCAAGCTGAATCACCATGGCAGGTTCGCCGGTGGCTTCGGCCAAGCCGTTGGCACGGGCCGCGACCGGGCGGATTTCCGTTGTAATCCCGGCCTGCTGCATCAGCAGCTCCAGCTTGTACACGGCGGAATCGGTCCCCTTGCCCTGGCGGCGCTCGCACAGGGCGTCGTAGTACCGGCGGACAATCTCCTGCATGGCGGCCTGGCGGCAGGCGCCGTCGTCAACAATACAGTTTCCGGCCATGTTGACGCCCATGTCGGTGGGGGACTGATAGGGGCAGGAACCGGTGATCCGTTCAAAAATCGCGGCCAGAACCGGAAAAACCTCCACGTCCCGGTTGTAGTTGACGGTGGTCTCGCCGTAGGCCTGAAGGTGGAAGGGGTCGATCATGTTCACGTCGTCCAGGTCGGCGGTGGCGGCCTCGTAGGCCAGGTTGACCGGGTGCTTTAACGGCAAATTCCAGATGGGGAAGGTCTCAAACTTGGCGTAGCCGGCCACCACGTCCCGCTTGTGTTCGTGGTAGAGCTGGGAGAGGCAGGTGGCCATCTTGCCGCTGCCCGGACCGGGGGCGGTAACCACCACTAGGGGATGGGAGGTCTCAATGTACTCGTTCCTCCCAAACCCCTCGTCGCTAACGATTTTCCCGATGTTGTGGGGGTAGCCCTCAATGGGATAGTGGCGGTAGACCTTCAGGCCCAGCTGCTCCAGGCGGACCTGGAAGGCGTCGGCGGCGGGCTGGCCGGTGAAGCGGGTGACGACCACGCTGCCCACGTACAGCCCGCGGCCCCGGAACTGGTCAATGAGGCGGAGTACGTCGCTGTCGTAGGTGATACCCAGGTCGCCCCGGACCTTGTTCTTTTCAATGTCGCCGGCGTTGATGGCAATAATGATTTCCGCTTTATCCCTCAGCTGCTCCAGCATGCGCAGCTTGCTGTCCGGTTCAAAGCCGGGGAGCACCCGGGACGCGTGGTAGTCGTCAAAGAGCTTGCCGCCAAACTCCAGGTACAGCTTTCCGCCAAATTGGGCGATGCGGTCTTGTATGTGCCGGGATTGGGTCACCAAATATTTTTCATTGTCGAAGCCCGCCATTTTCTCGTCTCCTCTTGCAATTCTGTCTCAGTAAATAACAAGATATTTTACATCTTTTGGTGGGATACCGTCAAGGGCGCGGAGAGAAAAAGAGCGCGGCAGTGGGGAAAATGGACAAAAACAGCGCCCGGAACCACTCCGGGCGCCGCTATGCCGCTCACTCCCGCCGCTTGGGGGCGGGGCTCTCCTTCAGGCGCTCCAGTACCATCCGGTAGCCCCCGGAGCCGTAGCGGAGCTCAGTGTTTACCCGGGTGATGGTAGAACTGCTGGTGGCAATTTCGGCTCGGATCGCCTCGTAGGTCTTCCCGCTGGAGAGCATTTGCGCTACCTGAAGCCGCTGGGCGAACGCGGCCAGCTCCTGCACGGTGAGGAGGTCGCCGAAGAAACGGTAGCACTCATCCACATCCTGAAGGGACAAAATGGCCTGAAACAGCTGGTCAATGGATTCGTTACGGTCATTTCGAATACGAGGCATAACAAAATCGCCCTCCTTGCTTAAAGGGTTAGAGTTCGGCAGCTATAGGGGAGGCTAAGGTAACCGGGCCTCCGATATAGGCGGATGACAGCTTGCCGCCCCGGCGGGTGACAGTGGCCTGAATGACGCCGGCGGGCTGGATGTAATTTCGGACAAAGACGCCGTCCGAAGCAGTTTGGCTCTGGGCGGCCGCGGCGGCCAGGGAACCGGAGCCGCAGCTGCCCTCCCACACCAGCGTGCCGGCAGCGGGCACCTTGACAAGCGGGGTCATGGTGTTTTTAAGGGGGTCCAGAAAAATGACGCCGTAGGCGTCCGGGCCGGGAATATTTCGCAGCAGAGGTTCGACGTTATAAAAAAACTCCAGGCTCGGAGGGACATCCTCCACCACGAGGTGGACAATGCCGCCCAGGTCCACGAGAACGCCGGGATGGCCGTCCGCCTGAACGTGGACAACGGATCGGGGCAGGGGCATCTGAGCCCGGGCGGCACCGCGGGACAAGTCGGCGTCCACGGCGACCAGACCGCCGCAGCCGCTGACCTCCACCAGTACTTGGGAAGGGCCGCCCAGCTTCTTGGCTATATACATGCCAAAAGCCCGGGTGGCGTTGCCGCAGAATTCCCCGCCGGCCATTTCTATCCGGCTCTGCCCGCCCAGGATTGGGGGACAGACAAATCCAACCTGCTCCGCGTCAAGCCCCGGCAGGGACATGAGACGGCCGGCAACGCCCGCCCGGTCCCCAATGGGGACCGGGTCCAGGACAAAGAGGGTGATATTGCCTGACGGGTCGGCCCGTAAAACGTTTAGCTTCACAAATTACTGGAAGTCGGGGATGTATTCCTTGACGATGTCCAGCAGCTCGCCGCTGCGGATCATCTTCTCCACCTCCAGGATGTCGGGCCAGATCTCCCGGTCGATCTCGTAGAAG
>CANDCW010000054.1 GCA_947383275.1 uncultured Bacillota bacterium
ACACGCCGTCTTTCTTATCATAGCTGATGTTCGCCAGCTTTTCGTAGTTGTTGGTACGCTGGTTCAGCGTCTCCTTCACCAGCTCCCGGGATAAAATATCGGCGCTGGTGCGTTTATTGTCCCGGCAGTAGGCCAGGTAGATATTGGTCTCCCCCATGGCCGTCACCGGGATGCGCTCCCGGATGTCGCCGGTGGCGGAGCGGAACGCGTCCCCCACGGACAGCCGGGTGCCGCCGGCGTAGGGGATGCCCATGTCCTCGCACAGCTTGGACAGATCCTCTTTGTCCACCAGCAGGTTCGCCAGGGAGAAATAGAGAAACTTGCCCAGCATATGGGCCTCGTCGCCCTGGGACGTGCCAATAAAATCGTGCATATCAAATACGTTATCCATACTTGCCCTCCTGTTTTTTCACATGGCCTCTACCCGACTGAGAAGGTAATCATCGATCCCCTTGTACGCCGGGTCCCATGTGTATTTCGTGTATTTTAGGCCCTTGATGGCCTGCACTTCCCTCCGCATCGCCAGCACGGCATTGCGGACATCTGGGTTGGTCATTTGGTCCATATCCATGGCCTCCACCACCCGGGAGACGCCCAATCCCATCAGCGTTTTCTTCAGCCCGCGGATGGCATTTACCCCGCCCACGCACACAAACAGCGCGTCATGGGCCAGGTAGCTGGCCACGTCCCCCTTTAGCGGGCCCTCCGTGAGGAAGGCCCGCTTTTGGGTGGTGTCGCCGGTGACATGGATGTAGGAATAGCTGCGCGTGCCGTTGGGCAGATCCCGGCTGGACAGCCAGCGGTATTTTCGGTTTGGCTTGTCCGCGTCGTCCAGGCGGATCTTCATGCCCTGGATCAGCCCGTTTTTGTTGCGGACAGGGATCAAGAAGCCCTTTGGGCCGGTGATCGTCCAATCGCCATAGTAAGTACGGAACCCCGGCAGCCCCAGCAGCTCATGGCCACAGGAGCGGAGCAGGGCGGCCAAAAGCCGCCGCCCCGCCTCCGTTTCCGGCATACTTCGGTACTGATTTGCCTGGATGCGCTCCTCAGACAGCCCCCGCTCCAGCAGGTTTTCCCGGTGCTTATCCAGCAGCGTCAGGTGGTCCAGCATGGCGGTGTACGCCTCATGCCGCTGTTCCAGGGGCAAGGGCTGGCGTTCGGCGTCCGATGGGGATGCTTCCCGCCTGGACATGGGGTAGACCTTGCCCTCCTGTTTCAGCGCCTGGTATGCCTCCCGGTTGGTCACGCCCATGAGCCGGGCGTACAGCGTCACGCTGTTGCCATGGGCGCCGCACAGGTGGCAGCGGTACTGGTCGGTGGCGGTGTTCAGGCTGAGATGGTACTTCCCCGGTCCGTGGTCGTGGCAGAAGGGGCAGGTGGCCTCCACCTCCCGGTGTTTCAATGTCCGGGAGTCCAAAGCAATGCCGCACCGTCTGGCCGCGTCCACGATGGGGATTTTTTCGTATTGCTTCACGGCCAGACGGACTCACCTCCTACGCCGCCTGCCGCTGGGCCAGGTTGATGGGCCGCACAGGCCGCACCGCCAGCGGCGCGCCGCTGACGCATTTGGCCATGATGACCTGCCCGGTGGGCCGCACGTTGTTCAGGTCATCCACCGACTCCATGTTGTCCACGAACACCGGGTAATTGCGCCCGGTGAGCCGCTTCATCAGCTCGGACACCTCCATCCCCGCCCGGATCTTCTCGGACAGGGAAAGCCGGTCATAGCGCCGCCCGCCGTAGGTAAACTTGAACACGTCTTTCCGCTCCCCGGTGGACTTTACCACGTCGTAGAGGGAGATCTCCACTCGGTTCATTTTCAGCGCCGAGAAGGTCAGCTTTGCCCGTTCGCTCACATAGATGGCAACGTCGGCGATCAGCTTTTTCAGCGCCGTGATCTTGTCCTGGGCGGCTTTGATCTTTCCGTCAAAGTCCTCCGGCCTCTGCTCCGCCGCGGCCTGGGCCGCCTTCAAATCGGCGACGCACTCCCGTAGTTCCTCCCGGCACTCCTTCAACTGAGCGTACTCCGCCTCAGAGAGATTTCCGTACTCCAAATCAGAAGTAAGCTGCTGGATCTGGGAGCGCAGATCGTCCGCGGGGCTGTCCTCCGTCTTTTGGGCCCGAAGGCCGGCCAGCTGCCCTTCCAGCTTGGCTACATCATCGGCCTGGAACTGCTCAAAGACCGCCCTGGCCTTGGCGTCGTTCTCCGTCAGCTCATTGAGCTGGGCCCGCTGCTCCTGTCCGGCGGCGATGGCCGCCTTTGAGGACTGTTCCAGAGCGGCCCGGATTTCCGGCAGGGCCTCCTCAGTAATGAGGCGGCGGCAGGTGGGGCAGGGCGCGCCGGGGACACAGGCGTGGAACGCCTGCTTGTCCCGGTTGAACCGCTCGGCCAGCTCCGCCAGCCGGGCGTTGGCCTCGGCCACGGCCTGGGTGTAGGGGGACTGGTATTGCTCCGCCCTCCGGGCGGCCAGCTTCCGCTCTACTTCCAAAATTTCCGCGTCCAGGGGCGAGCCGTCCCGGGCCGCTTCGTCGTAGCGGGCGCTGAGCTCCACCAGCCGCTGCTCCATGGCCTTGGCGTCCAAGCCGCCGAACCGCTTGGCCTCCAGGGATTCCACCGTCCTGATAAGGGTGTCGCGGCGGGCGGACAGGCCCTCTACAGTCCTGCTCCAGTCCTGGGCCTGGCTGTCCGCCAGATCCTTCTGACCCTGGAGGTAGATGATGGTCTCCTCCAGCTCCCGGATGTCCGCCCGCTTTTTCTTCAGGTAGGTGTCCGGCGAGAGAAGCTGCTCATGCTCCAGGGCCGCCCGGGTGGCGTCGGAGAGCTGGGCCAGCACCGCCTCATGGGAAATCAGGGGCAGGTGCCGCTCCAGCAGGTTTTTGCCATCCTCCCCCAGCTCCTCGATGAAGTAGAGAGGGTTAAAGATGGACAGGAATACGTCCTTCTCTCCAAACAGTTCGGTGAGATCCATCTGGCGGATCTCGCAGCTGTCATAGAGGATGGTCATGCGGTTTTTGTGCCGGGTGCGGGTGAGCACATGGGCCGTGCCCGTTTCATCCACAAAGCTCATGGTGATGGACACATCGGGCTGAACCTCGTTGTGCAGCCGGTCGATGCCCCGCTCCCCGAAAAAGGGGAGGCCGGTGACTACGAAGGCGATGGCGTCTGCGATGCTGGTTTTGCCCCGTCCGTTGCCGCCGGTGATGACTGTAGGATTGCCGAACACCAGGTTCGTAGGCTCCACATAGGATTTGAACCCGGCGATGGTCATGTCGGTGATCTGAAAGCTTTGGATTTTCTCCATGTTCCGCTCCTCTCTACGCCGCCTGGGGCTGTGTCTCCGCGATTTTGAACTCCTCCAGCATATAGTAGACCACGGTATCCTTCTGCCGCTTTTCCAGCTTTGCGTTGGCTAAAACAACGCCCACGGCCAGCTCGGGATGCTCTCCGCGCACAAAGGCTTCCAGCTTGTCCCCCTGGGAGGACTCCAGCTTCAGCTGGGTGCTGCTGGAATTCATGCCCTTGTTGATCCGGGCATGGCGGATAATGTAGGTGATGCCCTCCGGTTTGCTTCCGCCCGCAGGCATCCCTTCGGTCTTACCGCCGGATGTTTCAGCCGGCTTGGCCTGTCCCGCCGGGCCTTCGCCGCCGCCCTCCGTCTCCGCCTGGGGCCGCAGACCGCCGGCCGGGGCCGGAGTGAGGTTCAGCTTGCCCAACATCTTGAGATAGGCGTAGTCCAAACGCTCCTGCTGGTCCTTTTTCATGTACCAGGTCTTGCCCCGCTTTTCCACGTCCACAAAGACCACATCCATGTTATACAGCACCCGGCCGATGCCCCACTGGACGGCGGCTCGCTTCATGCTGTCGGACAGACCGCCCTTCACAGGCTCGATGTCCGAATTCTCAGCGCCGTCCCATTTGGTGATGAAGCCCTCTCCATAACGGATGGAGATGCCGCACAACTGGGCTTCTTTTCCGCCGGCGCCGTGCCAGGGCTTGAACTCGTTGTACCAGTTCTCCGCCCCCACCACGTCATCCAGCCGGCCCATGATGGCCCGGTTGGTAACGTAGGGGACGGCAATGCCCAGTTCCCTTGCCTCGATCACCTTTTGCAGCCGCCATTCTAAATCCTCCGGCGCGAAGGGCATGGCCAGCTCCGCCTGGATCTGTCTCGGGTCTTTTTCTTTCACTGTGTTCACCTCGCGTCCAAAAAGTCTCTCAGTGTTCCGCCGTCCGGCACCAGCACATCGGTGTAATAGTGGGACGGCGTTTTCCCCTTCATCTGCTCTAAGAGGTCGCGGTACTCGGCATGGAGCCGGTTGTTGTCCCTGGAATAGAGGTCGTTGTTGTTGGGCAGGCGCAGAAGATAGCCCATCAGCGTGTGCAGCCGGGCGGGGTCCCTGTAGATGGGCAGGGCGTTGTTCCCAGTGCAGATGCTGTTGTTCCCATGCACGTTGGAAAATGGGTAACGGTAAGTGGGCGTGTCCGGCGTCAGCCGCCGCTCATCCTTCGCCACGCAGACCCGGCATCCGGCCACCTTGCCCTCCTGGGGCATATACTGGAAGCCGAACACTAGCCGGGGCAGCGGGAAATCCCGGTACTCGGTGTCATAGTAGGTGATGTCCGCGTACAGCTCCGGATAGCGCATGAAATAGGTGACGTACTTCTTCTCCATCACCACCGCGATGCAGCCCTCGGGCAGCAGCCCGGTAGGGCGGCGTTCATCATCATAACGGCTGGTGAGGAAGCAGTCGCACAGGGCCTGGGGCGTGATGTTTTTATGGGTGGTGACGCCGCCCGCTTTTTGCTGCTCCACCACCACCTCGCCGCGCTCGGTGCTGATGTGGATGGTCATATCAAATTCTGGCCGCATCACGCAGCCTCCTTCCATTCGTTTGGCATCGAGTAGATGGGGACGATCTTGTTCAGACCCAGCACCGCTTCCAGCTGCCGGTTCAGCTCTTGAAACCCGTCCAGGATTTCCATAAATGCCATGGGCAGTTCCTCCAGCCCATAAAACTCCTCGTTCGAGAAAAACAGGACACACCAGCGTCCCCGATCACCGGCGGACAGCCGCCAGCCGTAGTCATAGCTGTAGCTGTTCAGACGGAAACCCTCGTGGATCACCTGCTCGGCGTTTCGGCGGTAGGGGTTGATCCCCTCCTCCAGCCCTTTTTCCGTTTCAAGCCGTGCGCACAGCTCACAGAAGCGGTCTACCATGGGATCGGACAGCACCCAGGTCTCTATACCCGATTCCTCGTTATAGTAGCTGCTGGTATCTTCAAAGATCGACACAGCCAATTCCATGGACAGCTCATAAAACGCGTCTTCATCCAGGGGAATGCTGTTAAACGACGGCCACCCTTTTTTCAATCTTGGATTGTCATGAACCGTTTTCGCCAGGTACAGCATATGGAAAAAGTAAGAACTCAGATCCTCCATGGCGGCACCTCAGCAAAACACGCGCGCCGCCTTGGGGGCGGGCGGAACCCGGGCCACAGTCTGCGCGAACTGGGCGAGATTCTGCGACGTTTTATACAGCCTGTCGTAATACTCCTCCAGCGCGGGCACGTCGTCCGCTTCAAAAGCGTCAAAGTCGATGTCCCCCAGGCGGAGAAACTCCCCCTCTAGATTGGGGCGCAGAATATGCTCCAGCAGATAGGGGTTGACGCCGTCATCCGGCACATACAGCTGCTCCTTCGCCTGGGAAAACCGGGTGGACAGCAGTTTCAGGTTCAGCTTCATACTCACGCGCCCACCCCCTCAACAGTCGCTGGGGAGCAGGACGGTGGTGGTGGAACGGTCCGATTCCGTGATGATCCAGAACTTCTCGCCGGCCTGGGTCTGGTAGACAGACAACAGCCTGTCGCCATCGCGCAGCGCCTGCTCGTTGCGCTGCCAATCGGACTGGCACACATCGCCCCAGTCCCCGCTCAGGTGACGGTTGATGGCGGCGTCCACCTCTCTGCGGGGGAGCGCGTTCTTTGCGTTGCGGGTGATCATCAGCCTGCCCGGGTTGAACCGGGGATTCACAGTAATAACACTCATAAAAATTCTCCTCTACGTCAGCGCCTTGAAGCCGTTGGGCGTCAAGATGTTGAATATCATTTTGTTGGTAATGGTCTCGTGGAGCTCAGCGCCAGTGTGCCGCCCCTTGGCGTCAAACTGCTCCTCCGTCTCGTTCCGGGTCACCTTCACAATCCGTCCCTTGATGACGTGGGGCGTGTCACACTCGATCAGGCCGTTAATCAACCCCGAGCCGCCGATCAGACCGATCTGGCTGATGGACAGGGGCAGCGGCGGGCGCTTCACCCCGCTGTCCAGCTCGCTGCGGGCCATCATCCGCTGGAAGCTGTCCGAACGGCCCAGCTGCCGCTCCAGCTCCTTCTTGTTGAACTTCTCACCCCGGAAGGTCTTTACCTCCAGCGGTTTGGCTGGGAGCGCGTAGCGCCCCTCGGGCAATTCCGTGAGGCAGGGAATGGAACCGGGATGGGTGGAAAACCACTCCAGCCATTGGGTATCCTGGGGAACAACATCCCGTTTTTTTCGAGTGCCCAGGATGGCCGCCTGCTTGAACTTTTTGAACTCGGCATCGGTAAACCGCCACAGGCTCAGGTTTTCAAAATTGTCCGTCAGTACCCGGCAAATATCCGGCGTGAGCCGGTAATAGGGGATCACATACACCAGCAGCCCGCCCAGGGCAAGCGTGCCCAGACTTTCGATGAGGAACCGCTTCTCGTGCCGCGCCCGGCCGCCGCTCTCATTGAGGACGGACAGGTAGGGCGGGTTGAGAAACAGCAGATGAAAGGCGTTGGCGCTGACCTGGCTGAAAAAGAAGCTGCCGAAGCCCACCCGATGGAGCCGGGTCTGTGCCTCATCGGCCCGGGCCCCGTCCAGCTCCACGCCGTAGGTGTAGCAGTTGTTCCCGTCGGCCATCTGCCGCAGAGCCTTTCCGCAGCCGCAGCAGGGGTCCAGCAGGTTGGTGGTGACACCCTCCGGGAACTGGACGCCCTTCAAAATCAGCGAGATGTTGTCCGGGTCGGTGGGGTAATAGCCCATTTTAATGTTGTTCATCAGCCGCCCCACCACTTGGGCGTTGGTAGTTCCGTCCACGGGAAGCCGGGCGGCAAAGCCGTTCAGCGCGTCGTATACCGGGCGGTAGGTATTGCTCAGCAGGTCAAAGCCCAGCAGGCCCTCCTTCAGCTGTCCCGCGTTGGCGGCCAGATGGTATTCCTCCACCTCCATCAGCAAAAGCTGGACCTCGCCCAACGCCTCAGCGAGCCGCTTCCGGGCATTTTGCAAATCATTGTACTCGTCCCGGGCGGCGGCAAGGTCGGTGTTTCGGTGCTGCTCCACCCTGGCCCGGCACAGCACCATGGCCTGGGTGAGCTGGGGGACTTCACTTTGAAGCCCCCGCAGCCTCTCCAGGGCATAGCTGCGCTGTCCGGCCTGAGATACGTCAGGCTGCCCGCTCATGGGCGCCCTCCTCCCGCACCGACGCCAGAAGGAACAGCAGGTCGGGATAGCTCATCTCCGCCAGATCCCGGCGGGTGAGATACAGATTCCGCCCGCCGGTGTAGTCTTTGCTGTGGCGGACGGTGCGGTAGAGCAGCACCCGCTCCCGGTCGCAGCAGGGCTGGGACAGATGGACATACAGCCCGTTGGTCTGCCACATCCCGATCAGGGAGCAGTCCCCAGGCACGGCGATGCCGCCGGGATTAGAGTGCGCCTCGGCGTCCCGCAGGCCCAGGTCTTTGCCCAGCGCCCGGAGGAATGTCCGGCCCGTATTCAAAAATTGCTTCTTCGCGCCGTTGGGGCCGCTCTCTTTCCCGCCCCAGATATAGCTCAGCTCCTGGCCCAGCAGCCCGGCCAGCCTGCGCATATTCCTTTCCTGTGATTTGTGGGACATTTTCTTGACCTCCTCGATGTAATGGGAGGACAGGAAGCGGCCGCTCCCTGTCCCTTGGTTCGCCCGCAGCCTCGTTGTCATAGGCTTCACATCCTTTGCTTCCGGCTACGCCGAACGCTCATTTGTCTCGCCACTCCTCCTCTCCAAATCGGACCCATTGCGCTGGGCTCCGATTTGGTATACATTTTTGTGCTCATCTGCGGGCTTATACTCCGCGTCGATTACCTGGCTCCCGTCATCTGCGGTGAGCCTGATCAACAGCGACCGCAAGGCGGACGCCAGCCAGAAGCGGAGCAGGCTCCGCTTTTTCGGCGGCAGGTGGACAGTCTCATCCACCGTCACCTCGTCGATGTCGCTGAGAGCCACGGTCAGCTTGGGCGTCACTACCCGGTCCGCGCCCAGGAAACAGGACACGTCAATGCCCTCCGACGCGAAGATCTGGGACGCCTCCGCCCGCTTTGCGTACAGCCGCCGGCAGGTGACGCTGACCGCCTTCAGATCATCCACCTGGATGCCGTCGGCGGACACAGTGCCCGCCTCCACGAAGCCCCGGCCTCCGATGGTTTTGGCCTTGAGCGTGCCGGTGATGGTCAGGCTGCCGTCTACCACCAAATGCCCGGTGGCTAGGTTCATATGGGAAACTTCTGTCCCGGTGGGGATATAAACGGTTTTCATTGTGCGCTCTCCTCCTATTTCTGATATCTCCGGGGAATGGGATCCCCGTTCTTCTCATGCAGGTTATAGTGGGCGTCAAACACCAGGTGGTGGTTCTCCTCGCCGGTGGCCTGACAGTCCAGGCACTGCCAGGTCAGGATGAAGTTCCACTCCGAGGAGCCTTGGTGGTCGTACCTGATCCTGCCGCCGCACACCGGGCAGACGCCAGGCTCATCCGAGCTGCTGGCCCCGGCACGGATGCCGCACTGGGAGATGTACGGGATCAAATCGTTGGGCTCCATCTCGGCCAGCTTCCGCGCCGTTTCGATGATGTGATCCCGCTTTTCTTCCGCGAACAGGCTTGAGATCTCCAGGGCCGCCGCCCCGGAAAGATCCTCCCTGGAGCCCGCCCTGAGTACGGTGCTTCCGTAGCCCAGGTACAGGTTCAGGGCGATCAAAAACGAGATAGTATCCTTGCGGTAGAGCCTGTTAAATTCTTTGAAATCCATAGTTTTCTCCTTTTTACGCGGCCCTGCTGGCTTCTTTCAGCCGCACAGGCAGCACCATGGCGTGGTCGTTCCGGCCATCGGCCTCAAAGATGATCGGGCCAAGGGAACCGGCGCTTACTTTCATTTTCACAGATGGTTCCTTGCCAAACTGCTCCAGGGCGTCCGCCATGTAGTCCAGGTTGAACCCAAATTCTACGCCGTCGCACCCGGTGGCCGAGATTTTAGTGGCGTACCGCTCTCCCGCGGATTCGGCCAGCAGGTTGCCGCCGCTGAAGCGCACCATGTGGGCGCGATTTCCCCGCAGGGATCGCTTCAGATACTTCAGCTCGGCCAGGAACTCCGCTGGGGACACCTGGGCTTCCACCTGATACCGCTCCGGGATGGCGCTGTCCAGCTTGAACAGCTCGCCCTCCGGCAGACGGAACAGCAGCGACGTCACGCCATCGGCCACCTCGGCGTACCGCTCCCCCAGCCGGACGGAGACCGCCTGATCCCCGAACAGCTTCAAATGCTCCAGCGCGTCTGGGGCTGCCATAAAGGGCCGGGGCACATCCAGCTCCGGGTCGGTATCCCATGCCATGCGGCAGCCGTCCAAAGCGTAGACGCGGTTCCCGCTGAACTGCACGCTGACCACGCAGGCCCTGGCCTCCTCTTTACGAGGAATCCCCACAGCGTATTTCACCCGCTCCACGCGGGCGTACAGCCGGGCGGCGTTGGCGGTGAAGCTGTCCTTCGCTTCCCAGATCGGATACCGGGGAAAATCCTCGGGCAGAAACGGGTGCAGCTCCGCGGAACGGGGCCCGCAGGACAGAACCAGCTTGATCCGCCGCCGGTCGCCTTCCCCTGTTTCCGTCTGCTCCAGGGCCAATTCGCCCTCAAACTGCCGGAAGGCCCGGGCGGTCTCGCGGGGGCGGTCCAGCAAAAAGGCAAAGGCGTCCCCCTGGGCGGGCAGCACCGCGGACAGGTAGGCTTCTATGTTGGTGGAGGTCAGGGTACAGCGGTCCTCCTCGAACCGAACCAGCACGGCGTTCAGGACGGGGATGGCCGATTTGCGGATCAGGCCGCTCACCCTGTCCAGTGCCTGGATGAACGCTTTCGCGTCTACTCTTGTTCTCATGCCGCTTGTTTCCTCCTTGTACTTGTTTTTTGCAGCTCAGGCCGCACGTTGACAGTCTGAGTGGAAAAGGTTACTTTCCGTACGGTGCTGCTGCCCGTGGCCAAAATGTTGTAGACCATGTCCACCACAATGGTGGCCGCCGTGATGTTGGCCGCCATACTCTGGGGGGCTGACACCGACGCCTCGGCGCAGGACAGCTCCGTGGGGAACTTGTCCGTCTCCACCAGCACGTCCGGATAGACGATGCCGATGGGTGGGTAATAGGTTTTGCCGCCCCGGCGCACGCCGCACACCACCTGGCCGGTGAACTCTCCGTTGCCGCTGTCAATGTAAATCAGCTCTGTGGCCCGGTAGAACATCCGGTGGCACAGCTGCCGGGATTTGTTGTTGTCCACCGCGCCGATGAGGATCACCAGCTCCGATACCCGCACGTTGTAAGCGTGGCCGGGCTGGCGCATCCAAAGATAGCCCGGTTCCAGCAGGGAGCCAAGCTGATCCTCATCCTCCACGAAGGAGGGTACATATTCCGTCTCCAGGCCGAACACGGCGGAATACCGCTCCGCCAGCACTTTGGCCTTGTTCTCCCCCAGATCGGCGGGGGTAAAGTTCTGCCGCACCAGGTTCTTTTCCTCCACCACGTCGCCGTCGCAGAGGATGAACCGCACCGGGCGGCGCAGGGAGTACAGCAGCCGGTACAGGTGGGGCGCGATGTGGCCTCCTGTGCCGCCCGCGCCCAGCATGACGATCTTCACCGGGCGGGTCATAGAAAACTTCATTGGCGAGCCTCCCAGAGTTTCTCCCCCGGCGTCCCGGTCATGGGACGCAGCACCGGCGGGACGCTTCTGCGCAGCAGCTTCACCTGAGTGCGCCACTCGGCGGGAAACACCGCGCCAAAGCTTTCCAGCACGCACCCCGGGGGCAGCGTCAGATAGGTGCCGCCGCAGGACATCCGCACCGTGATATCCGGGAAAAACTTGTCCAGTCGTCCCACCACGATGTAGATCCGGGTGGCCCGCTCATCGTTGTCATCCACAGAGGAGAACTTGGCCTCCATGCTGTTGTGGCTGTGGATGTCGATATAGTGGAGGTAGCGTTCCTCCGGCAGATCGTCCCGGCTCAGCTCGGCGTCGATGTGGGCTTTGGTCACCGTCTGCTCAGGGACGCGCACCACAAATTCCTGCTCCTGCTTGTCCCAGAGGATGTGGGCCAGTGCCTCAAATTCCTCGGGGCCGGTCATGCAGCACCGAAAGAAGGAAATGATCTGGGCCAGCAGCTCCATGGGAACCAGCGGGAGGGCCGGGGTAAACCCGGCCCTGACCGATTCCAGGTCGATCACGCAGTCTTTGGGAGCGATGAATTCGCCCAGCTCGTTTTTGCGCAGCTCGTACACCCTGCCGTCCGCGCCGGGGATGGTGCAGATGGCCTTGTCCGACGCCCGGGCCTCCTCCAATGAGGCGAACACGCCCTTATAGGCGGCGATGCCCTTGCTCTGGGCGGTGACACGGGGCTTCACCAGGCAGTCCGGGTTCTTGTTCTTGGCCTTTTTGAGGTTGTCCAGGAACGCCTTGGACAGCTCGATCTCTTTCTTGACGGAGGCGATGGTGGTGCCCTTGGGGTCTGCGATGGGCTTGACGGTCTTGCCGTACTCCACCGTCCAGGACACCTTCTTGCCCTCGGCCAGCTCAGGGAAGTCCTCCGACTTGGCGATGCGAAGCTCCTCAAAGGTCATGCCGGGGTCGGCGATGTCCTCCCGGGCGCTGCCGTAGAGAAACACCGGGGCCTTCTCAAACAGGGACTTGGCCGCTTTCTGTTCAGTCTTGGCCTCCTGCTCCGCCATAGCGGCGGCCAGGGGGTCGATATCCAATGGGGGCTGGGCTGCCGGGGCCGCCGCAGGCGCGGGGGCCGGAGCGGGCTGCGCCGCCGGGACCGGGGCGGGCGGAATGGGCTGGACGTTCTGGAACACAGACGGCGCGGGCTGCTGAACCGCCTGGGGTACGGGTTGGGGCGCTATTGTCTGAGGTGCCTCCTGCGGGATGGGCGCGGGCTGCTGGGTCAACGCCGACTCAAAGGGGTTTACGCTGCCGGAACCGCCGGACGCGCCGCCGAAGATGGCGTCGATATCCAAGCCGGCACCGTCGGACACTTCACCAAAGGGGAATCCGCTCTGCTCACTCATGATTTTTGCTCCTCTCGTTTTTGGGGACAAAAAAGGACCGTGAACCGCCCCGCAGGGGCAACTCACAGTCTTCTTGTCCTTGATATTTTGTTCTTCCAGGCCGTTTCGGTCCGGCGGAGGGCAGACTTCACCCCTTTCATCGCCGTTCCTCCCTCGCTTACTCCGCCCTAACTTACTCCGCCCTGAAATACAGGCTCATTGTACCATGCCGGGGCCCGGGCGGATAGTTGGAGGGGTTCCACCTATTTTTAATCGAACATATGGACAGTTCGGTTTCCTTGGTGTATAATAAAGACCGCTTGAGGGACGCTGAGACAGGAGGTGATCCAGATATGAAGGACAGGGTGTATATGGCCATCGATCTACGCAGCTTTTACGCTTCCGTCGAGTGCGTGGAACGCAGCCTTGACCCTCTCACCACCAATCTCGTGGTGGCGGACAAGAGCCGTACAGATAAAACCATCTGTCTGGCGGTCACCCCCTCCCTGAAGGCCTACGGCATCTCCGGGCGGGCGCGTCTGTTTGAGGTGGTACAGAAGGTGGCGGAGGTGAACGCCCAACGGCAGCAGAAGGCTCCAAAGCGGCAGCTCACCGGCTCCTCCTGGCATGACCCGGACGTGAAGGCCCACCCGGAGCTGGCCCTGGATTATCTGGTGGTCCCTCCTAGGATGGCTCACTATATCGAATGGAGCACGAAGATTTATAATGTCTATCTGAAGTATGTGGCTCCTTCTGACATTTCCGCATACTCCATCGACGAAGTGCTGATGGACGTGACCAACTACCTGCCCACCTACAAGCTCACTCCCCGGGAGCTGGCCCGGAAGATCGTGCTGGACGTGTTGGACACCACCGGCATCACTGCCACGGCGGGCATCGGCGCGAACTTGTATCTGGCAAAGGTGGCCATGGATATCTGGGCCAAGCACACCAAGCCGGACAAAAGCGGTGTACGCGTTGCGGCGATGGATGAGATGAGCTACCGCCGCCTGCTGTGGGACCACCGGCCTCTCACCGACTTCTGGCGGGTGGGTCCGGGCTACGCCAAAAAGCTGGAGGCCCAGGGGCTGTACACCATGGGGGATATCGCCCGGTGCTCCATCGGAAAATCCACTGATTACTACAACGAGGAATTGCTCTATAAAATGTTCGGCGTGAACGCGGAGCTCTTGATCGACCACGCTTGGGGATATGAGCCGGCGACCATGGCGGATATCAAGGCGTACAAACCCGAGACGAAAAGCGTGGGCTCCGGCCAGGTGCTCACCTGCCCCTACACCTTTGATAAGGCCCGGATGGTGGCCTGGGAGATGGCGGATCAACTGGCTCTGGAGCTGGTGAGCCAGAGACTGGTGACAGATCAGCTCACCCTCACCGTGGGCTATGACATTGACAACCTGCGCGATTCTCAGCGCCGGAAGCAGTACCACGGCGAGGTCAAGACAGACCGTTACGGGCGGCAGGTCCCCAAGCACGCCCACGGCACCGCCAACCTGGAGGAACGCACCGCCTCTTCCAAGCGTATCACGGCGGCGATTTTGGAGCTGTATGACCGCATCGTGGACAAGGATCTGCTGATCCGGCGCATGAATCTCACCGCCAATCAGGTGACGGACGAAAGCGCTGTGTCACATGAGCCAGCCATGGAACAGATGGATTTGTTTACCGACTATGCCGCCGCACAGGCCGAAAGAAAAGCCCAGGAGGCAGAGCTGGCGAAGGAGCGGAAGCTCCAGGAGACCATGCTGGGTATCAAGAGCAAGTACGGCAAGAACGCCATTTTGAAGGGAACGAACCTGATCGACGGCGCTACCGCAGCCGACCGCAATAGTCGTATTGGAGGGCACAAGGCTTAGAAATGGGAGCTTATGACGACATCATCCACCTGCCTCATCCCACCTCGCCCAGGCATCCCCGTATGCGTATGATAGACCGGGCGGCTCAGTTTTCGCCCTTTCAGGCCCTTTCCGGCTTCGGTTCGGCCATCCGGGAGACGGCCCGTGTCACCGGGGAACGAATAGAGCTCACCGAGGACGAAAAGGCCGTGCTGGATGAAAAGCTGCGGTATCTGTGTGAGACAGGCGGAGAAGCCATATTCACATATTTTCTGCCCGATGGGAAAAAAGACGGCGGGACCTATGTGGATGCCGTGGGTACGATCAAAAAAATCGACCCATTGGAGGGTCGGGTTATCCTCACAGACGGCACCGCCATCCCCATTGAGGACATTTTAGAAGTTGAAGCCCCAATTCTGGGGCAGGACTTGTAAGTTTTGCCGCTTCTCCCTATAATAAGACGTCTGCTTTGATTGCGCGGTCCAGAATTTCCACCGCCGCGCAAAATACATTTGAAACTGCGAGGTCACCATGAATCAGAAAGAGATCAGCGAGCTGAAGCGCCGCTTCCGGCTGGGCAAAAACGCCATCGGCCGCATTTACGGCTGCTATGTGAACAGTCAAAAGGAGATCGTCTCCTACCTGGACGAGTCCTTGGACCGGATGCCCGAGGAGGAGGCGGAGAAATACTTAGCCCTGCTGAAAAAGACCCTGTCCGGGGCCCTGGGCCGGAACCTCATCGACATCGTGTTCTCCACCCAGCAGGTGGCGGACAGCGATGAGCACCGCCGCCTCATGGCTCTGCGGGACTCCCGGCTGAAGGACGGCGAGGTGCGGCAGGAATTCTATCAGACGGTCATCGACAGCCTGGACATGGGAGAGAGCAATTATCTGATCCTGCTGGCCCACGACGCCTACGATGTGCCCCACCGAGGCAAAGACGGCGAGGATCGCGCGGATGAGGGCGACACGGTGTTCTCCTACATTGTGTGCTGTGTGTGCCCGGTGAAGGACGGCAAACTGGAGCTGAGCTACTGCGCGGGCGAAAATGAGTTCCACAACTGCGCCCCCAGTCAGATCGTCTCCCCGCCGGAGCTGGGCTTCCTGTTCCCGGCCTTTGACGACCGGGCGGCCAATATCTACAATGCTCTCACCTACGCCCGCAAGCCGGACGAGCTGCACCAGGAGTTTTTGGACGCCATCTTCCACACCGAACCGCCCATGTCCGCCGGAGAACAGAGGGAGGCGTTCCAGACCGCCCTGCGGGAGGGGCTGGAGGGGGCCTGCGGCCTGGAGGTGGTGCAGGCCGTCCATGAGCGGCTGACCGCCAAGATTGAGGAGCACCGGGAGACCAAAGACCCGGAGCCCCTGGCCGTTACCGCCAAGGACGTGGCGGCCATCCTCCGGGACTGCGGTGCAGAGGAACCGCAGATTACCGCATTCTGCGAGAAGTGCGGGGAGCTGTTCGGAGAAGGGGCGGCGCTCAGCCCCGCCAACCTCATCGACAGCAAGCGGTTTGAGGTCAAGGCCGCCGATGTGACCATCGCCGTGCCGCCGGAGCAGAGCTATCTGGTGGAGACACGGATCATCGACGGGAAGAAGTATCTGCTCATCCCTGCCGGGGAGGGGCTGGAGGTCAATGGGATGCCGGTGGACTGGGTTCAGGCCAAACACGAATAAAATATCGATCACCGATTTGAGGCTGTCTGTCAAGCCGGAGGACCGCACGGCCTGCTATGTGGTAAACGAGAAGTTTAACGGAAGCGTATCCTACTGATTGCGTAAAAAAGCAGGGGACAATGGCAACCCAATGCCATTGCCCCCTGTTTGCGTCGCCTTGTTTTATAGCCTGATTTATACTCGCTTGCCCACCAATTCCCGCACGATCTCATCCCCCAGCAGCTCGCTGGTGCGGTAGATGTTCTGGCAGAATTGCTTCAGGCTGAACGCCATCCCCGGCGTGCCCTTGTCCAGCAGCACCCCGGTGACGGTGAACCGCCGGGCGGTCTGTTCCGCGCGAAGCTGCTCCAAGTACTGATCCGGCAGCTCACATTCGCCGTCTGTGACAAATACAATGTCAGCGTTTTCAAAGCCCTCTGCCTCCATCAGCCGCAGGGCCTCGTTCATCGGCGTCTGGAAATTGGTGCCGCCGCCCAAAAAGGTTTCCGCGGCGCACAGCTTATCCGCCATGGTATACGCTCCAGGCCGGAACAGATCGGTTTGGAACCTTCCCAACCTGGAAAAGTGAATGAGGGCGAAGCTCCGCCCGCTGTCTGCCGCGATCCCCAGCAGGGTGAGTGCCACAGCTTTCCCCCATCCGGCAGGATCGCCCTCGGTGGAGTCGGATTCATCCAGGCAGCAGATGATGTCCCCCATGCCCTTGTAGATGGGCTCCCGGCGCTGGTACTGCTTGATCTGCCCCCGCTGGTACTTGCGCAGGAACAGCGGCACCGTCTGAGGCGAGGCCAGCATGGCCAGCTCGGAGGTGAGGGCGCGGGACAGGTCGTGGCCCAGCGCCAGGGCATATTTCTCGCCCCGGCCATAGGCGTAGCCGTTGCGCTTGCCCTGGGCGAAGATTTCCCGAAAACTGCCCAGGTACTTGGCGATATCCCGCAGAACCTGGCTTTTGCGCACCAGGGCCAGCAGATCGGCGTTTGCCTCGTTCTTTTCCAAATTGCCGGGGTCGTCGCTCCAGGCCCCGATGATATTCCGCACCTCATCCGCCTTTTCAGCGGCGGCGGTTACAGCCAGGGACACCAGCTCGGCCACATCGTTCCTGCTTTTAGCGGCGTTGGCGTCCACCAGCTTACCCACGGCCTCCACCTGGCGGCGTTTGCTCTCCACCTTGTTGGCGGCGTCTACCACGGACTGCTCCAAGTCCTGGCCGCAGTCCTTCATGGCCTGCATCCGCTCCAACAGCTCCGCCAGTTCTTTTTGTGCCTGCCGTTCCCCCTGCTCCAGCTTTTCCAGGGTGTTCAGCGCGTTCTTCTCCCCGCCGATGTTGGAAAGCAGGCTGTCCAGCTCCCCGGCGGTGCGGGCCACGAACTCGGATGCCGCCTCGTAGGCGGGCAGCTCCCGGCCCTCACACACCGACTTCAGTGTGGGATAGTCCCCGCTTTGGGTGATATGCTCCAAAATGGGCGCGTTGAATTTCCGGGCCGCCACGGACAGCTCCCCGTCCCCGATTTTCCGGGGCATCAGGGAGTAGAAGGACTGGAACACGTCCCGGGACAAGGCCGGGAAGGAGGGCAGCTTTTTTGCCGCCTCCTGCTCGGTTTGCTCCAAACCGGTGTCGCCCTCCCGCAGGTCGGCGTAAATGCTGTCTTCCAGTCGGGTGGAGTGCAGTACCCGGTCTGTGCCCGGCCCCTCCCCGGGCCGCTCTATGGCGGCCCAGGGGGAGCGCAGGACGTCCTCAATGGTGCGGTAGGGCCCGCGCATTACGCATCCCCACCCTTCTGACGGTGCGCCATCCACTCCCGCAGGATGTAGACAGCTTGGGCGTGGTCATAGCTCAGCTCCGGGAACTCCTGCTGAAGGTAGGGCACCGCGCCGTACATATTGGTGACGCCGGATTCCCGCAGTGCGTCTAAGTAGTCAAAATATTTCTTCATTGTGCTGTTCCTCCAAAAAGCGAGACGAAGCGGAACCGTTCTGTTCCCGCTTCGTCTCTAAAATTCTATATCCCTTGATATCCCTTGCGTTTAGCAAAAGAATGTGATTTCGTCCACGCAGAAATGTTCCTTCCATTTCCGGCAAAT
>CANDCW010000055.1 GCA_947383275.1 uncultured Bacillota bacterium
CCTCGCTCTTCACCAGCAGGCAGCGGCACAGGTGGTAAAAGCCGGTAAAGCTGGCCTCGTGGAGGTTCTGGTCCAGGGCCTCGGCAAGGGCCATCCACTCGGTGGGGGAGACCTTCAGCCCATGCCCCCGGAGCAGGTATAGAAAATCCTCAAACATGGCTCACCGCCACTGCCGCCGCAGCATGTCGATGTCCTCGTTCTTTTTCAGCAGCACCCCCAGGTAGGGCACCTCCTTGACAATGCGGCCCACATCCACGCCGCCATGCCGGAGGGCCTGGATCCAGTCGATAATTTCGCTGGTGGAGGGCTTCTTCTTAATCTGAGGCAGGCTCCGGATCTTGTAAAACGCCTCCAGCACCTGGGTAAGCAGCTTCTCGTCGATATCGGGGTAGTGGACCCGGACAATATCCGCCATCAGCTCCTTGCCCGGGAACTCGATGTAGTGGAAGACGCACCGGCGCAGGAAGGCGTCGGGAAGCTCCTTTTCCGCATTGGACGTGATAATCACAATAGGCCGGTGGTTGGCCTTCACGGTGCGGCCTGTCTCCGGGATGTGGAATTCCATCCGGTCCAGCTCCCACAGCAGGTCATTGGGAAATTCCAGGTCGGCTTTGTCGATCTCATCGATGAGCAAAATCACTTGTTCCTTGTCGGTAAACGCATCGCCCAGCTTGCCCAGCTTGACATACTTCTCAATGTCGTCCACGCCCTGGCCGCCAAACTGGCTGTCGTAGAGGCGCTGGACCACATCGTAGACGTAGAGGCCGTCCTGGGCCTTGGTGGTGGATTTAATGTTCCAAATAATGAGCCTTTTACCAAAGGCCCGGGCAATCGCCTCAGCCAGCATGGTTTTGCCGGTGCCCGGCTCCCCCTTGATCAGCAAGGGTTTTTGCAGCACCATGGCAATGTTGGCCGCCCGGAGCAGCTCCTCTGAGGCCACATAGTCCTGGCTGCCTCTGAATTCTTCCATATGATTCCCTTCCTCCATTTAGATTCTGTTCAGATTTATGTGGAAAATGCACGATCCGGCCTGCTTTGATGATTAAATCATATCGGAAGACTGCACAGGTTTCCAATACAAGATTTCAATCATATGATAAAAAGTTTCGATCACCACCACCTATTCAGGCGCTTCCTTCTTTGGTTTTTTGGATTTTTAAGGCGTGGTATTGGCGACTTCTCCCAAAAACCAAAGCCGCAATTTGGACAATGTGCCAGTTCAAAATTTTTCCAGTCAAATCCATGCAAAAAATTAATTGTTTCATGAAGTTTTTGTGATGGACTAACCGGTCACTTCAAATATAAAATTGATGCAACAGCACGGGGGAATTGGTCATATCCACAAAGCCCCGCACTTGAATTGGAACAGGAGGAGATACGCAATGTCCAGACAGTTTTCCTTGGCCTATCTCACTACCCCGGGGATCGACCCGGTGGAACAGATTAAGGTCGCCAAGCAGGCCGGCTACGACTACGTCAGCCTGCGCACCATCCCCATGGGGCAGGAGGGTGAGCCTCAGGTCCATCTGGAAAATGACCCCGCTCTGATGGAACAGGTCCGGCAAACTCTGAAGGATTATGAGATGAAGCTCTTCGACATCGAGCTGCTCCGCATCCGGGAGGACCTGCCTACCGACTACCGCGCGGCCTTTGAGAAGGGCGCGGAGCTGGGCGCCACCCAGGTACTTACCAGCGTGTGGACCAAGGACCACAGCCTGGCGGTAGACCGGTACGGTTCGTTCTGTGAACAGGCGGCCCAGTTCGGCCTGACCTTGAATCTGGAATTTCCCATCGTCTCTGAGCTGACAACCATGCAGGAGGCCATTGCAATGCAGGACAAGGTGGGCGCTTCCAACCTAAAAATCCTGATGGACATGATCTATGTGTACAAGACCGGCGTTTCCCCCGAAGACATCAAGGCTGTGGACCCCAGCCGGTTCGGTGTGATCCATCTGTGCGACTGGCCCGCCGACATGGCAGGCAGGCAGGATGTAGAAGTCGTCCGGGGGGGCCGCTCCTACTGCGGCGAGGGCGTGGTAGACCTGGCCGGCATCCTGAAGGCCCTGCCCGCGAATGTCTGCTCCATCGAGCTGCCCAACCTGAAGGAGATTGAGGTGCGGGGCCGGGCAGGCCATGCCGCCCGGTGTTTGGAAGCCGCGAAGGAATTTTTCGCGGCGAACAATCTGTAACTCTCTTCCAATTTTCTTTGTAAATCATCGGATGAAGGTAAAATTTGTGAAATTAACTGAAATCCGAACGAAATATTAACGCATTAAAGCGCTGTTTCCTATCGACAAGTGAGTTGCCTTATATTATAATGATTATATCATGAAAAAACCACATGGAAAAGAGGTCAAATACATGAAGGTTGACATTAACACTAAAATGATTACCCTGATCGGCACTCCCTTGAGCCAGTCCTTCGCCGCCCGAATGCAGAACACCGGCTACGAGGCCGCCGGACTGAACATGCTCTACTTCTACACCGAGGCCGATAAGGAGCATCTGGGCGAGATTGTCAACGGTATCCGGTACATGAACTTCGCCGGCTTTGCCGTTACCAAGCCCAACAAGGTGCGGGTGTTGCGCTATCTGGACGAGCTGGACCCCCTGTGTCAGAAAATGGGCGCCAGCAACACTGTGGTCAAAACCCCCGAGGGCAAGCTCGTTGGCTACAACACCGACGGCGTGGGCTTCTACACCTCCCTTACCGAAGAGGGCGGAATCCAGGTGGACCAGTCCGTGTTCTTCTGCTTTGGCGGCGGCGGGGCCGGCCGCGCTATGTGCTCCATCCTGGCCTACCACGGCGCCCGGAAGATCTACATCACCGATATATTTGAGCCCTGCGCCAAATCCTTGGCCGACGATATCAACAACAATTTCGCCCCCGTGGCCGAGTTCGTCCACCACGGCGACTTCTCCAAGCTGGCCGCCTGCAACGTGGTCCTCAACGCCAGCGGCATCGGCATGGGCCAGCACATCGGCGAGAGCCCCCTGCCGAAAGAGTATATCCAACCCAGCCAGTTCTTTTTTGACGCCTGCTATAACCCTGAGCGCACCCAGTTCCTCATGGACGCCGAGGAGAAGGGCTGCAAGGTCCTCAACGGCCTGGGCATGTCCTTGTACCAGGGCGCGGCCCAGATTGAGCTCTGGACGGGCAAAAAGCCCCCTGTGGAGGCCATGCGTCAGGAGCTGCTGAAAATTGTTGCCGAGCAGCAATAAGTGAGCATACCTCAAAACGGCATGTCGTTTTGCCCCGGCGGGCGCAAGCCCGCCGGTTGTAAAAGAAGAAAGAGGAGGTAAAACATGAAAGTACTCAAATGGCTGGACGATCACTTTGAGGAATTTTTCCTGGTGATCTTCCTAATCTTGATTGCCTGCGTCAGCCTGGCCCAGGTAGTCTGGAAAAAGGCTTCCTTCCTGGAGTCCCTCACCTGGTCGGACGAGTTCTGCCGCTTTATGTGGATCTGGACTGTGTTCATCTCCCTGCCCTACACCATCCGCAAGGGCAGCATGCTCCGGGTGAGCGTGGTGCTGGACCTGATGCCCCAGGTGGTGCGCAAGGTCATCAACCTGGCGGTGGACGTTATCACCATGGCCTGCATGGTCCTGTTGGCTTACTACTCCTTCACTGTAATTTTCGGCGCCCCGGACGCTCCCGGCGTTATGTCCAGCGGCGAGCTGTCCACCGCGATGCAGTGGCCCATGTGGATGGTCTACAGCGTAATGCTCTTCGGCTACGCCCTGGGCGCTCTGCGCGCGCTTCAGATGACCGTGCTTCATGCGATGCACTTCGGCGAGAAGGAGCTCACCACGCTGGAGCAGACTATGCAGGACGCGGCTGAGGAAGCCGCCATGGCAAAGGAAGGAGGAGAGGAATAATGGCAGCAATTCTGGTATTTTCAGTTTTCCTGATTGGTATTGTACTCTCGGTCCCCATTGCCGTCAGCATGATCCTGGGCTCCAGCGCCCCCATCTTTATCCTGGAAGCGGGCGGCTCCATCGGCCAGCTGGTCAACAACGCGTTCTCCGGCGCCAACTCCACCCCCATTCTGGCGGTGCCCCTGTTCATTCTGGGCGGCGTCATCATGTCCGAGGGCGGCATCTCCAAGAAGCTTTTTAACTTCTTTGCCTACTTTGTGGGCCCCCTTCCCGGCGGCCTGCCCTGCGCCGTCATTCTGACCTGCCTGTTCTACGGCGCCATCTCCGGTTCCGGCCCGGCCACTACCGCCGCCGTCGGCTCCATGTGTATCCCCTTCTTGGTAGCCTTGGGCTATGACCGCCAGTGGAGCGCCGGCCTGGTGGCCGTTGCCGGTGGCCTGGGCGTGATTATCCCGCCCTCCATCCCCTTCGTGCTCTACTCCTTGGCTACCAACGTCTCCCCCGGCAACCTGTTCATGGCCGGCATTCTTCCCGGCATTCTCATCGGCGTGTTTATGATGGTCTACGCTGTGTTCTACTGCATCCGCAAGGGCGAGGACCGCAAGCTCATCAACGCCAAGATGGAGGAGCTGCGCGCCCAGGGCCTGGGCCATCTGTTCCTGGACAGCCTGCCCGCCCTGCTGTGCCCCATCATCATTCTGGGCGGCATCTACTCCGGCATGTTTACCCCCACTGAGGCGGCTTGCATCTCCGTGTTCTACGCGCTGATTGTCTCCCTGTTCGTGTACAAGTCCATCACCTTCAAAAATCTGGTCCCCTTCCTGTGCAGCGCCGTGAAAACCTATGGCGGCCTGGCTTTCGTGCTGGCTTTCGCCACCGCTTTCGGCCGCGTGCTGTCCCTGACCCGCGCCACCGTGGTAGTGAAGAACTTCATCGTGGATAACTTCCACACCAGCTTCTCCGCCCTGACCGTGCTGGTCGTTGTCTTCCTGCTGCTGGGCATGGTCATGGATACCGGCCCCGCCATTGTTATCCTGGCCCCCATGCTGCTTCCCGCCGTTCAGGCGCTGGGCGTGAACGACATTCACTTTGGCGTAATTCTGGTGTGCTGCCTGTCTATCGGCCTGGCCACTCCCCCCTTCGGCCTGGACCTGTTCGTGGCCGGCAACCTGGCCGAGGAGCCTCCCATGTCCGTGGCCAAGAAAGCCGTCCCCTTTATCATCTCTTTCCTGGCGGCTCTGGTCCTCATTACCTATGTCGAACCCATCAGCCTGGTGCTGGTAAACACCTTCGGCGCGAACTCCTAACCACGGTGTTCCCCCGGCCCCTTCTTGCAGAGCAGGGGTGGGGCCGGGAAAACATAATCCCATCTGCAATCAAAGATTTTAGGAGGAAAGAAAATGAAAAAAATCACTGCAATGCTCCTGGCTGGCGCCATGATGCTGTCTCTGGCAGCCTGCGGCGGCGGCAACAACAACGCCCCTGCCAACAGCGGCAATAATCCTGGAGGCAGCACCCCCGCCGGCAGCACTCCTGCCTCCAGCACCCCCGCCGGTGACGCCGACAAGTACGCAGGTCTGGACAAGGTCACCCTCATTGGCGCGGACAACTCCAGCATGGGCGCGGCCGCGCAGCTGTTCGGCGAGCTGGTCACCGAAAAGGTAAATACCATCACCGGCGGTCAGCTAACCATTGAGTACTTCCCCAACAGCGAGCTGGGCGCTGACGCCGACCTGCTCCGCCAGCTTCAGTCCAACGACATCCAGCTGGTGGTCTGCCAGACCGCTCCCGTGGTGTCCTTCGTCCCCGAGGTCGCCGTCTTCGACCTGCCCATGGTCTTTGCTCAGTATGACGCGGCCACCATCGACAAGGTCCTCAACGGCGACGGCGCTTTCAACAAGCAGCTGGGTGAGTCTTTCAACAACGCCGGCCTGCAGCTCATGGGCATCCTCCAGGGCGCTACCTACCGTCTGACCACCTCCAACACCGCGCTGAACACCATCGATGACTTCAACGGCCTGCTGATCCGCACCATGGAGAACCAGAACCACATGACTTTCTGGAAGGCCCTCAAAGCTCAGCCCACCCCCATGGCTTGGAATGAGGTCTTCTTCGCCCTCCAGTCCGGCAACATCGCCGCTCAGGAGAACGCCGCCGACACCTGCGTGGGCGCCAACCTCCAGGAGGTTCAGAAGTACCTGGCCTGCACCAACCACATTCTGTACGCCAACATGATGATTATGAACAAGGATGCCTGGGCCGGCCTGGATCCCGCCTATCAGGACGCCCTGAAGCAGGCTGTCAGCGAGGCCATGGCCGATCTGGGCCCCCAGCTGGCCCAGATCGACGCCGACAACAAAAAGACCCTGTGCGAGGACAGCGGCAAGTACAACATGACCCTCATCGAGTATGACGACTCTTTCTATGCTGACGTTCTGGCTCTGCCCGCCGTTCAGGATCTGTACAAGGACATCGACAGCCAGGTCGGCGGTCTGGGCTCCGTCCTCCAGACTGAGCTGGCCGGCTGATTTGCCACAAATCAAATAGCGCCTATCCGGGCCGGCAGCGTCATCAGAGGCCGCCGGCCCTTTTTGTTCCTTTTTCTCGAAAGGAATCGGAGTTGAAAAAGGACTTCCCTTGTTGAAGTGTAGAACGAAAGGTCTCATTTATTATGGAAAGAACATCGAAGGGGCAGGCTTTTGGACTGCTGTTTGCCACCTTCTTTATTTGGGGCAGCGTCTATGTGGGCGGCAAGTTCATTGCTCAGGATCTGCCGCCCGCTCTGGTAGCCTGCCTGCGATGCACCACTGCCATGGTCCCCCTGCTCCTCATGGCCCGGAAGCACCTGGGAATCAAAATTGACCGCGGGGACTGGAAATATTTTTTCCTGGTTGGATCACTGGGCTATTTTTTGACCATCTTTCTGATCCAGCTGGGCATCTCCCTCACTGGGGCGGCTATGGCTTCCCTCATCAACGCACTGACGCCGGTATCCGTCACCATTCTGGCTGCGTTCCTGCTGAAGGAGCGCATTACGCCTGTCAAACTAGCCTGCCTGGCTCTGGCTTTGGCGGGGACTATCGTCATTACCAGCGGGGCGGACAACCAAAGTGAGATCACGGGCATGATTGTCATCCTGGTCTCTGTGGTTGCCTGGGGTGTCGCCTCGGTGTATATGCGCCGGCTCACCGCCAAATATCCCGCCGTGCTGGTCACCACCTACAGCATGGCCATCAGCCTGATCTTCCACATCCCTGCTGGAATTTACTCCGCTGCCGTCCAACCGACCGTCTTTTCTGTCAGGGCCACGCTGGTCGTCCTCTACCTGGGCTTCTTTGGCTCCGGGCTCGCTCAGTTCACCTGGACCAAATGCTTGTCCCTGCTGCCCGCCAGCACCTGCTCCCTGTTTTACCCTCTTCAGCCCGCTTTCTCGGCCCTGCTGGGCGCGGTGATCCTGGGAGAAACCTTTACCCCGTCCTTCTTCATCGGCCTTCTTCTGATCTCCCTGGACGTGGCGCTGAGCACCTGGGAGGCCAGGCAGCTGACAAAGCGCTGAATTTCAGGACCCACGCCCATCCTCCAAAACCCGAAGCGACAATACCGTTGAAAGGGGCAGAGCTATGAATCTCCGGCAGTTATACTACTTCAAAGCCATTGCGGAGCTGGAGCACTACACCCGCGCGGCAGAAAAGCTGTATGTCAGCCAGTCCAGCTTGAGCCACGCCATCCAGGAGCTGGAGGACGAACTAAACGTAGAGTTTTTCGTCAAGCGCGGCCGCAACGTGGAGCTGACCAAATACGGCCAGCTGTTCCTCCCCTATGTCCAGAAGACGCTGGAAACTCTGGAGACGGGTATTGCCACCCTGTCCGACTACATCAATCCCAACACGGGAACGGTGGTAATGGCAGGCTTTCCCTCCCTGGCGCAGTTCGCGCCGGACATCATCGTGCGTTATGTGTCGGAGACCAACCGGGTAGACGTGCGCCTGCAATTTAACCAGGAGGCCACCTACGCCCAGCTGCGGGAGCAGCTGCTGAGCGGAAAGGTGGATCTGATCTTCGCCACCGCGGTGGACGATCCCAGGGTGGCCTCCTCCTACATCGGAAAGCATCAGATCGTCCTGCTGGTTCCCCTGGGGCACCGGCTGGCCAGATACGACGAGGTGGACCTGCGTGAGCTGGACGGGGAGGACTTTATTGCTTTTGACACCAACTGCCAGCTGCGCAGCGTCACCGACCAAATTGTCAAAGATCTGCAGATTAAGCCCAATATCACTATGGAGACTGCCCAGGACCTGATTATCTACGGCCTGGTTGCCGCCAGCCACGGGGTGTCCATTATTCCCTATCCCCTGGGCGGCGTACCGTACAACACGAAGATTATCCGCATCGCCAACGACATCCCTCCCCGGCGGCTCTATCTGTCCTGGAATAAGGAGCAGTACCTTCCCCCGGCTGCGGAGTATTTCCGGGACTTTGTGATCCGCAGCGGCGAAGTGTTTACCCAGTTTCTGGATAAGACTGGAAATTATTTTGATTAGCACTCCCCCGCTCCTCTGGTTCAGAGCCTTTATTTTCCTGTTATTCATGAAAAAATTCGAACAATAAATGAAAACAGAATATTGGACAAAAACCCCCCCTTATACTAATATTTAGTTAGGTAAAACACCTGAGAAGCCCAACATTTTCCACGCTCTTTGCATCCGCGGAGGGGGAAGTGGTCTATGCAGAGTTTCGATGGAAATTAAATTTTATGCAGGAGGTAATTATTCATGGGCAAGAAACTGGTATCTGATCTCATCGTTGACTATCTGGCGCGCCGGGACGTGGAGTACGTCTTTGGTCTGTGCGGCCACACCGTCATCGGCATGCTGGACGCGTTCAACCGCAACCCCAAGGTAAAGTACATCTCCAACCGCCATGAGGCCGTGGCCTCCACTGCCGCCGACGGTTATGCCCGCCTGACCCACAAGGCTTCCGTGGTGATGTGCCACCTGGGTCCCGGCCTGACCAACGTCCTCACCGGCGTAGCCAACGCCTCTATGGACTCCATCCCCATGGTGGTCATCGCCGGCGATGTGCCCAGCTACTACTTTGGCCGTCATCCCCACCAGGAAATCAATATGCACGCCGATGGCGATCAGTATAAGATGCTGGAGCCTGTCTGCAAGCGCTGCTGGCGCATTGACGATGTGGAGGCCCTGCCCTACATCATGGACAAGGCTTTCCGCCTGGCCGAGTCCGGCCGTCCCGGTCCCGTCCTGGTTGACGTTCCCATGGATATGTTCTCCCGCGAGATGGAGGAGGACCTGTGGGCCCGTACCTATAAGGACAGCCACGTGACCATGCGTCCCGGCCTGGATCCCGCTGCCGCCAAGGCGATCGCCGAAAAGCTGGTCCATGCTGAGAATCCCGTCCTCCATGCCGGCGGCGGCATCCTGCTGTCCCAGGCTTCCGATGAGCTGGCCGCGCTGGCCGAATTCCTGGACATCCCCGTCTCCCGTACTCTGGCCGGCCAGGGCTGCCTGTCCGACCGCCACCCCCTGATGGTTGGCCAGACTGGTTTCTGGGGCCTGGAGTTTACCCACTCCCTCACCCTCAACGCCGACATTGTTCTGGGCCTGGGCACTCGCTTTGGCGAGGCCGATTGCTCCAGCTGGTATCAGGGCGTTACCTTTGACCCCGACAAGACCACCTTCCTCCAGATTGACATCGACCCCAACGAAATTGGCCGCAATTACCCTGTGGAGATTGGCGCCATTGGCGACCTGAAGGTCGGCCTGGCTCAGATTCTGGATGAGGTCAAGAAGATCTGCCCCGAGGGCAAGAAGCGTCCCGGCCTGCGTGAGAAGATTGCCGAGGCCAAGGCCGAATTTAAGAAGTCCAACGAGGCGATTTCCAACGACAGCCGCTTCCCCATGACGCCCCAGCGTATCCTGAAGGACGTGAAGGAAGTCATCCCCGAGGATGCTATTATCTTCACCGATGTGGGCTGGAACAAAAACGGCGTGGCTCAGCAGTTTGACATCACCGTCCCCGGCACCATCCACCACTCCTCCGGCCTGGCCACCATGGGCTTTGGCGCTTCCGCCGTTCTGGGCGGCAAGGTGGCCGCTCCCGACCGTATCGTCTTAACCCTCACTGGCGACGGCGGCTTCGGCGTCAATCCCACCTGCATGGCCACTGCCGTAGAGCAGGGCATTGCCTGCACCTGGGTCGTTATGAACAACTCCGCTTTCGGCACCATTGCCGGCCTGGAGAACGCCAACTACCACACCTTCTTCGGCACCAAGTTCCACACTCCCGACGGCCAGCCCTACACGCCCTGCTGGGCCGACGTGGCCAAGGCTTACGGCGTGGACGCCATCCGCTGTGAGTCCGCCGAGGACTTTAAGCCCGCTATGGAGAAGGCCATTGCAGCCAACAAGGCCGGCAAGCCTTTCCTGGTTGAGGCCCCCATGGAGAATATCGTGGTTCCCACCCCCGGCTGCTGGAACATCAACGACATTTACAGCCCCAACGAGCTGGTCAAGGAGGGCAAACTGGTCAAGAAGGAAAACGGCCAGTACGTCGCCCCCAGCCATGCCAAGTCCCACAACGCCAAGTAAGCAATCTTCTTTTCTCTCTTTCTTCTTTCCAAATGAGAAGGAGGCGCCCGGACCAGGCGCCTCCTTCTCGCATATACAAACGCTCCCGCCCCCGCCGGGCGGGCATTTTTTGAGGAAATGAAACTACGTCCCTCAGATGTTCCGAGGGGTCAAAACGGCGGTCTGTGCTGCTGTCTCAGGGGTCAGCTCCAGCTCGGAGGGATAGGAGACTACATTGGCCTGGAGGGCTGTAAAGTCCTCCACAGGGCCGATGACGTCATAGCCGAAGCCGCCCCCCCGGTAGTGCATGGGAATGACCACAGTGGGGTTCAGCTCTTGGGCCAGCTTACTGGCCTGAACAGCGTCAATGGTATAATAGCCGCCTACGGGAATCAGCAGGGCATTGAGTCCCTGCAGCCGATCCTTCTGCTCTGGAGCCAGCTCACAGCCCAGGTCGCCCAGGTGGGCGATGCGGCACTGTCCATCGTCCAGGATATGGATGGTATCCTGTCCGCGCAGGGCCCCCTGCTGGCCGTCGTGCCAGGTTTCGATGGCCTCTACCGTAAAAGGGGAGGTTCCGCCCGAGCGCAGGGTGACGTTCTCCACCCCGCAGTGGTCTCCGTGGCCGTGGCTGCACAGCACCTGGTCCGCCGTCTCGCGGATCGGCAGATAGCCCGGCACCTTGCCGTCCTGATACGGGTCCAGGACAATGGAGTAATCCTGTGATTCAATTTTGAAGCAGGAGTGGCCCAGGTAAGTAATTTTCATAAGAATTCCTCCTAAAATCATTATTCATCAGTGTCGCTGTCCTTCCGGTTATTTAAAATAAACCGGCAAAACGCTTTGCTATGGGCGGAGAGCGGCCTGCTCCGCGCCACTGCCAGATAAAATTCCCGATACGCGCAACTGTCTTGAATTGGAACAAGCATAACGCCGCACACTTCTAATTGGGGATCATATGGAAGGATCGACAGGCCGAAGCCGCAAGATACCAGGTTGGCAATCGAGCGGTCCTCCCCCATGCGGAACGATACAATAGGCCGTATTCCCAAATCGCGCAGTAAATTTTCGATATAGTGCGTTTTATCCACCGAGAGAATCAAAGGATACTGGGCAATCTCTTCCAAAGATACCTGATCTCTCCGTGCCAACGGATGGTCCGGCGGGGCGACCAGCCGCAGGGGGCAGCGGAGGATCGGATGAAAGCGAATCTTCGGCTGGTCCTCCATATAGGAGCACAATCCAATCTCGCTACGTCCCTCCAGCACATTTCTGAGAATCTCCGGCGTGTTAGACTGCCGCAGCTGAAAAACAATTTCTTTTTCCTTATGCTGCTCCACATAACTGCGCAGAATATGGGGGAAATAGAGGTTTGCCATAACATAGTTTAGTGAGATATCTAATACGCTTTTTCCTGGATCGGTCAAATCGCGTACATGGGCGGTTCCGGCGTCAATCTCCTGCATAGCCGCAAAAATGTGTTCCGCAAACGCCCGCCCGAAGGAACTGAGGATTACATTCCGCCCCTGCCGTTCAAAGAGCGGGGCCCCCAGTTCTAACTCCAAGGCGTTAATCGAGCGGCTCAGCGCCGGCTGGCTGACCCCCAGCAGCTCAGCAGAGCGCTGGTAGTGCTGGGTGTGGGCCAGGCTTTCAAAATGCCTCAGCTGGTGTAATGTCATATTTTTTGCAGGCGGCGGGCCTGCCCTCCCATCTGGATTAAATCATAATGATTTTGGTATGAATCCCGCTGGCAAAGATACTTGCTTTTTATTCTTTTCCTAATTATACTAAGTATAGCACATATTTAGCAAGAAAAAAACAGCAAAACTCATTTTTATCTCGGCTCTGCCGAAGAACAGGAGGAAAATATGATTGTTAACGCTTCCCAGAAAACAGTCACGATTGGAACCGTAGGGGCTGGATATGCGGCATATCTCCATGGCAATGCGTATGAGAAGGTGTGCGGCATCCCCGTCCGCCTGAAGACCGTGTGCGATCTGAACCTGGAGTTGGCGGAAAAGCTGAAAGCCCGGTACCACTACAGCCAGGTCACCAACGATTTTCAAACACTGCTGGCGGACCCGGAAATTGATGTGATCGACATTGTTCTGCCGCCCTTCCTCCACACCCGCTTTGCCATTGCAGCGATGAAGGCCGGAAAGGATGTCATTTGCGAAAAGCCCTTGACCGGCTACTTCGGTGCTCCCGATCAGGAAAATGTAGGGAAAACTGTTCCAAAAAGCGAGATGCTCCAGCACTGTTTAGCGGAAATGGACGAGTTGAGAGAAGTGGTCCGGCAGACCGGGCGGCGGTTTATGTATGCTGAAAACTTTGTCTACGCCCCTCCCATTCAAAAGGCTGCGGAAATCATTCGCGCCAAAAAGACCAAGCTGCTTTTTATGAAGGGGGAAGAGAGCCTCAAGGGGTCCAGCAGCCCTGTGGCCGGTAAGTGGAATCGGACCGGAGGGGGTACGCTTACCCGCACGGGCGCCCATCCTATGGGGGGAATGCTCTGGCTGAAGCAGCAGGAGGCGCTGGCCCGTGGGGAGGCCATCACGGTCAAGAGCGTGAGCTGCGATGTGGGCAGGGTCACGGAATGCCTGACCGAGGAGGAGCACCGCCACATTTCCGCCCGCCCCGAAGACGTGGAGGACTACGGCGTAGCCAGCGTTACCTTCTCCGACGGCACCAAGGCACTGTGCATCGCCAGCGACGCGGTGCTGGGTGGAACCAAGAACTACATTGAGATCTATGGGAACAACACCGCCCTCAACTGCAATATCACCCCCACCGATCTGCTGAACACCTATTTTTTGGATGAAGACGGCTTGGAGAATGAGCCCATCTCCGAGATGCTGCCCAAAAAGCTTGGCTGGAACAAGGCTTTTGTATCGGATGAAATTATCCGGGGCTATGTGGGGGAGCTCCAAGACTTTATGGAGGCAGTGGCTTATGACCGGGATCCCGCTTCCGGCCTGGACCTGGCCTACGAGACCACCAAGGTGCTCTATGCCGCGTATCAGTCCGCCGAGGAAGGCAGGGTTATCGAACTATAAGAAGAAAGCCGCCACACAAACTGTGTGGCGGCCTCTTCTATCAGAGCAGGAGCGTATGCCGCTCGCAATCCGGGCCCAGATTCGGCGCCCTGTCCAAACAGGTGTCCCGTCCTGGCATCCGCGGGAAAGCGATTTGATAATAAGGAACTTACTCCTCGTCCATGCCGGGCTTGCAGAACTCGCCAAACAGTTCCTCGTTGGAGGGCATGTCGTAGGGCAGAGGACGGGCCACCCAGGTGGTGTTCATATAGTGCTTCAGGCAGATGTTCTCGGAGACAATGTTGCCGCCCCAAGTGCCGCAGCCCATGGAAGACGTGGGAGGCATGCCGTTGTAAGCGGAACCGGAGTTGCCCCGGTTATTGGGCTGGCGGACCATGATGCGGGAAACGGGAGCGCACATACCCAGACGGTCGATGTGGCTGTCATCCCAGGAATAGATGCCGCAGGAGTGGCCCTTGCCGCCCACGTTGAACATAGCCTGCATCATGTCCAGGGCATTCTGGAACTCGCCGTGGTACTTGAACAGGGTCAGCAGGGTGGTCAGCTTCTCGCTGGAGAAGAAGTGCTCCTTGCCCACGTTCTCAATGCCGCCGCCGGTCACAGCGATGAACTTGCGGTCGTCGGGAATGGTGAAGCCAGCGGCCTCGGCCAGCTTCTGGGGGCTGATGGCCACGGTATTGGGCAGACGGTGTCCAGTCTCGTCCCACATGACGTTCT
The DNA here is from genome assembly GCA_947383275.1 of uncultured Bacillota bacterium. GTDB lineage: Bacteria > Bacillota > Clostridia > Oscillospirales > Oscillospiraceae > Lawsonibacter. The sequence goes on from CANDCW010000055.1 coordinate 14,243, forward strand.
TCAGCTTCTCGGCCTCTTCCTCGTTGGCCAGGTAAGCGCCCTGCTCAACCAGAGCCTTCACAAAGCCGTCGTAGACATCCTCGTGGATAATCAGGTTGCCATCGCAGGAGCAGCCGGAACCGAAGTCAGAGCACTTGGAGATGCGGGTATTCTCAGCGGCCTCAGCCTGACGCTCGGGGGTATCGCAGGTGTTGTCGATGATGACGGTGGCATTGCCGGCGCCGGAACCGTAAGCGGGCACGCCGGTGGAGTAAGCGGACTTGACCATGGGGCGGCCGCCGGTGGCGATGGTCAGGCTGCAGCGCTTCATCAGCTCCTGAGTCAGGGTGATGCTGGGCTCCTCAATGCCCTGGATGATATCGGCAGGAGCGCCCTCGCGGACCAGCGTCTCACGGATGATATTGATGCACTTGTTGGTGGTCTTCTTGGCACGGGGGTGGGGGGAGCAGATGATGACGTCGCGGGCCTTGATGGCGTAAATCACTTGGCCGGCGGGAGTCAGGCAGGGGTTGGTGGTGGGCACCAGGGAGGCAATCACGCCCACGGGCTTGGCATACTTCACAATGCCCTTCTCGGGAATCTCCTCAATGATGCCAACACTCTTCTGGCGCAGGCAGTCACGGAGGATCAGCTTGATCTTGTTGCGCTTATTGCGCTTGGTGACCTTATCGCCCAAGCCGGTCTCATCCACGGCCTCGTCGGACAAATTCGCCCAAACCTTCATGTCGCACACGGCGGCAGCCACGGCCTGGCACAGGCGGTCAACCCGCTCCTGGTCATAAGTGGCAACGATGTCGGCGGCCTTCTGGGCGCGGGCGACCATCTCGTCCAGCATCTGGATCTGTTCAGCAGTAACTTCTTTTGCCATGATGAATACGCTCCTTTATTTTCATTTATTTTTGCGGGGTTGCTTTCTATGGTTTTATTTTAGCGTGCAAAAGACAATAAGTCCAATACCTGGTTTCTCTCATATCATAGAGTTTGTCTATCATATAGCAGTTCTATGATTTAATTTTGGAAGTATTATACAAAAACCCGCAAGTCCTCTTGTGCAAAGGTTCCAGCGGGAAGTGCTTGCAAGAGAGGCTATCTTGGAGTACAATAGAAAATAACTATAATGATGAAAGAAGCGGATTTTTATGACGCTGCTCCAACTACAGTATTTCAAAACCCTGGCCCGAGTCCTGCACTACACGCAAGCCGCTGCCGAACTCCACATCGCCCAGCCCAGCCTGAGCTACTCCATCAAGGAGCTGGAAAAGGAGCTGGGGGTAAAGCTCTTTGAAAAGGACAGCCGGCACATTAAGCTCACTGTATACGGCGAACAGTTCCTTCCCTACGCTGAGCGGGCCCTGGAAATGATCGATGAGGGCGTAGGCGTTTTAAAGCAGATGGCGGGCTCCGCCCAGCAGATCGTCCGCCTGGGCTATTTCTATTCCATCTCCGCCTCCCTCATTCCTGCCGTCATGATAGGCATCTACGGCCAGGAGAAGAACCAGAGCATCCGCTTCCAGTTTACCGAGGCCCCATCCTTCGACCTGTTTCAGCTCTTGAAAAAGGGAGAGCTGGACCTGGCCTTTTGCATGCACCAGGACGAGGACATTGAATCGGTCACCATTATGCGCCAGCCCCTATACCTGGCTGTCCCACAGCACCATCCTCTGTCCAAGCGGGAGTCAGTCTGCTTTGAGGATTTCGCCAAGGAGCCCATTGTTATGTTGGACAAGCCCAGCAGCCTACGCCACCAGCTGGACGGAATTTATGCCCAGCATGGCCTCTCTCCAGACGTGGTGTTCGAGGTGCGGGAGTGCAATGCCGCCCTGCAGTATGTTTCCCTGCGCTTTGGTGTCTCCGTCCTGCCCCAGGTTCCCGCTATGGGCAATGAAAAAGTGATTACTATCCCAATTTCCGATGAAAACGCCACCTTTGTGCGCACCATCAGCTTCTCCTGGATGAAAAACCGCCCCCTCTCCCCCGCCGCAAAAAAGGTAAGGGACTACATCGTAGAAAACTATGCAACACCATAACAAAACGGGCTCCCGCGCCTGGCGGAAGCCCGTTGGATATCAGGAGAGGATCAAGTCCTTAGCCCGTCCGGCACGGAGGATATAGCTGTCCAAATCGTGGCCCAGCAGCTCTTTCATCTTTCGGGAGAGCTCCATCACCTTGACGATATCCACGCCGGTCTCAACACCCATCTCATCGCACATGTTCAGCACATCCTCGGTAGAGATGTTGCCCGCAGCATTGGGGACAAAGGGACAGCCGCCCAGCCCGCCGAAGGAACCATCAAACTGGGTCATGCCCGCCTCCATAGCCGCCAGGATATTGGCTATGGCCAAACCCCGGGTGTTGTGGAAGTGGAGCCACCAAGTGGCTTGGGGGTACTTCTCCCGCACCCGGACGCACATCTGATAGACCTGGTTGGGCACGCCCATCCCGGAGGTATCGGACAGGGAAATCTCGGTGATGCCCACGTTCAGGTAGGCGTCAATGATGGACTCAATGTCAGACAGGGGGATGCGGCCCTCCCAGGGGGAGGCAAAAGGCATTGAGATGGAACCGGAGATCGCAATCCCGTTCTCTTTGGCAGCCTGGACGCAGTCCGCGAAACCGGCTACGCTCTGTTCCGGCGTCATGTTCAGGTTCTTCAGGTTGTGCTGGCGGCTGGCGGAAACATTCAGCTTCACCTTTTTGCAGCCGCAGTCCACCGCCCGTTTGACGCCCCGCAGGTTGGGGATCAGCGCCCGCAGCTCCACGCCAGGGGCGTCTCCGATGGCCTTGTACACCTCGTCGGTGTCCGCCATCTGAGGAACCGCCTTAGGGTGCATGAAGGAGCCGACCTCGATTACCTTAAAGCCGGCATCGATGAGGCCCCTCAGCAGCTCCACCTTCTGCTCGGTGGGCAGGATGGTCTTCTCGTTTTGCAGGCCGTCCCGCAGGCCGACCTCGCACAGAGTAATAGCCGATGGCAAATTGTTCATACCTGATACCTCCCAAATTCTTGCGGAGCTTTCCTCCGCGATTTGATTGATAGTACCAGTTTATCGGAAATCGCCGGCAGAATCCAATACATCTTTTAAATGACGCAATAGAAAACATCCATAGAAAAACCCGCCCTCTCGGGCGGGTTTTATGCCTTTGATTACACCAGCTGAATAATGGCCATCTCGGCGGCATCGCCGCGGCGGGGGCCGATGCGGACCACACGGGTGTAGCCGCCGTTGCGGTCGGCATATTTGGGTCCGATCTCCTTAAACAGCTTGTTGGCCACGTCCTCCTTGGTGATGTAGGACAGGGCCTGGCGGTAGGAGGCCAGGGT
>CANDCW010000056.1 GCA_947383275.1 uncultured Bacillota bacterium
TTTTACCACTTTCTGCATCTTTTTTCTAGATTGTTTTTCAGAAGTAATAGTTCATCAATGATAGAAAAAGGAAGGCTAATTTTAGAAGCGTGTAAATCTACTCTTGAAGCAGCAAAAGATGCGGCTATAAAAGCTGAAATTGAACGTAGGGAAAAAGCCTTGGAAAGTATAGGCATAGCATTAGAATTGCTTGATAGGCCGGATGTAACTGTTGCTTCTTTGAGTACAGCTTATGACGAACTTAAAAAGTTTGATGAAGATGTTAAATCGTCTGTGGCTTGTGTAGCTATGTCAGAAGCTATTCAGAAATTTAAAGCAGTCATTTCTGAGAGCAGTAAACCTCATTTGTCTGAGACGGAAACAGTTACAGATTATATAAAAGAACATATGCCCAAATATGTTTATTATTCTAATTATGGAAATCTTGATTCCCAAATATATTTGCCTCAGGTTCTTCAAAACATTGGTAAATCAGATTTAGGAGTGAAAGAAGCAGCTAAGGCGCGTACATTGAGAACGTTATTCAAGTTTGTCCATCTCAACCCGAAAGAAATTACTGATTTAGGAACGGAAACAACCGGAAGCCTTACACAAGCGCAAATCGATGCAATGGCTGAGAAGAAGAAAGAGCGTGAGATACTTTTATCATCTGCATCCTCTGCTTTTACCAAATCCTTCAATGAGTGGTGGAAGCAAGGCAATTATACTTTTGAATTTCAGGCAGATGGTAATTTCTTTAGAATATGGATTTCTGATTCGGTAAGACCGGAACGCATTGAACTTGAATCAAGAAGCACTGGCTTACAATGGTTTTTCAGCTTCTATTTGGTATTTTTAGTAGAAAGTGAGCAACATCATCAAAATGCTATCCTCCTTTTAGATGAGCCTGGCGTAACGCTTCATCCTCTTGCTCAAAAAGATTTGTTCCAATTTTTTGAAAACCTGGCTCAAAATAACCAAATTTTATACACAACACACTCTCCTTTTATGGTGGACTCTAATCACCTTGAAAGGGTACGATCGATATACATAGATGCTGATGGAAAAACTGTTGCAAGCCCAGATTTACGAGCAGCAGAGCGATTGCGGGGAAAAAATCAGCCTCAATCAATCTATCCCGCCCATGCTGCGCTTGGACTATCCGTATCTGATACATTGTTGGTAAATTGCAATCCTGTACTTGTTGAAGGGGAATCCGATCAAGTCTACCTGTCGGCATTAAAAAATTTACTTATTTCTAAAGGGAAAATTGCCCCACTAAAGGAAATCGTCTTTATTCCGACTGGAGGTGTAAAAGGTATTAAGGCTACATCAGCGATACTGTCTGGTGCAGGTGAAATAAAACCCCCGGTTTTGCTCGATGGAGACAAGCCTGGAATGAAAATGGCGACTGAACTAAAGAGCGATTTTTATGCAGTTGAACAAGAAAAAGTTATAATTGTTTCTGAATATACTGCATTGCACAATGGTGAAATTGAAGACTTATTTCCCAAAAAGAAAATTGCAAAAATTGTAGCAAGATTTTTGCCACGCCCAGAAGAAGTGGACGAAGAGTTTGATGATGTTATAGTAGAGGATTTACCGGTTTGTGATCAGGTTGAAGTCTTTGCTAAAACTCATGGAATTGATTTGGAAAAAGGATGGAAAGTACGGCTTGCTACAACTATCAAGCGGGAAGTGTTAAGAGGCACAGATAAAATTATCAGCGAGACTGACCCTGAGTTTGGTAAAATAGTGAGCCTATTTGAAAGATTCTAAATTTTCTATGGCAACACAATGGCAACAAAAAATCAGACAGCCCAAACCATCTGTATAATGGAAACAATGTAAATAATCAGAGCCAAATCCCATAAGCAAAACTGTTTAGAACAAACCTGACAGGAGCGAGTGGGAATGACCGTTAAAATGGCGCAAACCCGCATGAATATAGGGTTTTTGACCTTTCGCTTTGCCTTGTGATACTGGTTTGATACTATTCGTTTCAACCCGGCCACACAAAGCGCCGGGAGGCGCAAGAGCGGGAGCAGAGGAAAGCAAAGCGGGCTTTTAGCCGGGGGCACAGTAACAGGCAACAGGAGGACGCTCCAAGGAGTGTCCTCCTGATTTATACTTGTCAATAGATGTGTTTGATGTTAAAATAGCAGTGCATTCTTAGATTGGAGTACAAATTATGAGAAAGATAGGCCGACAGCTTTCTTCTTCGCAAATTATCATTATTGGCTTTGCAGTTATGATCTTGGCGGGAAGTCTTCTTCTTATGCTTCCTTTCGCCACTAAGGACGGTCAGGGAGCCGCTTTTCTGGACGCGCTGTTTACCGCTACCTCTGCGGCTTGTGTCACCGGCCTGGTGGTGCGAGACACCGCTATGTACTGGAGTGGTTTTGGCCAAGGGGTAATCCTGGCGCTGATTCAAGTGGGTGGGATGGGGGTTATCACTTTTGCAGTGGTGATTTTTAAAGCTGCTGGGCGTAAGATCACCTTAAAGCAGCGAAGCATTATGCAGGATGCTATTTCAGCGCCTAAGCTGGGTGGTGTAATTCAGGTAACCGGCTTTCTTGTGGCCGTAACGGCGGCATTTGAGTTGCTGGGTACTTTTCTTTTGGCTCCGACGTTTTGTGGGGAGTTTGGGCTGTTTCGGGGATTGTGGTACAGTCTGTTTCACTCGGTGTCCGCCTTTTGCAACGCCGGCTTTGACCTGATGGGGGATACCGAGCCCTTTTCCTCATTGACTTCCTTTGTTGATCACCCGGCAGTCAATCTGGTGATTATGCTTCTGATCGTCATAGGCGGGATAGGCTTCATGACCTGGCAGGATGTGAGTGTCAACCGGCTGAGGATACGACGCTATCAAATGCAGAGCAAGACTATTCTGGCTACCACGGCGCTGCTGATCTCTCTGCCTGCGGTATACTTCTTCCTTTTCGAGTTTTCCGATCTCCCGTTCAGCCAGCGCCTGTGGGGAGCACTGTTTCAGTCGGTAACGGCTCGGACAGCGGGCTTTAATACCCTGGACCTGAACCTGATGAGCGAGGGGGGCCAAAGTATCATGATCCTGCTGATGCTCATCGGCGGTGCTCCTGGCTCTACCGCTGGCGGCTTAAAGGTAACGACCTTGACAGTGATGCTTGCCACAGCGGTATCAGTGTTCCGGCGCAAGGAAAGTACTGATCTGTATGGCCGCCGAGTGGATGAAAGTACTGTCCGCAATGCGATGGCTATTGTAACCCTATACTTGGTCCTGTTTCTATCAGGCGGCTTTCTCATCAGTCGGATTGAGGATCTGCCACTTCTTATCTGCTTGTTTGAGAGCGCATCGGCAGTAGGTACAGCTGGTCTTACTTTGGGAATCACGACTCAGCTTGGAGCACTGTCTCATATAATTCTGATTTTTCTCATGTATTCCGGACGGGTCGGGGCGTTGACTTTGGTTTTTGCCGCTTTGTCAGGAGGAAGAAGCAGCCCAGCAAAACTGCCCAGCGAAAAAGTAATGGTGGGTTGAAAAGGAGTGTGTTTAATATGAAATCCGTTTTATTGATTGGCTTAGGACGTTTTGGCCTGCACATCGCCCAGAAACTGAATGATTTGGGCCACGAGGTAATGGCGGTAGACAGAGACGAGGATCGGGTTAATCAGGTATTGCCATTTGCAACCAATGCGCAGATTGGAGATAGTACCAGCCGTGAATTTCTGTCCTCGCTGGGCGTAGATAATTTTGATGCTTGTATCGTTGCTATTGGAGACAACTTTCAAAACTCTTTGGAGACTACCGATCTGCTCAAAGAATTGGGCGCTAAAAAGGTGATCGCCCGGGCCTCTAGAGGTGTGCAAGAAAAATTCTTGCTGCGCAATGGCGCCAATGAGGTGGTCTACCCGGAAAAACAACTGGCCACATGGACAGCTATCCGCTGCACTTCGGAACACATTTTGGATTATATTGAGTTGGATGAAGACTATTCAATATTTGAAATTTCTGTTCCAAATGAGTGGATCGGCAAAACTGTCTTGCAGTTAGATCTACGAAAAAAATACGGAATCAATATTCTGGGAGTCCGGGAAAACGGGAAGTTGAATATGAGTATTACACCTGATCTCGTGTTAGTTCGGGAAAAGCCGGTTTTAATCCTGGGGCAGCAGCGGATAGTTCAAAAGTGCTTGCACAACTAAGCCGGGACAATATACTGGTTTGATACTATTCGTTTCAACCCGGTCACGCAAGAGAATGCTTGTAAAGGGTAAGCGAACCGCCCTGCTGAACGACAAATTCAGCAGGGCGGTTTTACTTGGATTTCAAATTTGCTGTCGTCCGCTATTGTGACTGTAAGCCGGTTTTTCCTGTCCTCTACGTTCAGGCCGGCAATGTCCAGTTCATCAGCGTTGTTGAGCAGATCAAACAGCTTGTCTTTCTCTTCTGTTTGAGTACGGGGCCAACCCACCGCACACTCGAAAATAAGATCAACAATCTTGCATTTACCTATTAACAAGATAAGCTTTTTGCTTATCCCTCTTTTTGTGCCGCGATGGCCTCCCGCTCTTTGAGAAGCTCAGCATAAAGCTGCCGGGTATCCCAAGTCCGATTGGTCTCAGTGAGTATCGCCTTCAGGGGAATAGGGGGCAAATTAGCCACTCGGATGACCTCCAGCACCTGGTTAAGCAGGGCCTGGGGCAGGCCGCAAAAAACCAGCATAGGCTCAGCCAGGGGCTGAGCCTTTTCACCGGGCTCGCCCTTCCCCTGGGCCAGTTCCTCCAGTGAAACATGGTAACGATCGGGTTCCACTACCCGCATACGCAGACGTAGCATCGCGAATATCTGTTTAAGCCGGGAAAATTCCTCGGAACAGTTATACATTAGTACAGTTCCCGCGTTTTTCATATCAACACCTCTTGCGTTTGGCTCCCTGTCTCCAATCACAGAATGGGGAGAGCCACTGTTTAAACTCGGGCCAGAGCCTGCTCAATGTCGGCAATCAGGTCGGCGGCATCCTCGATACCGCAAGAAAAGCGGACCAGATCGGGTGTAATGCCGGCAGCCACCAGCTCCTCGTCGTTCATCTGCCGGTGCGTGGCGGAAGCGGGATGGAGGGTGCAGGTGCGGGCATCGGCCACATGTGTCTCGATGGCGGCCAGCTTCAAGTGTTTCATAAAGGTCTCAGCGGCAGCGCGACCGCCTTTAAACCCAAAGGACACCACGCCGCAGGTACCATTTGGCATATACTTCCGGGCCAGCTCATAGTATTTATCCCCCTCCAAACCGGGATACGTAACAAAGCTGATCTTAGGGTGGGCTTTTAGATACCTGGCCACTGCCAAAGCATTCTCACAGTGGCGGGGCATGCGGACATGGAGGCTCTCCAGGCCCAGATTCAGCAGGAAAGCATTCTGGGGAGCCTGAATGGAACCAAAGTCCCGCATAAGCTGGGCAGTTGCCTTGGTGATAAACGCGCCACCCTGACCAAACTTCTCGGCGTAGGTAATGCCATGATAGCTGTCGTCCGGCGTGGTCAGGCCGGGGAATTTTTCCGCATGCGCCATCCAATCAAACTTGCCGCTGTCCACGATGCAGCCGCCCACGCCGGCCCCGTGGCCATCCATATACTTGGTGGTAGAATGGGTGACGATGTCGCAGCCCCACTCAAAGGGACGGCAGTTCACGGGGGTGGCAAAGGTATTGTCGATTATGAGCGGCACCCCGTGGGCGTGAGCGGCCTGGGCAAATTTTTCGATATCCAGCACGGTAAGCGCCGGGTTGGCGATGGTTTCGCCAAAAACGGCCTTGGTATTGGGCTGGAACGCGGCGTTCAGCTCCTCTTCGGTACAATCTGGGGAAACAAAGGTGAAGTCGATCCCCATCTTCCGCATGGTGACATGGAAGAGGTTATAGGTACCGCCGTAAATCGTGGAGCAGGCAATCACATGGTCGCCACAGTTGGCAATGTTGAAAATAGCATAGAAATTAGCCGCCTGACCTGAAGACGTAAGCATGGCGGCAGTTCCGCCCTCCATGTCGCAGATCTTCGCCGCCACCATATCGTTGGTGGGGTTTTGGAGGCGGGTATAGAAGTAGCCGCTGGCTTCCAGGTCAAAGAGCTTCCCCATGTCCTCGCTGGTGGCGTACTTAAAGGTAGTGGATTGGATAACCGGTATCTGCCGGGGCTCGCCGTTGCCGGGGGTATAGCCGCTCTGGACACACTTGGTACTCATTTTATAATCACTCACTGAGAACGCCTTCTTTCATTTTTTTCAATTTATAAGCCTACCGGGAATCTGCAGGATTGTCAAGAGTTTTCTGCGCCTGCGCCAGGTTATCCCATAGTACCGCCTCCTGGGCGGACAGAAGCTGATGGCTGCGGTAAGATACGCTGTGGCCCCGGGCGGTAATTTCAACCCCCTCAACCCCATCGGCCTGGGACAGCGTAAGGGCAATCGCGTAATCAGCTAAGCTCAGGGAGATGTCAGCCAGGGCGCCGTACTGCTCAGACAGGTCCACCAGCAGCACACCGGGCCGCTCCTCGTCCCAGGTGCAGCTTTGGAGGGCCACTCCCCTGGGGAATGGGGAGTATAGGTCCTCTTGAACCGGGCCGGCCAGCAGGGCGGCCAGCAGGGCCTCAGGGTCCGCCTCCCCCGCGTAGGGCTGGGCGGACAGGGCCGGGCCGTGGCTCTCCTCTGCTCCGGTGCAATACCAGAGCACAAGGCCCTCTTCCGGTTCCTCCATCCCTCCGCCGCAGGCGGACAGCAAAACAGCCAGCAGCAAAACCAGGCACCGCATCCTTTTCATCGCCGTTCCTCCCTCCCATCCTGCCCGGGAACATACCGGGAAAAACCCACCGTAAACAGGGTGCCCTCCGGGTTCCGGGGCCGGGCCGTGACCCAGCCGCCGTGGCGGCGCACCGTATCCCGGACAATAGACAATCCCAATCCGGTCCCCCCCGCAGCCCGGGACCGGGCCTTGTCCACCCGGTAGAAGCGGTTGAACACCTTGGGCAGATCCTCCTCCGGGATGCCCACGCCGGTGTCGCCCACCTCCAGCAGCACCTGATCCCCATCCCGATATACTGAGACGAAAACCTTTCCGCCCTGGAAGTTATATTTGATGGCGTTCTCTACCAGATTGAAGCAAATCTGGGACAAATCGTCCTCAGTGCACATCACAGTGCAGCCCGGCTTCAGGCTGGGCTCCATGCTTACCCCGGCGGCGTCGGCCACCGGCTGGAGACGGGCGATGGTCCGCTCCGTCACCCGGGCCACATCCACTGCCTTCTCCTCCCCCACCGGCAGGCTGTCCAGCCGGGTAAGGGCCAGCAGGTGTTCGGTAATACGGGCAAGCCGTTCGGCTTCGGAACCGATATCGCCTACAAAATCCCGCACCATGGCGGGGTCCATTTCGTCGGTCTGGAGAATGGAGTCGGCCAACAGGCAGATGGAGGCCAAGGGGGTTTTCAGCTCATGGCTGGCGTCGGAAACAAAACGCCGCCGGACCTCCTCGGTGGTCTGGAGGCGGTCGGTAAGCTGGTTAAACTCCCCGGCCAGCTGAGCCAGCTCGTCCCGGCCTACGGGCTGAAGCCGGTGCCCGTACTCCCCCTCCCCCACGATGCGGATGGCCCGCAACAGGGCCGCAATACGGCTGGTGAGCATCTTAGAGAAAAAGGTTGACATAATTAACGTCACCAGGGCAATGACCAGCGAGATGGTGCGCAGATTCTGCTGAAGGCTGTACAGCAGCTCCCCCTGGACCTCGTCCACCTCCAGGATGTAGATGGCGCCAATCACCATCCCCCGATAAACGATGGGCATGGCCGCGGTAGAAATAAACGCCCGGTTCGTATAGCGGGAGTAGGTCACGTCATTTCCCCGCAGGGCGGCCACCACCTCCTGATATAGGGCGTAGCGGTACTCAGGCGGAGACTGCTCCTCTTCCGCCGGCTCCTCCTGGGGCTGTTCGGTGCTGTCATAGAGAATCAGCCCCGCCGGATCGGTGACCAAAATACGCTTTAGCCCCATGCTGTCCAGCATGTTCATCACCCTGGCCACCTGATCGGCGGACAGGGATTCCAGTTCCATCAGCGCCGAGGCCATTACCGCCGCCTGGCTCTTTAGCGAGTCCCGCTTGGAGGCGAACAGCAGATCCTGGGAGGCCACCACCGGGTAGGTATTCAGCAGCACCAGTACCACAGCAAAAATTACCAAGTAGCTCAGGGCGTATTTGACCTGGAGGGAGGAGAAAAAGGGGACCTTGTTTTTGTTGTTCATAGCTTCGCCAAATAGTACCCCACACCCCATTTGGTGCGGATAAACTCGGGATTGGCGGGATCCAACTCCAGCTTCTCCCGCAGCCGCCGCACATGGACGTCCACCGTGCGGTAATCCCCAATATACTCATAGCCCCAGACCACATTGAGCAGGTTCTCCCGGCTGTACACCCGGCCCGGATTGCGCAGCAACAGCTCCATCAGGTCGAACTCCTTAGCTGTCAGCTCCACGGGAATTCCGTCCCGCCAGGCGGCCCGCCCGCCGGGGTCCAGGCGGATATGGCCCGCCTCCAGAACGCTGCCATTGCGCTTTTGCTCCGCCGAGCCGGAGCGCCGCAACAGGGCCCGTACCCTGGCTTTCAACTCAAGCAGATTAAACGGCTTGATAATGTAGTCATCGGCCCCGCACTCAAAGCCCATGATCTTGTCGGTGTCCTCCCCCTTGGCCGTTAACATAATCACAGGAACGTTGGAAAACTCCCGGATACGCATGCACGCCTGGAGGCCGTCGATCTTGGGCATCATCACATCCAGCAGAATCAGGTCGAAGCTGCCCTCCCGGGCCAGCTCCACCGCCTGTTCCCCGTCACAGCCCACCTCCACCTGGTAGCCCTCGTGCTCCAAATTGAACTTGATTCCCTTGACCAGCACCTGCTCATCGTCTACAACTAATATCTTCGCCATGTCGGCACCTCACTCACTTCCTACGGACGCGTACTCCCTCAGCCCCTCCAAAATGCCCGGACCAATTCCCGAGACCTCCATCAGTTCGTCCACCGTCTGGAAGGGCCCGTGCTTCTCCCGATACGCGATGATATCCCGCGCCCGGGTCTCCCCTATGCCGGGCAGCCGCTGGAGGTCGTAAATATCCGCCGTGTTTACATCAATGGTCTCGCCAGGGAGGAGGCTGTCCGGACGGGCGGCTTCCCCTTCCGCCTCCGGGGAACCGCTTTCCTCCGCCGCCGGCTGCCGGACGGTGTTCACCTGGTAGGGCTCCGAATAGCTGGCCCGGGACAAAAACCAGCCGCTGCAAAACAGGACGAAGCCGCCAAACAGTGCCAGCACCACCAGGGTAAATTTGGATTTTCCCTCCATCGTCTCCTCCCCCTCTTGCGGTTCCGCTTACATTTTGCTATAATAGAACACATGGCTTCATACAAAAATTTAAGAAGTTCTTAATTGCCTTTTGGAGCCGCCTGCGATACACTGAACCAAAACTGCTGATTAATTTTATTATAACATACATACGGAGATTTTTCTATGAAAAAATATCGTGTCCTTCCTCTGCTACTTTTGTTCACCCTGTCCCTGGCCCCCGCCGCCGCCGTCACTACAGTGCCGAATCAGGAGGACTTGAACCTGTTTTGCACCCACGCCGTCCTGCTGGACGCCAACCACGGCGAAATTTTGTACGATATGAAAGCCAACGAGAAGGCATTTCCCGCCAGCACCACTAAGCTCATGACCGCTCTGCTGGTGCTGGAGGCCGTTGAATACGGCCAACTCACCCTGGACACCCCCATCGCCGCCGGAGAAACTCGGATGCAGGATGTTACATACTCCTACGTCAACGCCGAGCTCAAGCTGGGCGAGGTGCTCACTGTGGAGGAACTGCTGTACCTGGTCCTCCTGCCCTCCTACGCCGACGCCTGCAACGTCCTGGCCGTGGCTGTGGACGGTTCGATTGAGGCGTTTGTGGACCACATGAACCGCAAAGCCACTGAGCTGGGGTGCCAAAACACCCACTTCACTAATCCGGTGGGCATACACAACGAAAATCACTACTCTACCGCCTACGACCTTGCCCTTATTATGAAAGCCTGTCTGGAGTACGACACCTATCTAGAAATTTCCAAGGTCCCAAAATATACCCTCCACGCCACCGAACTGTCCGGGCCCCGAGAGTTTTATAATTCCAATGCCCTGGTGTCCACTTGGCGGTACAGCGGGTACATCTACGACAAGTGCATCGCCGGCAAGACGGGGAACACCGACGAGGCCGGCCGCTGTCTGGTGGCCGCCGCCGAGGATGGGGACGAGGTGCTTATCTCCGTCATCATCGGCTCCGGGCCTATGGAGGTCCCAGGCGATACCGAACTGCGCCAGGGCCAGTTCCGGGAGAGCAAACGGCTGCTGGAGTATGGCTTCAACAACTTCCACCGGGTAACCATCACCAAGGACAGCGAGCCGGTGGGCAAGGTAAAGGTCACCATGTCCCGCCAGGCTGACGAGGTCAACGTCAAGGCCCAGGGCTCCATCACCCGCACCCTGCCCAAATCTATGGACGTGGACGATATCGAGGCCGAAGTCCATCTCTTCGCGGAAGAGGTGGAGGCCCCGGTGGAAGCGGGCCAGGTCATGGGCGTTATGACGCTGACCTATGGGGACGAGACCTACGGCAAGCTGGACCTGGTGGCAATCACCTCAGTGGAGCGGTCTGAGCTGCTGTACAAAAAACAGCAGTTCTTCGAGTTTTTTCAAAACGAGGGCGTGCGGATCATCCTGGCCGTTGTGATGTTTCTGGCCGCCATCGTCATTCTCAAGCTGACGGTTTTCCGCCGGAAAAAGCACCCCAAGGCCGGGGCCGCCGCCCGGCGGGGGAATTATAAGGGGACAAGGATGTAAAACGCAGCGGCTCCGTCAGATACGGAGCCGCTGTTATTTAATAGGCGCTTTCCGTTCGGTCAGCCCTACCAGATAGTCCACACTGGTATGATAAAACTGGGCCAGCTTTACCGCAGCTAATAGAGGTAAATCACGCTCTCCCCGCTCATATTTGGAATAAAGGGACTGGTCGCACATAAGGTATTCCGCCACTTCTCGTTGAGTCAGGTCCGCATCCTCACGCAAATCCCTGATTCGCAGTCTCATTTTTATCACCGATGATAATATACCTCAGGACGATTTGTCCTATTGACTTTTTGGACTATTTGTCCTAAACTGTCTGTGGTACTTAATCATAATCAATTGAAAGTGGTGACCATCATGGAACTGAATTACTTCAAAGACAAGCTGTTTGATTTGCTGAATGAAACCAACGAACTGGACATTGCCGGCCTGAATGTCGAGGACAGGACAAACCGGCTCACAGTCACAATGGCGGACGGCAGCAAATTTAAAATCCTGTGTCAAACGGCAACGCTGTAAAAAGGCCCCCTCCCCGCCCTGCCGGCGGGAGAGGGGGTTCCCTTACTTATTTTAAATCCGGGTGATACTGGGGGCAGGTACACTTTTTCCATTTCAAGCCGGAGCCGCAGGGGCAGGGATCGTTGCGGCCAATTTTGACCACCCTGCGCACCGGCTGTTTTTTCACGGTTCCATCTCCGGAGCCGCTCTCGCTGGTGACCTTGGCCACCCGCTCCCGCTTGACCTCCTCGTTTTGCCGCAGGCGGACCAGGAACAGCCGCCGCAAGGTCTCCTCCTGAATAGCGGCCACCATGTTCTCGAACATCTCGTAGCCCTCCTCCTTGTAGGCGACTACGGGGTCGGTCTGGGCGTAGGCCCGCAGGCCGATACCCTGACGCAGTTCGGTCATGGCGTCGATGTTGTCCATCCAGTACTCGTCCACCACCCGCAGCATGATGACCCGCTCCAGCTCCCGCATCAGGGGCGGAGTGATTTCCTTTTCCTTGCGCTCATACGCTTCAGTGGCTTTGTCCAGCACCAGCTGAATCAGGCCGTCGGCATCATACGCGGAAAGTTCCTCCGTGGTGGGATGGAGCTCCCCGGGCAGGATAAACATGGAGCGGAAGTGGGCGATGGCCTCTTGGAAGGACTCCTCGTCCATGTGCTTCTGCTCTCCCATATGGCCCTGAATCGCGTTGGCAATCATGGTGCGCAGCATATTCTGAATGGAGCCCTGGATGTCCTCCCCATTCAGTACCTGGCGGCGCTGCTTGTATATGATCTCACGTTGGGTATTCATTACGTCATCATATTGCAGTACGTTTTTTCGAGTTTGGAAGTTCCTCGACTCCACCTGCTTCTGGGCGTTCTCAATGGCCCCGGACAGCATCTTGGCATCAATAGGGGTATCCTCGTCCACACCCAGCTTCTCCATCAGGTTGTACACCCGCTCGGAGCCGAACAGGCGCATAATGTCGTCCTCCAGGGAGAGGAAGAAGCGGGTCTCGCCTGGGTCGCCCTGACGGCCGGCG
Organism: uncultured Bacillota bacterium; assembly: GCA_947383275.1. Classification (GTDB taxonomy): domain Bacteria; phylum Bacillota; class Clostridia; order Oscillospirales; family Oscillospiraceae; genus Lawsonibacter. The sequence goes on from CANDCW010000056.1 coordinate 12,401, forward strand.
CGTCCCCGGAGCTGGTTGTCAATGCGCCGGGACTCGTGGCGCTCGGTGCCTAGGATAAACAGGCCCCCCGCCGCGCGGACCTTGTCCGCCTCCTCCTTGATCTCCTCCTTATATTTGGCCTCCGCCTCAGAGAACTTCTTCCGGGCGTCCAGAATTTCCTGGTTGCCGGTCTCGGCAAAGCCGGTGGCCTCTGCAATGAGCTCATCCGACATGCCGGCCTTGCGCAGGTCGGCCTTAGCCAGGAACTCGGCGTTGCCGCCCAGCATAATGTCGGTGCCGCGGCCGGCCATGTTGGTGGCCACGGTGACCGCCCCGAACTTGCCGGCCTGAGCCACGATCTCCGCTTCCTTCTCGTGGTTTTTGGCGTTGAGCACATTGTGCTTGATGCCCTTGCGTTTGAGGATAGCGGACAGCTCCTCCGACTTTTCGATGGAAACCGTACCCACCAGCACAGGCTGTCCCTTGGCGTGGCACGCCTCGATCTGCTCCACAATGGCCCGCAGCTTGCCCGGAACGTTTTTATACACCACATCGGACTGGTCCACGCGGGCCAGGGGCTTGTTGGTGGGGATCTCCACAATATCCAGCTCGTAGATGGTGCCGAATTCCTCTTCCTCAGTGAGGGCGGTGCCTGTCATGCCGGAGAGCTTGTCGTACAAACGGAAGTAGTTCTGGAAGGTGATGGTAGCCAAGGTTTTGGACTCGTTGGCCACCTCCACCCCCTCCTTGGCCTCAATGGCCTGGTGGAGCCCCTCGTTATACCGCCGGCCAAACATAAGCCGGCCGGTGAACTCGTCCACGATGATGACCTGGCCGTCCTTCACCACGTAGTCGATGTCCCGCTTCATCACCCCCCGGGCCTTGATGGCCTGGTTGATGTGATGGGACAGGGTGGTGTTCTCCATGTCCGCCAGGTTGTCCACCTGGAATGCCTCTTCCGCTTTCTTGATACCTCGGGCGGTGAGGGTGGCTGTGCGGGCCTTCTCGTCCACGATGTAATCGGCGTCGATGTCCACGTCCTCTTCCTCTTTTTCGTCCACCTTCCGCACCCGCTGGCACTTCAGCCGTGAGACGAACTGGTCCACCACGGTGTACAGCTGGGTGGACTTCTCCCCCTGGCCGGAGATAATCAGGGGGGTGCGGGCCTCGTCGATGAGGATGGAGTCCACCTCGTCCACGATGGCGAAAGCGTGGCCCCGCTGGACCAGCTCCTGGGAGTAGATGGCCATATTGTCCCGCAGGTAGTCGAAGCCGAACTCGTTGTTGGTGCCGTAGGTAATGTCGGCCTGGTAGGCGGCTTTTTTCTCCTCCCCCATCACGCCGTGGATCACCAGGCCCACGGTGAGGCCCATGAACCGGAACACCTTGCCCATCCACTCCGAGTCGCGCTTGGCCAGATAGTCGTTGACGGTGACGATGTGCACCCCTTTTCCCGCCAGGGCGTTGAGGTAAGCGGGGAGGGTGGCCACCAGGGTCTTGCCTTCGCCGGTTTTCATCTCGGCGATGCGGCCCTGGTGCAGGACAATGCCGCCCACCACCTGCACCCGGTAGGGCCGCAGGCCGATGACACGCCAGGCGGCCTCCCGGCAGGCGGCGAACGCCTCGGGCAGGATGCCATCCAGCGTCTCGCCGTTGGCCAGGCGCTCTTTCAGCTCCGGGGTCTTGGCCTGAAGCTGGGCGTCGGTAAGGGTCTTGTACTCCTCCTCCAGGGCGTCCACTTTATCGGCGATGGGGTAGATAGACTTCAGCTCCCGCTGGGAGGAAGTCCCGAACAGCTTGGTAAACAGACTCATGTTGTGAAACACCTCTCGGTTGTAATTTGGGATTGTGGGGCCCGCCGCCCTCGGCGGGCCATTTCCCTTCCGGTACCAATATTCCTGAATATGACTCGCCCAGGGGGACGGGTCCCACGCATAACCATAATCTTAATCAGTATACCACACTCTCCTCCGCAAAAAAAGAGCAAATTGTAAACTTTCTTTGAGAAATACTCCGCCGTCTTGGGTTAAATAGCCGAAAATTCCGCAGGCGGCGTATTATTGTCCGCCCGACATTGACAAACCGCGCCGTTTTGTGGTATGGTATTACAGTAATTGAATAGAGACAGACGAAGCGCGCAGGAAAACGGCCGTCCGGCCTGCCGAAGGAGTAACACTCTCAGGCGTTCCGCTTTGGAATAGGGACTGCGCGTGGATGTGACTCTGGAGAAGCTCGTAAACCGGGTGCCGAAGGTGCAACGCAGCCCAATCGCTGCGAATCTCTCAGGCAAAAGGACAGAGAAAAGTCAAAACGGCGGGGCCGCGCTCCGCCGGAATGTGCTTTTTCTTTGGGCTGCGGACCTCTCCGCGGCCCGTTTTTTGTCTGTCCGCAAAGGAGAGAGTTTATGGAAAAGTTCCTTGAAATCGTTACGCTGGTCAACGGCAAAATCAATGACTTTGTCTGGGGGCCCATTATGCTGGTCCTGCTGGTGGGCACCGGAGTGTTCCTCACCTTTCGCACCGGCTGGATCCAGGTGCGCTGGTTCGGGTACATCATGAAGAACACTGTAGGCTCCCTGTTCCGGAAGAAAGACGCTCAGGACCACGGCAGCAACCTGTCCCCCTTCCAGGCGGTGACCACCGCTCTGGCGGGCACCGTGGGCACCGGCAACATCGCCGGCGTTACCGGGGCCATTTTCATGGGCGGGCCGGGGGCCGTGTTCTGGATGTGGGTGTCCGCTTTCTTCGGAATGTGCACCAAATACGCCGAGATCGCCCTGGCGCTGAAGTTCCGCAACACCGACGGGAACGGCGTTCACAAGGGCGGACCCATGTACTATATTGAAAACGGCCTGGGCAAGAACTGGAAGCTTCTGGCCGTCCTCTTTGCCCTCCTGGGCGGTCTAGCCTCCTTCGGCATTGGAAATATCGCCCAGTCCAGCGAGATTGCCGGGGCTATGAATGGGCTGTTCGGCCTGGACCCCCTGGTCAGCGGGATCATCCTCACCGTGCTGGTAGCCGTGGTGGTCATCGGCGGCGTGAAACGCATCGGACAGGTCACCTCCCTGCTGGTCCCCTTCATGTCGGCGTTCTACGTAGTGGCCGGCATCGTTGTCGTCCTCATGCGGATTACCGACATTCCCGGCGTACTTGCCGCCATCTTCACCAGCGCCTTCAGCTTTGAGGCCGTGGGCGGCGGCGTGTTTGGCTACGCCATCATGGTTGCCATGAAGAACGGCTTCGCCCGGGGCGTGTTCTCCAACGAGGCCGGTTTGGGCTCCGCCCCCATCGCCCACGCCGCCTCCTCCACCCAGGAGCCCGCCGAGCAGGCCATCTGGGGCGTGTTTGAGGTCTTCTTCGACACCATCGTCATTTGCTCTATCACCGCTTTTACTGTGCTACTGTCCGGCTTTGAACTGAGCGTGGCCTCCCTGGAGACCTTCGGTACAACGGGCGCTGCCGCCGTGGCCGCTTTCAATTCCATCCTGCCCGGTACCCTGGGGGGCACCATCATCCAGGCCAGCCTGATTTTCTTCGCCCTATCCACCATTCTCAGCTGGAGCTACTATGGCGAGCGGTGCTGGGGCTATCTCTCCAGGGACAACAAGGTAGTTACTTCGGTCTACAAGGTGATTTTCGTGCTGTTCTGCATTGTGGGCGCTACCGGCTCCGGCCAGCTCATGTGGAACATCTCCGACACCCTCAACGGCGCCATGGCTATCCCCAACCTGGTGGCCCTGCTGGCCCTGTCCGGCGTCGTCGCCACAATCACAAAGGACTATTTTAGCGAAAAGAAATAATACAGAAAGGAAGTATTCTTATGGCTGAGCTTGAAGCCGCGCTTTTCCCCATTGTTGTCAAAATCAACGAATATCTGTCCAACTACATCCTGGTGTTCCTCCTCATCGGCGTGGGCCTATGGTACTCAATTAAAACCCGGTTCGTCCAGATCCGCTGCTTTGGCGAGGGGATGAAGAAAACCTTCGGCAACCTGTCCCTCCGGGGCGGAAAGCAGGAGCAGGGTATGAGCTCCTTCCAGGCCCTGGCCACCGCCATCGCCGCCCAGGTGGGCACCGGCAATATCGTGGGCGCCTCCGGCGCAATTTTGACCGGCGGCCCCGGAGCCATCTTTTGGATGTGGATCATCGCCTTTTTCGGCATGGCCACCATCTACGCCGAGGCTACCCTAGCCATCAAGACCCGCCAGGCCGACTCTGACGGCTCCTACCGCGGCGGCCCCGTATACTACATCACTACCGCTTTCAAGGGCGGCTTTGGCAAGTTCCTGGCCGGCTTCTTTGCCGTGGCCATCATCCTGGCCCTGGGCTTTATGGGCTGCATGGTCCAATCCAACTCCATCGGCTCCACCTTTAACACCGCTTTCGGCGTCCCCAACTGGATTGTGGGCGTGGTGCTGGTGGTCATCTGCGGCGTGATTTTCCTGGGCGGGCTGAACCGGCTGGCCTCCGTCACCGAGAAGGTAGTCCCCATCATGGCGGCAATCTTCCTGCTGGGCGGTCTGGTGGTCCTGGTGGCCCGGGCTAAGTACATCCCCGCCACCTTCGGCATGATCTTCCAGTACGCGTTCCAGCCCCAGGCCATCATCGGCGGCGGCTTTGGTTATGCCATCAAGACCGCCATCAGCCAGGGCGCCAAGCGAGGCCTATTCTCCAACGAAGCCGGTATGGGCTCCACCCCCCACGCCCACGCCCAGGCCAACGTGACCAACCCCCACGACCAGGGCGTAGTGGCCATGATCGGCGTGTTTATGGACACCTTCGTAGTGCTCACCCTCAACGCCTTGGTGGTCATCTCCACCCTCTACACCGCTGGCGGCCCCCTGGCCCAGTGCGGCGCGGCGGCCTCCAGCACCACCTTGGGCAAGGCCAATCTGGCCCAGACCGCTTTCGGCGTGGTCTTCGGCGAGACCGCCGGGGCTATGTTTGTGGCCGTGTGCCTGTTCTTCTTCGCCTTCTCCACCATCCTCAGCTGGAACCTGTTCGGCAAAATCAATGTGATCTACCTCTTCGGCAAGGGCTCCGCCAAAATCTACGCGGTGCTGGCCCTGGTGTTCATTTTCCTGGGTACCCTCATGTCCAACGACCTGGTGTGGGAGCTGACCGACATGTTCAACAACCTGATGGTCA
>CANDCW010000057.1 GCA_947383275.1 uncultured Bacillota bacterium
TCAACGCCGTGTGTACCCGCTCAAAAATAGTAATGATAACAGGATGGCACCCGCTTCTCAAGTTGGCTTTGCATTTTTCAATCAACAACGCCCCAGGCATAGTCGTACAGTGAATGATTGTACTATTGATGACAAAATCACCGTTGCGATCCGTTGGGCCGTCCGCTACCGAAGCGCCATGGATTTCAAAAGACTCCTCCGGCATAATAAGGCAGAGTTTTGCCGCCACTAAATGTTGCAACACCGTTCCAAGATATTGTGTGCCCGGATTTTGCTTTTGCCGCTTTTTTGCCTGCTCAAATAGTTCGTCCAGATTAGCGCCGATTGTTTTAGATGTGTTGGCAGTCAAAACGAATGGTTGATTCCTAAAATACTCTCTAACCTGTTCCGCCCAAAATGCTTCGACAACGGCAAAGTCTACGGACTCATCTGCATTCCAGGTATTGAGGAAATCCACATATTTAATCATCAATCCCATGCTACCTCGGCTGGTTCGTCCACCTTCAGCCGACAGTTGTTGGGTAATGCCATGTTCTTGCAAAATCTTCTTCAGGTTTCCACCGCCTAACCCAGCTACTTGTCCCTTGCTGCTGGTCTGAAAATCATCAGGATTCAGCGGAAACTGCTTGTCCTGTACTAAACGAGTAAACTGGACAACCAGCGACAGCGGGCCTTTGGTAAAAATGTTATTTTCGGCTTGAAATGCTTTTAATCGTTCTTCTGGATTAATCATCGTATACTGCCTCCGCAATTTTTGTTAAGAAGCGTTCGCCAATAAACTGAGCTACGGGCATCGCTACCGCATCGCCCATCGCTTTATATCCATCGTTATAGCTGCCAGGTAGAATAAAACTATCTGGCGCTCCCATAAGTCGAGCGGCCTCGCGGACGGTTAGCAATCGCGCATGGGTCATTCCATCCTTTTTGACTACTAAATATTGCTTGCTGCTCCCGCCTTCTGGCGTCCGTAGACACCCTGCAATTCCATCAAAGCGCAATTCAAGCTGCTGTTCGCCATGTCGAGTCCGGCGATAGCCTGTGGCATAAACAGCACTATGGTCATTCAGCTTGGTTTGATGTCGTTCTGGCACCAGCCGAAGCACATTATCCTTATCAAAAGGGGCGGTATCTTCCACAATGTCTTTTAGGGTTTTATCGCGGCGCGGTGGCTTTCCTGTTTTCCACCATATCCATTGCGGTAAAGAACAGCCCAACTCAATCGCTGTTTTAGTATGTAACCAGCATGGGCCATCGCCAACTAACTCATCTGGGATTTGACTGCCATGCTCCACGGCAAGAATGAATACTCTTGGTCTGGACTGCGGTACAAAATGCGAGGCATTTAACACGATTGCTCCGCAATCATAGCCACGCTCGACAAGGGCCGTGTGGAGGATGCGATAATTATTGCCTTTACTTGTGGAAAGAAGCCCAACTACGTTTTCTAACAGCAAAATTTTGGGACGTTGTTCCATCTCGTCTAAAACACGCAGCCATTCCCATACAAGTCCGCTTCTCGACGCATGGATACCGCCCAACGAACCAGCCAATGACAAATCCTGGCAGGGAAAGCTGGCCCACGACAAATGGGCGTACGGTAAATCATATCCTCGAATATTTTTGATATCATCAAGTACAAAATGGTTATTACCAAAATTCACTTCATAAACAGTTGCTTTTTGCTCGCTGATATCGTTAGCCCAAACAGGCGCGAACATCCCCTTCAAACCATAGGCCACAAGTCCGCTCCCAGCAAAAAATTCGTGCATTGTCCACGGTGCGGAGGATAAATCTATTTTTTGCTGTTCAAACATGGTGCTTTGTAGCATCATCTTTTCCTCCCATATTGCGCCTTTTATCTCCTGTTGGTTTCTTCGCGTCTCTTGGAATAATCCAAATCCGGCTTATACGCGCTACCCCAGCAATTCGCCCTTCTTTACAAAGAATTTGGACTTGCCGTGGCGTGATGTCCCATTTTTCGGCGGCTTCTTGAACCGTAATAAATTCGTTCACGTTTGACACCTCAAACTGTTTCAAAATCTACTATATTTCACCATCATTATATTCGTTTAAACGAAATTAGTCAAGCTGTTTTAATAAAGCGCCCATGCCCACAAGATTTATTCGTGAGCATGAGCGCCGTTCATTTAGGCAAATATAATTTCTGTGTTCACTATTTCTTCTGCCGCAGAACGAATATTGTTCATTTGGCCCACCCATTCCATCTGGCTATCCGTTTTAAGCTGTTCAGTGATACCCTCTTGCTCTGCCATCTGCTTCACAAGCTGAAAAAACATATCTTCTGCCTGCTGATTGATGTCAGCCCGTGGTTATCCAGCTTCCCGCTGAGTAGTAAGGCGTTGTAAAGAGCTTTCCTGTGTCCTCGCAGGTACTGCCGCCTACGCTGACCCCAGATACCTATGGAAACCCTTTCCAGCACGGTGAGATTCGGGAGAAGATAATTTCCCTCTTGACGGTAAGTCCCGCCCATTTGCTCAAACGTGGATTTCTCCATAATATTTACCTCCAAAGTGTTGAAATCCCCACAGTTCAATCACATCCGGCTGGCCATAAAATGAGGGAGAGGTAACTTCCTTACGTTACCTCTCCCTCGGGGCGGCGGTTTTGTTATGCCTGAACGTTGATCTCCGGCTCGGGGGCGGGCCCGGCGGAGGCCGCGGCGTATTGCTGAATGGCCGCGTCCACGGTGGTCTGGGTCTGCCCCGTCAGCTCCTGCATCTGCGTGCGCATTTCCTGCTTGGTGGCGGCAATATGGTCCTGCATCCGGTTGTCTATTTCCGCCTCCCGCAGATAGCCGGACTCCCGGATCATCCGAGCTGCCTGCCTGCTCCGCAGCTGGTGACGCAGGCGCTTGGCTTCCCGGGCTCGTTTTTCCTTCTCCAGCTTGGCCTGACGCTTGGCAGTCAACTTCTCCTGAGAGATTTCCCGTTTCTTCCGCCCCGCCCGGTTCACAGCCTTTTGCAGCTGGTTAATTGCCGCTTGAATCCGGTCGGCATTGTCGCTGTCGCTGTGTTTGGCCGCGCGCAGCTGGGCAATCTGGCGCCGGGCATAGCCCGAAGCGGCATCCACATCTCCCAGGCTCTTGGCCCGGGCCAGTTTGGTGTATGCGATCATCGTTGTGTCGCCATAGCGGCGGCTGCTCTTGGGGCGCTTGAACATCTTTTCCCGCTCCGCCGCCTTTTCCCGGGCCTCCTTCATCATCTCCGCCACATCAGGCTGGCCCTCCCGCTCCTCCCGGAGGGCTTCCACCAGCGCCTTTTGCTCCTGCCGGGCCGCGCCAACTTGGCGGGACGGTTCATACCCGCCGGCTCCTACGCTTGAGATGTTCATACCGCCCATTGTGCAACCTCCCCTCCGCGCTGCTCAATATCTTATTTATGATATCGTCCAAAATGGAGCGGAAAATAATAGCATTTCAGATTTTTTTCAACTTCACCTTTTGAATTATCCCGATTATCTGTCCTGACAGCACGACAGTCAGCACAGACCAGCCAATTCGCCCAAGAGGAATGTAGCTGACCGACAGCGCCAGGACCAGAAAATCGGACAGGAGGTAGACCCACTGGATGCCCCAGCCGGTTACATGGGATACGCACATGGCCAGGGCGTCGTCCCCGCCGGTGGCTCCTCCTACCCGAACGCAAAGCCCGGCTCCCACGCCCACAAAGACCGCGCCCAGTACAGATGCGGCCAGCGGCAGCTCCGCCAGACGGGGCCACAGGGGCGGGAACTGCTCAAATACCTTGTAGGCCAGGGAAAAGCCCGCCGCAGAAACGGCGGAGTAGCCGATGAACTCCCGCCCCAGCAGCTTCCAGCCCATAGCGTAGCAAAGGGTATTTAACACCAATCCGGACGCGGCCGGCGAAATTCCAAACCATTGTTCCAGCAGCAGGGTCATCCCCAGCACACCCCCCTCCGTCACGCCGGAGAGGGCGTGAACGTGATACAACCCAAAGGCCAGGAAGACGCTACTGAAAAAAGCGGTCAGGCAGGAGCCTGGTTTTAGGTTCAAAACAGCTCATTCCCCATTTCGTAAGATCAAATGCCTGCGACCCACACAGACGCAGAACTTCCTCTTCCTATCAGCATACATCCCATGGTACCTGAGAAAGATATAATTTGCAAGTTTTTTCCGCTATTTTGCCCAATGGAGAATTGCATCCCGGAGAAATTTGGCGCAGCCCGGCAGCTCCCGGTCATAGTAGGCGGTAAAGCGTTTATCCTGCACATACAGCTCCGCCAGGCCCCGGTGGTGCCGGACATCATACTCGTCTCCGGTAACGGCAAGCCATCGGAGATGAAGGGCCGTGATCTCTTTGCCCTCCTCTCCCTCCGGACTGGCGCCGGAAGATACAGCGACGAACAACTTCTCCAGGATTTCCTTCCCCAAGCGTTCCCACTCAACGTGTTGTTCCAGGGACAGGCCCATTATCTTCGCGTGGGATGCGTCCACCTGGCCGCTGCCGTACTCGGCCCGGATCTCCGCGCCGTAAAGCCGCTCATTTTCCTCCACACAACGGCGCTTAAATGCTTCAAATTTCTTCTCGTCTGACATAATCTCATTCCTTTCTTGTGTAAAAATAGTCTCCCTGACAGAGTCGATCAGCCCCTGGATACGCTCCCGCTCCTCTTCTAGGGCGGCGAGATGGCTGCGGAGAGCAGCCAGCCGGTCGAAGGAGGGGTCATCTAAAAGCGCTCCGATTCGAGCCAGCTCCACCCCGAGGGCCCGGTAGTATAGAATGTCCTGGAGCCGATCCACCTCCGGCGGACCGTAGCAGCGGTAGTTTCCTTCCGACCTATGACTGGGCTTCAGAAAACCGATTTTGTCGTACCAGCGCAGGGCGCGGGTGGTCACTCCTGACAGGCGCGACAGCTCTTGGATGGTATATTCCATCCCGATCACCTCCTGAGGACTATCTTATCAATTGACGCCGCGTCAAAGTCAAGGGAATTTTTAAAAAATTGGGGCGGCACACAGGCCGCCCCAGACAGAGCTAATTCTCTTTTTTGTCCCCGTCCTCTGTTCGCTTTTGCACCTTTTTCCACTGCCGCCTTCCAGCAAAGACGGCCACTGCCGCCATAGCGGCCAAAAGAATCACCAGGAAAATGTTATAGGACACCCAGATCACCAAGTTCTGACTTCCCCGCGCCAGCCCCCGCAGGCTGGACTGGAACCCCGCTGCTATCCGGGCCCCCAGGGAGGCGGTCTCTCCCACCTCTTGCGTCACTGTACTCACCTCGTTGAGGTAGATATTAAACGTGGAGAACCCGATAAGGGCGTCGTACCGGTTCAGCTCGGAAGTGTACTGCTCGATCTGGTACTCCGCATCGGACAGGGCGTTTTCCAGGGAAATAATGTCCTCCATGGATTCCGCCCTCTCCAGCAGAGCCAGCAGGCGCTCCTGTTTTGTGCGCTGGGTCTTGAGCCGGGCTTCGGTGTCGTAGTACCGCTCCCCCACATCCTCGCTTCTCTCGGTACTGCTGGTGATGTACCCCAGATCTCCGGCGCTGTTGAAAAACTGGCTGTACTTCTCCGCCGGCACCCGGACAGTGTACTCCCCGCTACGGTTGGCGTAGGCATCCCGGCGTCCGCCGCCGTAGACAGAGGCCACCTCAAAATAGCCCCCGCAGCCGGCCACCAGACGCTTCAGCGCCGCCTCGCTCTCGTCAAAGCGCTCCGTCTGAATGGAAAGCTCCGCCTGGCGGATCAGCTTGGCCCCGGCGTTTTGATAGACGGAGTCCGACTGGAACTCGCCGTCCCCCTGTTCGCCGGGCGCCATTGGCTCGCCGCTGGGCATATCCCAGTAGTTTCCTTCGGTCCAATCCATCTCGGTCTCATTGGCGGAGGGGGCACTGGACGCCGGCAGACTATCCCCGCCCGCGGCGCCCCCTGCGGCACTGGACATAGAGTTGCCTCCCCCGCACCCGGCCAGCAACAGCACAGCCGCCATGTACAACGCAAACATCTTTCGTTTCATAATAATCCTCCCTTTCTTTTTGGCTTCTGCTGATATAGACGCAGTCCCGTCCCGGAGGTTGCACCAAAGAAGAGATTTTTTCATAGGATAGGTAAATTTCTGGAGGTGTATTGCCATGCCCATTATTTATCTTTCTCCATCTACACAAGACTGGAATCCATACGTTAACGGAGGAACCGAAGAGGAATGGATGAATCTTCTGGCCGACAAGATGGTCCCCATGTTGGATGCCTCTGGCATCCGCTACGCCCGGAATACTCCGGATATGACCGCTGCGTCCTCCATCGCCGCCTCCAACGCGGGGAACTACGATCTTCATCTGGCCCTCCACTCCAACGCCGCTGCCGGGGCCCAGGCCGGGCAGGCCCGCGGCTCAATTGTTTTTTACTATCCCGGCAGCGCCGAGGGCCAGCGGGCCGCCACCCTCATCGCCGATGGCCTGAAAACCATCTACCCCGACCCCAACAAAGTGCGCACTGAGGCTACCACCACCCTGGGGGAAGTTGCCCGGGTGAACGCCCCCTCAGTACTCATTGAACTGGCATTCCATGACAATGTGGAAGATGCCAACTGGATCAAAGCAAACCTGGACGAAGCTGCCCGGGTAATTGTTCTGGCCCTAACAGAATATTTCGGCATCCCCTTTTTTGAAGCCGAAAACCGCCGTACCGGGGTGGTAGACGTAGAGTGGGGCAACCTGAATGTCCGGGCCCGGCCCAACACGTCCTCCGCTATTCTGGCCCAGGCCCCCAGCGGCGCCCCAATCACTATCATAAACTCTGCCAGCGGCTGGTATCTGGTGAATTACAACGGAACCATCGGGTATGTCAGCAGCGACTTTGTGACCCTGACCTGAAAGGAGAACTGCTTTATGGATATTCATGTCGTCCAGCCTGGCGACACGATCTACCGGCTGGCCCAGCAATACGGCGTCTCCATGGAGCGGCTGCTCCAGGACAACCAGCTGCCCGATCCCTCCCACCTGGTCGTGGGTCAGACCATCGTGGTCCAATATCCTGAACTGACCCACACCATTCAATCTGGAGACTCCCTATATTCCATCGCCCAAATGCACAACACCACTGTGGCCCAGCTGCTGCGCAACAATCCCGTCCTCAGAGGCCGGGACCTCCTCTTCCCCGGGCAGGTCATTGTGGTACAGTACAGCTCACAGCCCAGAGGATCTCTTACCGTCAACGCTTACGCCTACCCCTCCATCAACCGGGATTTGCTCCGGGCCACCCTGCCCTATCTGTCCCAGCTCACACCTTTCACCTACCGCTTTGATGAGGACGATCTCATTCCCCCCCGGGACGAGCCCTTGGTCAACGCCGCCCTCCAAAGCCGGGTAGTCCCCGTACTCCACCTGTCCAACTTGGATGAACGGGGCCAGTTCTCCGGCGCTCTGGCTCACGAGCTGCTGGAGGACAGAGACGACCAGCGCGAGTTGATCGAGGAAATTCTGGAAACCGTGGACCGCAAAGGCTATCAGGCCGTGGATGTGGACTTTGAGTCCCTTCGTGTGTCAGATGCCGCGGCTTACGCCCAATTCCTGGCCCTGCTGCGCCAGGCCCTCGCCTCCCGCGGACTGCCTTTGATGGCCGCACTGGTCCCTAAAACCTCCGCCAACCAACCCGGGCGGTTGTACGAGGGGATCGACTACCACCTGATCGCTCAGTCGGTGGACTTCGCGCTTCTGATGACCTATGAGTGGGGCAACCACACCAGTCCGCCCATGGCGGTAGCCCCTCTGCCTCAGGTGCGCCGTGTGGTGGAGTATGCCCTCACTGAATTCTATCCCAACCAGCTCTACCTTGGCATTCCAAATTACGGATATGACTGGACCCTGCCCTACCAGGAAGGCAGCCGGGCCAAGTCTCTGAGCAATGTGGAAGCCGTCCAACTGGCCTGGAACCGCCGGACCGCCATCAGGTACGATGAGCAGGCCCAAGCCCCCTGGTTCCGCTACGTGGACGACCGGGGCGCAGAGCACGAGGTCTGGTTTGAGGATGCCCGATCCATTCAGGCCAAGCTGAACCTGGCTTTTGACTTTGGCTTGTACGGCGTGGGTTACTGGAACCTAGACCGTCCCTTCCCGCAAAATTGGCTTGTCCTTAACGCTATGGCGCAAATCCGCAGTGAAATGTAGCTTTTTCCAGCCAGCTGTGCTATAATTAGAAAAAGCTGCCCACCCGCCAAGGGCATTTGGGGCACTTATTGTACAATTGCACAAAGGAGGACAACACAATGTCTGTTACAGTCGGTTTAAAGGGCCGCGCAGAGACCGTAGTCAACGATTCCAACACCGCTCAGGCGGCCTGCTCCGGGGCACTGCCCGTGTTCGGCACCCCATTCCTATGCGCGCTGATGGAGGAAGCTGCCTGGAAATCTATCGCCCCCCATTTAGAGGCGGGCCAGAGCACCGTAGGCACCAGACTGAACATCTCCCACGACAGCGCTACTCCTGTGGGGATTAAGGTTTGGGCGGAAAGTGAAGTCACAGCGGTGGACGGCAAACGGCTGGTACTGAAGGTCTTCGCCTATGATGAAAAGGGCCTCATCGGCCAGGGGACTCATGAGCGCTTCGTGATCACGGACGATCGGTTCCTGGCCAAGACGGCAAAAAAGCGGGAGGGCTGAGGCCATGTCCATCGAAAAAGTTCGGGATTACTTCCGCCCCCTGGGCCGGGAGGGGGACATTCTGGAGTTCCCTGTCTCCAGCGCCACGGTGGAGCTGGCTGCTCAGGCGGTGGGCGTCATCCCCGCCCGCATCGCCAAGACCCTGTCCTTCCTGGTAGAGGAGGGCTGCGTCCTCATCGTAGCCGCCGGGGACGCCAAAATCGACAACAGCAAGTACAAGGCCATGTTCCACACCAAGGCCAAAATGCTCACCCCGGAGCAGGTGTCCCAATTTACCGGCCACGCCATCGGCGGGGTATGCCCCTTCGCCAATCCGGAGGGGGTGCGTACCTATCTGGACGTGTCCCTGAAGCGCTTTGACACCGTCTTTCCCGCTGCTGGCAGTGGCAGCTCCGCCATTGAACTCACCTGTGGTGAGCTGGCGGAGTATTCTCACAGCCTGGGATGGATCGACGTGTGCAAGAGCTGGCAGGAGGGCACATAACGTAAAAAGCGCGCCGTGAAAGGGGTGGTATGCGTGAAGCGATGCATTGTCCTCAGCGGAATCATGGGCAAATAAAACAATTCAGGAGGTTTTATCATGATTCCGCAGTGGAAAATTTATCCCCGCTCCCAGGGGCACAGCACGGTCTACCTGCAAAATGTAGTGTCCGACCCCTCCATTCAGGTGGGAGACTTCACCATCTACGACGACTTCGTCCACGACCCCCGGGATTTTCAGCGCAATAACGTCCTCTACCACTACCCCATAAACCACGAGCGGCTGGTGATCGGCAAGTTCTGTTCCATCGCCTGCGGGGCCAAGTTTCTGTTCAACAGCGCCAACCACACCCGGCGCTCCCTGTCCACCTACATCTTCCCCGTCCTCTTTGAGGAGTGGGGCCTGGATGTGGCACGCATCCCCGAGGCCTGGGACAATAAGGGCGACATTGTGGTGGGTAGCGACGTGTGGATCGGCTACGAGGCCGTCATCCTGGCCGGCGTCACCATCGGGGACGGGGCCATTGTCGCCGCCCGGGCAGTGGTCACTCAAGACGTTCCACCCTACACTATCGTGGGCGGCGTGCCCGCCAGACCCATCCGCAAACGCTTCTCCGATCAGGAGATTGAACGGCTTCTTACCCTGCGCTGGTGGGACTGGCCCGCTGAAAAAATCGCCGCCAACCTGGACGCCATTCAGTCCAGCGATCTGGAGGCCCTCTGTCAGGCCCAATAGACACGCCAAGCCCGCCGGATATCCGGCGGGCTTCTGCTACAGCTCCACCACCTGGGTGGCGATTCTCTCCCGAAACGTCCGGTCATGCTCCACAAACAAGAGTGTAGGCCGGTACTCCAGCAGCAGCTCTTCAATTTGCATCCGGGAGAACAGGTCGACATAATTCAACGGCTCATCCCACACATACAAGTGGGCACTCTGGCACAAGCTGGCCGCCAGCAGCACCTTCTTCTGCTGCCCTGCGCTGTACTCCCTCATGTCCCGCTGAAATAGCTCCCGAGAAAAGTCCAGCTTTCGCAGGACGGTAAGAAACCGGGTCCGGTCCACCCCCTGTTCCTCCGCCCAATCCAAAAGGCCGCCCCGCAGATGGTCCGCCTTCTGCGGGACATAGGAGATCGCCAGCCCCGCCGCCCGGAACAGCGTTCCAGTGTGGGGGACCTCCTCCCCCAGCGCCAGGCGGAGCAGGCTGCTTTTACCACCGCCGTTGCTACCATCCAGGCAGAGCCGGCCCCCTTGACTAAGCGTAAAGCAGACTGCCTTGCCAGTCATCCCCGGATACGCAATCGACAGGTCCCGGGCCTCCAACAGCCGGACACTATGATAAACCAATGGGGTCAGCTTTAGGCTATCCGCCCGCTCCACGTCCTTGAGCAGGGTGGATTTTTCCTGAATGGCCTGCTGCTGCCGGTCCTCAATGTTCTTGGCCCGCTGCATCATCTTAGCCGACTTGTGGCCAATAAAGCCCCGGTCGGGCCTCAGTCCGGAATTTCTGGTGCCGTGCTTCGTCTTTTCCAGCTTATCCGACCAGCCAGAGGCCCGTTTTGCCGCCTGCTCCAAACGTCTGATCTCCCCCTTCAGCTTCTCGTTCCGAGCGGCTTCTCCCCGGTCCCGGTCCTCCTTATCCCGAAACCAGCTGGAAAAGCTCCCCCGGACCAACTCCGGACCAGTCTGATTCAAGGCCAGGATATGGTCCACACAGCCGTCCAGAAAGGCTCTGTCATGGGACACCAGCAAAAACCCCCGGTCCAGCCCTCGGAGGTAGCCGGCCACCAGCGCCCGCCCCGGGCCATCCAGGTGGTTGGTGGGCTCGTCAATCATGGGGTAGGCCCCCTCGTCCAGAAAAAGCGCCGCCAACAGCGCCCGGGTCTGCTCCCCGCCGCTGAGGGTGGAAAAGGGACGCTCCAGGGCGCCCTCCCCCAGCCCCAGCTTGGACAGCTCCCAGCTCAACCGCCACTCCTCCCCCGGAGGTACGCCCTCCAAAAGCAGATCCAGCGTCCGCCGGGACAGATCTTGCACCGGCTTAGGCCAGAGCAGACAGCGCTGGGGCAGGGAAATTGTCCCCCGCCCCTCCACTTCCCCCTCCAGCAGACGGAGCAGAGTGGTCTTCCCCCGTCCGTTGCGTCCCACAAGACCCAGCTTCCAGTTGGTATCCAGCTGGAGATTCAGTCCCTCAAAGACCGGGGTATGATCCCCCTCATAGGTAAAATACAAATTTTGAATCGTAATTTGAGACATTTTTCACCCTCCTGTCATACGCACGAAAAAGCCGCAAGAGGGACCTTCCCTCTCACGGCGGCAGAAGGGCGCAGCACGCCCATTATGAGCCGGAAGGGGAAGACTACGCCTTTCCTCTCGCGGACCCATGACAGAACGGAGCCGTCACGACGGCTCTCTAAAAAGTTTCTGCCACGGAATCAGCAAGTGGTCTTGCGCATCTTCCCGCCTCCCATCTGTTTGTTGAGGACAGCATACCATGTGCCCGTATTTTTGTCAAGAAAAACCGGGAAATTTTGTGTTACTTGGTACCGAAAATACGATCCCCCGCGTCACCCAGGCCGGGAACAATATACGCGTGGTCGTTGAGCTTCTCGTCCACCCCAGCCACATAGATATCCACATCGGGGTGGTCCTTTATAATGCACTCAAGGCCCTCGGGGGCGGCCAGCACATTCATCAGCTTGATATGCTTGCAGCCGTAACCCTTAATGAAGGTGATGGCCGCGGAAGCGGAACCACCGGTGGCCAGCATGGGATCCAGGACGATAACATCCCGCTCCGCGATATCGGCGGGCATTTTGCAATAGTACTCCACCGGGCGGTGGGTCTCCGGGTCTCGATAGAGGCCAATATGGCCCACCTTGGCGGAGGGGATCATTTTGATAATGCCGTCCACCATGCCCAGGCCCGCCCGGAGAATGGGGACAATGGCCAGTTTCTTGCCCGCCAATGTCTTGAAGGTTCCGGTGGCGATGGGGGTCTTAACCTCGACCTCAGCCAGCGGCAAATCCCGGGTCGCCTCATAGCACTCCAAAGCAGCGATTTCCGAAACGATCTCCCGGAACTCCTTCACGCCGGTGGTCTCGTCCCGCAGAATGGTCAGCTTATGCTGAAGCAGCGGGTGGTCCAGGATGTGCACCTTTTCATTATACATGTTTCTGATCCCCTTCTATCGTAAATTTTGTGTTTTGCTCTCGTTCCAAACGCTCACGTTCCGCCTGTGACAAGCGGTGGTAGACGGGCGCAAGCTCCGCCCCAGACACCAGGGCGCCGGCCGCAGCCAGCTCCTCCGCCGCCCGTGCCACGCCCCCCGCGCTCTGCCGCCGCAGATGGGCGGGGGCCAGGGACAGGCCGGATATTTGATCTTGCAGACTATTATAACACAGCTCCGCCCCATCGCCAACGACTATTTTCAACTCCTGGAATTTTTTTAGCTCTTCTCCCAAACCGGCCAGGGAAATGGCCCGGTCAGGGCTGAGCCGCTCCAGATGATCCCCCCTAGCCAGGAACAGGGCGTTGTACACCTGCCTGCGCCGGGCGTCCATCACGCAGACGATCATCGCTCCCTCCATATGGGCCAGAGGCCAGGCCATGGACTCCAGGGTGGAACAGGGGGCGCAGGGCTTGTCTCCGGCCCAGGCCAGGCCCTTGGCGGTAGCTACGCCGATGCGCAGCCCGGTAAAGGACCCCGGACCGGCAGCCACCGCGATAACATCCACCCCATCCAGGCTTTCACCGCAATTTTTCAACATATCGTGCACCATGGGCAGCAAGGTTCGGCTATGTGTCAGCCCGCTGCATTGAAACGACTGGGCCAGCAGCATACCGTCCCGGCACAAGGCGGCGGAACAGGCCGCAGCCGATGACTCTAACGCCAGAATATTCACTGGAACGCCCCCCCAATTTGAATGATCCGCTGGCTGTCTGACTCTCCCCGGCAGATCTCCACCTGGATGGCATCCTTTTCCAGGGCGTCGGACACATTTTCGCTCCACTCCACGGCGCACACGCCCCCCCGGGCCAGGTAATCCTCCCAGCCAATGTCGAACAGCTCATCGGAGGAACCCAGGCGGTACATATCGAAGTGAAACAGGGGCATACGGCCCCCCTCATACTCGTTGACAATGGTAAAGGTGGGACTTGTCACACGGTCAGTGATTCCCAGCCCCCGGGCCAGACCTCGGGTGAAGGCCGTCTTCCCCGCCCCAAGGTCGCCAGTGAAGGCAATGACCGCCCCTGGCGACAGCCGTCCGGCCAGCCAGGCCCCCAAGTCCTCCGTCTCCCCCTCGCCGTTGGTGACGTATTTCACTGCCGTCCCTCCTGTTCACAGAAAATTTTCAGCTTCTTAAACATTATAGCACACTTGGGGTTTGCGTTTCCAGCAAAATGTGATAAAATATATGATTGAATTTGCAAAGGAGGTGAGGCCATTGCAGCTGCTGTCCCTGCTGTTTTCCCCAATCAAGGAATTTTGGAAAAAGGGCGACGTCATTCTGCTGGGGCTGTGCCTGGCCGCAAGCACCTTCGGACTGGCCCTCATTTATTCCGCTACCCGCTACCAGAACACCAACCGCCCCGTCATTATCCAGGCCATTGCCATTGGACTGGGCGTCGTGGCCTATCTGCTGCTCACCTTTGTGGACTTCCGGCTGTTCACCGAAAAGCGGTGGAAGCTGATGTTGGCCGGCAGCATCCTTCTTCTTTTGATGCTCCTCACCCCCTGGGGGATTGAACGTTATGGCAACCGGAACTGGATTCAGATTCCCCATTTCCCCATGATGCTTCAGCCCAATGAGATTGTAAAAATCCCATTTATCCTGATTCTTGCCCTCCTGATTATCAAGATTCAGGACCGGGGCTACAGCATCAGTTCCATCCCCTCCGTCATGCAGATTGGCGGCTTCACTGTATTCATGCTGGGCCTTATTGCCGCCATCTGTCATGACATGGGCACCTGTGCCGTCTACATTATGATCTTCGCCTTTATGGCCTGGTCCGCCGGGGTCAAGCTGCGGTGGTTTGTGCTGGTGGGCGGGGGAACGGTGGCGGCTGTGGTAATTTTCTGCCTGTTCTTCCTTCCGGAGACCAGTCTATGGGATAACTTCCGTGTCATGCGCTTCCGGGTGGTTTTCGATCACAGCCTGGACCCCTCCGGAATGGGCTTTCAGCAGTCCCGGTCCGTGCTGGCCATCGGCTCGGGCAAACTGTTTGGACAGGGCTACTGCCAAGGCATCCAGACCCAAGCCTCCAACAGCTCCGCCCTCCCCGTTCGGGAGAGCGATCTGATTTTCGCTGTCTGCGGCGAAGAGCTAGGATTGGTGGGCTGTATGGCCCTGCTGCTGCTGCTTTCCGCCATTGTCCTGCGGTGCATCTGGGTAGGCTGTCACGCCAGTTCCCCCTTTTCCGCCTACGTCTGCATGGGAATGGCCGGGATGCTCCTCAGCCAAATCACCTTCAACGTGGGCATGTGCCTCTATGTCCTGCCCGTCATGGGCCTCACCCTCCCCTTCGTCAGTTCCGGAGGATCGTCTATCATCACCCTGTTCGCCGCCATGGGATTGGTCTCCAGCGTAAAGGCCCGGCCCATGCCCAGCTGGCTGAGGGACCGCAGTCATGTTTAGAGCGTCTCCAGACATGCGTCCGACAGCTGTATCCCCAGCCGTAGCCCTTGATAAACCGCCCAGAGGGCATGACCTTGGATGGGGTTATGCTTCAAATGGTCCGGCCAAAACCTCGGGTCGGGTTCGGTGACAAAGTAAGGATATAGAATTTGGATGACATGAGGAATTTTGTTTTCCATGGTTTGTCCCTTCAATATGAAGTGGTTTGACATATATTATATACGACAATAGTATTCATGTCAATAGGGGTGAGAACATGATTTTTAATGAGCGGCTAAAATTGCTCCGAAAAGAAAGTGGATTGACACAAACACAAGTTGCAGGTAAACTATCGGTCACTCTGCGCAATTATCAGCGCTTCGAAGCTGACGGAAACACTCCGAATTATGTAAACTTAATCAAAATTGCTGACATCTTCAACGTCTCTATCGACTACCTCACCGGCCGTACAGATAAGCGGGAGGTTAACAGGTAAGTACAAAGAAAGCCCCGCCGTCCGGCGGGGCTTTCTTTGCAATAAAGGTCTTTTTCGGTTCCCTCTTCTTTCAAGAAAAGGGAACATTACTCGTTGGCGGGCACATGAATGACCCCCATGGGGCACTCCTTCACACAAATCTGACAGCCCACACACTTTTCCTGATCGATCTTGGCCAGGAAATTCTCCACGGTGATAGCCTCCTTGGGACAGGCTTTGGCGCACTTCATACAGCCGATACAGCCTGCCGTGCAGGCTTTCCGGGTATCAGCGCCCTTGTCCTTATTCTGGCACAGGACCACGGGCTTGCGCTTGTGCTCAGGCACGATGGAGATGACGGCGTTCGGACAAGCGGCGGCACAAGCGCCGCAGCCGGTGCACTTCTCCCGGTCCACCTTGGCGATCCCGTCCACAATGTGGATCGCGTCGAACGCGCAGGCCCGGGTACAGTCGCCATAGCCCAGACAGCCGAACTTGCACAGGCCATCGCCGCCGTAGAGGCCCTTGACGGCCTGGCAGCTCTGCACACCCTGGAACTCGTACTTCTTACCTGTCTTTCCGCAGGTGCCGGAGCAGGCCACCACAGCCTTCATGGGAACGGAAGCGCCGGCCTCCACACCCATAATAGCGGCAACCTTGGCGGCACAAGCCGCGCCGCCGGGGGTGCACTTGTTGACAGCGTTGCCGTCCTCCACGATGCTCTTGGCGTAGTCGGCGCAGCCGGCGCAGCCGCAGGCGCCGCAGTTGGCCCCCGCCAGCACAGCGGTAATCTGCTCCACCCGTTCATCAACGGGGACATACATGAAGATGGAGGCGGCCACCAGAATCACCGCGCCGATCAGGCCGATGACAGTGACGACAATAATTGCCATTAAAATTGGATTCATACTGCTCTCCCCCTCCTATCAGACTTTGAAAATGGCGTCCACGATGCCGCCGAAGCCCATGAAGGACAGGGAGGTCACCGCAGCGGCCACCAAGGTGATGGGCAAGCCCTCAAAGCACTTGGGGGTGACGGCCTGCTCCACCCGGCGGCGGACTCCAGAGAACAGGACCATAGCCACCAGGAAGCCGATGCCCGCGCCGGCGGCGCAGACGATGGACTCAATAAAGTTGTAGCCGTTGTCCAGGTTCAGGATGGTCACGCCCAGGATGGTGCAGTTGGTGGTAATCAGGGGCAGGTACACGCCCAGAGCCTTGTACAGCGCGGGGATGAACTTTTTCAAGAAGTTCTCCAGCAGCTGGACCAGGATGGCGATAATCAGGATAAACACGATGGTCTGGAGGTAGCTCATGTCCCGGCTGGTACCCACAGCCCAATCGGGGCAGAGGATCAGCTTGTAGATGGGCCAGGTGGCGGCAGTGGCCATGACCATAACAAAGGTGACGGCCAGAGACATGCCCACGGCGCTGTCCAATTTTTTGGACACGCCCAAGAAGGGGCAGATACCCAGGAATTTGGCAAGGACGTAGTTGTCCACCAAAATCATAGTAAAGAAGATGGCTGCAAGTTTGACCATTACGCGTTACCTCCTTCCACAGTGGGGGCGGCCTTCTTGGGACGGCCGGTAAGCCAGGTGGCCCCGGCCATCAGGATGCCAAAGACGAAGAAGCCGCCGGGGGCGCTGGTCATCAGGGAGAAGGTATCAACAGATTCGGGAATGACGCGGATGGCAAAGTCTGCCCCAAGAGAGGGGATCAGGCCACCCAGTCCGGCCATCCAGGTGCCGGAGCCGATGATCTCACGGATGGAACCCATGATGGTCAGAGTGATGGTAAATCCGATGCCCATGCCGATGCCGTCCAGGGCGGAGTCCAGGATGTTGTTCTTGG
Source organism: uncultured Bacillota bacterium (assembly GCA_947383275.1). Taxonomy (GTDB): domain Bacteria; phylum Bacillota; class Clostridia; order Oscillospirales; family Oscillospiraceae; genus Lawsonibacter. The sequence goes on from CANDCW010000057.1 coordinate 17,062, forward strand.
AGG
>CANDCW010000058.1 GCA_947383275.1 uncultured Bacillota bacterium
ACCACCTCCACCTGCGACGGCCTGTCCCAGTGGGGCAGTCAGGAGCTGGCCCAGGAGGGGGCTAACTCTATGGAGATCCTATACTACTACTACGGCGACAATATCGAGCTGGTGGTAGACGCCCCCATTCAGGACATTACCACTTCTTATCCCGGAACGCCTATGCGCTTAGGCTCTGTTGGACAGAATGTGGCGATGTTTCAGTCGATGCTCAACCGTATCTCTCAAAATTATCCCGCCATTCCCAAGATTTCCCCTGTTACCGGCGTATTTGGGGAAAATACCCGGGATGCAGTGCGCACCTTCCAGCGCATTTTCAATTTGGACCCCGATGGGGTGGTGGGCAAAGCTACCTGGTACAAGATGGTCTACCTGTATGCGGGCATCCTGCAGCTGGCCGAGCTGGTCAGCCAGGGGCAGACCTTTGTCACCGTCCAATTCCAATTTGACGGCCCTCTGGATGAGGGAGACAGCGGCCCGGAGGTGGGCATCCTGCAGTATATGCTGGCTCTGCTGGCCCAGTTTGACGACTCCCTGGTTCCCCTTGCGGTGGACGGCGTCTTTGGCTCCGCCACCACCCAAGCGGTGCGGGCATATCAGCAGCTGGTGGGCCTCACGCCGGATGGCCATGTGGACGAGGCAACCTGGAATTCCATCTATCGCAGCTTTGCTCAGGCAGACTACTTCCTCCGCCGGGACACGGTACGGGCTCAGTCCCTGCGGGAGGACGCGATTCCCGTCCTGGCTCCGGCGGGGAGTCTGCCTGAGGCGGTGCGCTGGGAAAATACTCCGCGGATCGGCCAGTATCCGGGCCAGCCTTTGGAACTGGGCCGGACAGATGGGGACAAGGAACAGAAAGGAGTGGAGGTATGAAGGACAGCGCGGCGGGACAGGAGCTGCTGGAGCGAGAGATGCTGGCCAATCCGGTGAGCAGTCTGCAATATATGCTGCGGCAGCTGTCCCAAACCTATCAGTTTTTACCCCAGTTAGTGGTGGACGGCGTGTTCGGGGAGCGGACGTTGGAGGCAGTGATGCGCTTTCAACGAGAGGCTGGCCTGCCAGTCACCGGTACGGTGGATCAGGCCACATGGAACGCCATTCGGGACGCGTGGCAAGCCCAGCGGGCCAAAACCGGCTATTCCCGGGCCACCCGAATATTTCCCTCTGAAGGCATAGAAGTCCACGAGGGGGAGACAAAGGAGTATCTGATCGTCCCTCAAACCATGTTCAACATTCTGGCAAAGCAGTTTGAAGGGATTACCACATGCCAGGCGGACGGTTGCCTGGGTCCTGCCACGGCGGATGATATCCGCTGGCTGCAACAGGCGGCGGGCCTGCCTGAGACAGGCTGCCTGGATACCGCCACCTGGGACGCCCTGTCCCACCTCTATGAGATATTTGTGGTCTGGGATGCCGACTGCGTCCCGGAATTTACCGGAGGGTGGGGATAACCCCGTGTGCGCGCCGGCTGCCCCAGCCTTTAAAAGAAAAACGCCGCCCGCCTCGAGAGAGGCGGGCGGTTCGCTTAAAGGGAGGCGCTGGGCAGGTTGTCTACAAAGGCCCGGAGCTGGGAGCGGCTGTTGATCTGGCTCAGCTGGAGTAAAATAGCCTGGCGCTGGTCAGGCGTGCAGCTGTCATAAAAGGCGGCTGCCTTGGGGTTCTTTTGCAGCAGCTCGCCAAAGGTCACTGCCGCGTTTACATTGACGTCCATACAATCACCTCAACGCCAGTATGCCCCTTTTTTCAATAAGTATGCTGGCAGACCTCCAAAATTTTCGCCTGGATTGCCTTCAGATCCTCGAAGGTCTCCGGACGGCGGCGGGGGTCCCGCAGGATGGCGGCGGGATGAAACAGGGCGGTCATCCATACGCCGCTCTTTTCAAACCACTGGCCGTGTTCCCGGGTGATTTTGAAGTCCTCTTTTATCAGCTTGCAAGCGGCGATCCGGCCCAGACAGATGATGATCTTGGGCTTGATGAGAGACACTTGGCTGCGTAGATAATTTATGCAGGCATCCTGCTCGGTGTTCAGGGGGTCCCGGTTCTTGGGCGGACGGCATTTGACAATGTTGGCGATATAGACGTTCTTTTCCCGGCTCAGGTCCACCAGCTCCAGCATGTCGTCCAGCAGCTTGCCGCCCCGGCCCACGAAGGGCTGGCCTTGTAAGTCCTCGTTTTCGCCGGGGCCCTCGCCGATGCACATCACCTCGGCGTCTCGGGGCCCTGTCCCCAAAACCACATTGGTCCGGGTATCCGCCAAGGCGCAGCGCCGGCAGGACAGGCAGTCGTGTTCCAACTCATTCCAATCGTTGTACAGCATGATGTTTCCTCCTTGTGCAAAGCCCGACAGGTTCATATCTACTATACCACAGAATCTTTCATTCGGAAAGGGCTTTTTGACGGGCAGATGGCTGTGGAAAAAATTATTTTGAACTTTTTACCGTAGTTTTGCAGGCGGGAGAGGTGCTGGGGGTCAAAAATATGGGCACAATATGTGGATGATATCCCTTAATCGTGCCGCATATCTTGTGCGATAAAAAAGAAAAGATTGCTCCCGCAAGAAAAGAGAACATGTGTTTTAATGGAGAAAAATGAAAGTTTTTTGCGGAAAATACGCAATTTACGACAAAAAAGTGCCGAAAAAAACTCTTGCATTTTATGTCAACAGGTTATATACTGAGAAAGTCCGGTGGAGCAAAATGGAGTGAAATCCCTGAAAATAGCATTAAAGTGGGGGAGAGGTGAGGGGACGTGACCGGCACATACGAGCACAGCATCGATGCCAAGGGCCGGCTGTTTATCCCCTCCAAGCTCCGGGAGGAGCTGGGGTCCGCGTTCTACCTTGCTATGGGCGTGGATGCCTGTCTGGCCATTTACCCCCAGTCCACCTGGGACCGCTTTACTGAGAAGTTTGCGTCTCTGCCTATGAGCCAATCCAAAGCGATGCGCCCTCTATTTGCCAACGCCGTCAAGTGCGAGCCGGACAGTCAGGGACGCATTGTCATCCCCCAGAAGCTGCGCAGGTACGCCAGCCTGGAGAAGGAAGCGGTCATCATCGGCGTCCATGACCGGGCGGAAATCTGGTCTGCCGATGCGTGGAATGCCCAAGAAGAGGAAGAGATGACGCCGGAGAAAATGGCCGCCTGCATGGCGGAGCTGGGGTTCTGATATGAGTGAATGGATCCACCGCCCTGTTCTGCTGGAGGAATGCGTTGAGGCCCTGAATATCCGCCCCGATGGGGTCTATCTGGACGGCACGCTGGGCCGCGGGGGCCACAGCGAACAGATCGTCAAAAGGCTGGCCTCTGGCCGGCTCATCTGCGTGGACCGGGATCAGGCGGCGCTGGACGCCGCCCGGGAGCGACTGGCCCCCTGGGTGGACCGGGTGACGCTGATCCACAGCAACTTCGACCGGGTGGACGAAATTTTGGACGAGCTGTCTCTGCCTGGCGTGGATGGGATGCTCTTCGATTTGGGCGTCTCCTCCCCTCAGCTGGACGATGGGACCCGGGGCTTCTCCTATATGGCGGACGCCCCCCTGGATATGCGCATGGACCGGGATGAGGGGCTGACCGCTGCCAGTGTGGTCAACACATGGCCTCAGGAGGAACTGAAAAGAATCTTGTCACAATACGGCGAGGAGCGCTACGCGCCGCAGATTGCCGGGGCCATCGTCCGCAGCAGAGCGGACAAGCCTATTGCCACCACACTGGAGCTGGTGGAGGTGGTCAAAAGCGCCATGCCGGGAAAGGCCCTGCGGGAAAAACAGCATCCCGCAAAACGCACGTTTCAGGCGATCCGCATTGCCGTCAACGATGAGCTGGCCTGCGTGGAGCGGATGCTCCAGAGAGCGGTACCCCGCCTCAACCGGGGCGGGCGGCTTGCTGTAATTACCTTTCACTCCCTGGAGGACCGCATTGTCAAGACCGGCCTGGCAGGGTTTGCCAGAGGCTGTACCTGCCCGCCGGATTTTCCTATATGCGTCTGTGGGAAAACGCCGCAGGTCAGGCTGGTAAACAAAAAACCCATCCTGCCCGGCGAACAAGAAATTGAGGAAAATCCCCGCGCCCGAAGCGCCAAGCTGCGGGTAGCGGAGAAGCTGTAAACGATAAGGAGTACCATTATGGCCGCACGCCACCGCCGTAGTACCCATACAACTGCATACAGCACCTACGGCAGCGTGGCCTATGCGCCGGCCTATGATGGCGGCGCCGTCCGGGCGCCCCGGGGGGAGGAGGAGCTCCGGCGCGCGCCGGCCTCCTACCCCAAGCGGCGGGAACAGGTTTGGAAGCGGGAGCGGGCCAAGGTACGGGTCCGCCAGGCGGGAGCGGTAGCCCCCTTTGCGGTGGTTGGGTTTCTGGCAGTGGCTGTTTTCGCCGTAATGCTGGTGACCAGCTACGCCCAGCTAACGGTGGCCAACGATGAGATGATGTCGCTGCGCAAGGAACTGAACGGCCTGAAGAGCGACAACGCCACCCTTACTGCGCAGTACGAGAAGGTCTTTGACCTTGCCACCATTCAGGAGGCGGTGGGCGACACCATGGTGCGGCCCACCAACGACCAGGTGGTGTATATCGACCTGTCCGAACCGGATACGGTTACCGTCTATCAGGAGGCGGGGCCCTCGCCGCTGCGCAGCCTGCTGAACGGCGTGAAGGATGTATTTGGAAGCGTTATAGAATATTTCCGCTGAAGCGCACATATGGTAAGCTGCGGGCCAACAGAGAAGGCGCATAAGCAGTAAATAGAGAGACGCGGGCGCAAGAAAGAGGATTTCTTGCGCCCTTTTACAGCAAAGGGGGTACGCTTGTCTATGAGCAGAGCCACAGGCAGATCATTAAGCAGACCAATGGACAGATATGCGGGCAGGGCTCCAAGCAGGCCGGCCCGCAAGAGCAGCAAATACGAGCGGGGGATCAGCTGGGCCGGAGCCCCCACCAGCGCAACCCGGGGCACCCACTCCAAGCGGGCGATTTTCCACCGTACCCTGTTTCTGATGGCCGTGTGCGGGGTGGCGATGTTCTTTCCCTTGGCCTGGAAGCTGTGGGACATCGCCATCGTCCACCACAACGACTACCAGCGCATCGCCAGCAACCAGCAGACCCTGGATATGGTCATCTCCGCAAAGCGGGGCAACATCTACGACCGGAACGGCAATGTTATGGCCATGTCGGCCACGGTGTATAAGCTGATCCTGTCCCCCAACGACCTGGTGAAGAGCGTGCCCAATAAGGTCAAGGACGAGAATGGCAAGCGGGTGGACCTGGACCCTGCCGTCTACCAGGCCAATGTGGCCGCCCGGCAGGAGCAGATGGTCAATGAGCTGATGACCCTGTTCCCGGACCTGAACCGGGAGAAGGTGGATAAACAGGTGCACAACACCAAAAGCGCCTACTGGGAGGTGAAAACCAACATTGAGGAGGAGGACGCCGAGCCCCTGCGGGAGTATCTCGCCGAGAACAAAACCGCCTCCTATTTATACCTCGTCCCGGATACCAAACGATATTATCCCTACTCCGGCCTGGCCGCTCAGGCCCTGGGGTTTGTCAACGCCAACGGCGGCGCCTACGGCATTGAGGCGGTATATAACGACGTGCTGGAGGGCACCCCCGGCCGGGTGCTCACCAATAAGACAGCCGGCGGCACCGCCACCTATAACACCTACGCCGAGTACATCGACGCCGTGGACGGCTACAACTTGACACTCACAATTGACGCCACCATTCAGTCCTACCTGGAAAAGGCCCTGGACGAGGGGATCCGGGAATACGACATTCAGGACGGGGCCTTCGGCATCGCCATGAACCCCAAGACCGGGGAAATCTATGGCATCGCCAGTTCTCCGGACTTCGATCCCAACAACTACTCCCGGATTATCAACGACCTGCTTATGGAAGACATGGGAGAGAATGCCAATACCATTTTCCAGGCGCTGAAGGAGGACAACACCGAAAATCTGACCGACAGCGAGCTGATGGCCAAGGCGGAGGCTCAGGCCAAGTCCGATGCCCTGAACACCCAGTGGCGCAGCCGGGCCATCGACTCCCGGTATGAGCCGGGTTCCACTTTCAAGGCCATCGTTCTGGCCGCGGCCTTGGAGGAGGGGCTGGTCAGCGAGAGCGATACCTTCTACTGCTCCGGTGTAGTCCATGTGGGCGATCGGGACATCCGATGCTCCAGACGGACCGGCCACGGCTCTCAGACTCTGGCCGAGGCGGTGGGCAATTCCTGCAACCCGGCCTTTATGGAGATCGGCAGTCGGCTGGGTAAGGACCGTTTTTACCAATACTTTGAAGCGTTCGGGCTGATGGAGAACACCGGCATCGACCTGCCCGGCGAGGCCAGCCTGGCCGGAGCCCTCTGGGACAAGGACGAGATGGGCGAGGTGGAGCTGGCCACCGCGTCCTTCGGCCAGCGTTTTGAGATTACCCCTTTACAGATGATCTGCGCCTTTTCCTCCGTCATTAACGGGGGGAATCTGGTTAAACCCTATGTGGTTCAATCCGTCAGCACCAAGGACGGCGCCGTCATTCAGAATACCCGGACGGAGGTGGTCCGTCAGGTTGTCAGCAAGCAGACCAGTCAGCGCGCCGCCGACATGCTGGAGCAGGTGGTGACCAAGGGCGGCGGCAAGAACGCCTACGTGGCGGGCTACCGCATCGGGGGAAAAACCGGCTCCTCCGAGGTGCGTACCGAGGAGGACCATACCCTGGTCTCCTTTATGGGGTTTGCCCCCGCCGACGATCCCCAGGTCATTGTCCTGCTGGGCTTCGACCGGCCCCTGCCCTCTCCGCTGGGCGTGCACAGCAACTACATTGCCAACGGCACCTACATCAGCGGCGGCGCGATGGCCGCCCCCAAGGCGGGCCCCCTCATCGCGGAAATTTTGGATTACCTGGGGGTGGAAAAGGTGTACAATACCGATGAATCCGCCGCTGTGGACGTGGCTATGCCCCCAGTAACCGGGCTGTCTCTGAGCAAGGCGAAAAGCGAGCTGGAGGCAAATAACCTGAAATTCCGCACCATCGGCTCGGGGGATACCGTGTCCCGGCAGGTCCCCGCCGCCCGGACCAGCATCCCCGGCGGGTCCACTGTGATCCTCTACCTGGGCGACGCCGTTCCGGAGGAGAGCGGGGCCGTCCCGGATGTTACCGGGATGACCTATGAGGGAGCCAAGAGCGCCCTGGAAAAGGCTGGCTTCTTTATGCGGGCGTCCGGCGTGTCCACTTACTACAGCAACTCCACCACCGCCGAGCGCCAGAGTGTGGCTGGCGGCGACGTGGCCGCCATCGGCACCGTTGTAGACGTTCGGTTCTACAACGTGGTGGAGGATTAGCGCAAAGTTTATAAAGAATGAAACCGCCCTTTGAGGGGTGACACCATGAATCTGCGCGAGCTTTTGGCTGGCGTCCCCCTCACAGGGGGAAGCCTCGGCCAGGATATGGAAATATCTTCCATATCCTACGACACCAGAACTTTGGCCCCGGGAGCCCTCTTTGTGGCTCTAACCGGAGACAAGACGGACGGGCACCGGTTTATCCGGACCGCCGTGGAAAAAGGGGCCGCCGCTGTTTTGTGCCAGCGTCCGCCAGACAGCCCAGGACCCTGGCTGGTTACGCCGGACAGCCGGCGCGCCCTGGCCCTGATTTCCGCCAACTGGTTTGGACATCCGGGAGACCGGATGACGCTGGCCGCCGTGACCGGCACCAATGGAAAAACCACCACCACCTGTCTGCTCAAGGAGCTGCTGGAACGGACGGCAGGGGCCAAGGTGGGGCTGGTGGGCACCAACCGGAACATGATCGGCGCGGAGGAGCTGCCCGCCCACCGAACCACCCCGGAGAGCTGGGAGCTGCAATCCCTGCTGCACCGGATGGCGGACGAGGGCTGCACCCATGTGGTGCTGGAGGCATCCTCCCACGCGCTGGTTCAGCACCGGACAGCGGGGCTGGTCTTTGAGGTGGGGGTGTTCACCAACCTGACTCAGGACCACTTGGATTATCACCACACCATGGAGGAGTACCGCGCGGCCAAGGGGCTGCTCTTTGACCAGTGCCGCCGGGCGGTCCTCAATATGGACGATGAGGCGGGCCGGTGGTATGGAAAGCGGGTGAAGTGCCCTGTTTTTACCTACTCGGAGAATAAAACAAAAGCGGATCTCTCCGCCAGAAACATCCGCCTGTTCCCCAGCCATGTGGAGTTCGAGGCGCTCACATTGGGGACGCTGTCCCGAGTCCATCTGCCCATCCCAGGCGGCTTCTCCATCTACAACGCTCTGGCCGCGCTGTCCGCCGGGCTGTGCCTGGGGCTGAATCTGGAGAAGATGACCAGCATCCTGCCCGGTGTCCACGGGGTAAAGGGCAGAGTGGAGGTAGTACCCGTTCCCAGGGCCTACACTGTTATCATTGATTACGCCCACAGCCCCAACGCTCTGGAAAACATTCTCGTCACAGCCCGGGACTTTACCGCCGGCCGGCTGATTTGCCTGTTTGGCTGCGGAGGCGACCGGGACCGGACCAAGCGGCCCGTCATGGGGGCAATCGCCGGGGAGCTGGCGGACCTGGTGGTAGTCACCTCCGACAACCCCCGCACCGAGGAGCCGCGGGACATCATCGATGATATTTTGTCCGGCATGGAGGGGGCGGACGTGGCCCTCCATGTGGAGCCTGACCGCCCTACCGCGATTGCCTGGGCTCTGGAGCGGGGCCGCCCCGGAGATGTGATCGTCCTGGCCGGAAAGGGCCATGAGACCTATCAGGAGGTCAACGGCGTGCAGTACCATTTGGACGAGCGCGAGGTAGTGGCGGATTACTTTGCCCGGACGGATGCCCGGCAAGAAGGGACTGGAAAAGTTCCGGCGGATGTGGTATAATATCTTACTTATGCGCTTCAAAAGAGAAAAAACCGGGAGGGTTCCGATATGACATTCATCCTGAGCTTTATCGTTGCCTTTGGCGTTGCCGCCATTGTAGGGCAGGTCCTCATTCCCCTGCTGCGCCGCCTGAAGGCGGGGCAGACCATTCTGGCCGACGGCCCTGCCTGGCACATGGCCAAGCAAGGGACCCCCACCATGGGAGGCATTATGTTCATTGTTGCCATTGGAGCGGCCGCAGTAGTGGCCGGGTGGGAGGAGATACAAGACGGGAACTACAAGCACTTGTATGTGTTCCTGTTCGCCCTGGTGTTCGGCGTGATCGGGATGATCGACGACTTCCAGAAGCTGCGCCACCACGCCAACGAGGGCCTCACCGCGTCCCAGAAGTTTCTGCTCCAGCTGGCGGCGGCCATCGCCTTTACGGTGCTCATGCGGGAGGAGGGGTATCTCACGCCCAACCTGTTTGTCCCCTTCCTCAACGTGGTCATCCCCCTGCCTTGGGTGATGTACATGGTGTTTGCCGCTTTCGTTATGGTGGGCACGGTAAACGCCGTAAACCTCACGGACGGCATTGACGGCCTGGCCACTGGCGTAACCATCCCCGTGGCCCTGTTCTACATGGCTGTGTCGGGATGGTTCGGGCGCACCGATCTGGCAATTTTGTCCGCAGCTATGGCGGGGGGGCTGGCCGCGTTCCTGATCTACAATTTCCACCCGGCAAAGGTCTTTATGGGCGATACCGGCTCCCTCTTCCTGGGGGGGATGGTGTGCGGCCTGGCCTTTGCCTTGGATATCCCCCTGGTAATTCCCATCATAGGCCTGGTCTATGTGGCCGAGGTGCTTAGTGATATCATCCAGGTGGCCTATTTCAAAAGGACCCACGGCAAACGGTTTTTCCGCATGGCGCCCCTGCATCATCATCTGGAGATGGGCGGCTGGAGCGAGACCAAGCTGTTCTGCGTCTTCTCCGGAATCACCTTGGCCCTGTGCTGCCTGGGCTTTTTGGGGGTTATGTACCGGTATCCCATGTAAACAGGAGGTGTCCGTCCCTTGGCCCGCAAAGCGAAACGCGATCTTACCATGGAGGAGCAGCTGGCCCGGGGCCCGCTGGATCTGCCCTTTTTAATGCTGGTGCTGCTGCTGCTGGGCATCGGGCTGGTGATGCTCTTTTCCGCGTCTTACTACACCGCCTACCGGGACTCCAAACCTCCGGTGAACAACAACCCTTACTACTACATCATCCGCCAGGCGCTCTTCGCCGGGGCGGGGGTTGTGGTCATGTATATCATTTCCCGCATTAACTACCAGCATTTCCGCTGGATGTCCCCCTTCGTTCTGGCGGGGGCCATCGGCCTGCTGGTGCTGATTTATACTCCCCTGGGAGTGACCATCAACGATGTAACCCGCTGGCTCAAGGTGGGGCTGGTCTTTGGCCCCACCTTCCAGCCCTCGGAAATCGCAAAGGTGGCGGTGGTGCTCTTTTTTTCCGCCCGGCTGTGCAAACGGGACACGGAGCACAAAAGGCGTTTTACCAGGCGCACCGGCCTGGGCCGGACGCTGAATTGGCTGGAGAAGATCGGCTTTCTGGAGCTGGTGCCCTACGGCGTTATTCTGTTGGTGGTTGCCGTCCTGGTGGTATTTGAACCCCATATGTCGGGCACAATTCTTATCGCGGTTGGGGCGGCGGCGGTCCTTTTTGTCTCTGGAATCAGCATGGGATGGTTTGTGGGGCTGGGCTCCTTGGCCATCGCGGGGCTGACCTTCATTGTATTCATGACCGATTACATGACCCGGAAGATCAACATCTGGCTGGATCCCTGGCTGGACCCCCGCAACGGCGGCTTTCAGCCCATACAGTCTATGCTGTCGATTGCCTCCGGGGGCCTGCTGGGCCGGGGGCTGGGCAACAGCAACCAGAAGTACGGCTTCGTCCCGGAACCGGAGAACGATATGATTTTCTCCATCGTGGTGGAGGAGCTGGGTCTGGTAGGGGGCTGCCTGATTCTGCTTCTGTTCGCTCTGCTTATCATCCGGGGCTACTGGCTGGCCCTCCACGCCCGGGACAAATTCGGTATGCTTACCATTGTAGGCCTGATTACCCTGCTGGCTTTCCAGGTGTTTTTCAACATCGGCGTGGTCACCAACCTGATTCCCAACACGGGAATTTCCCTGCCCTTCTTCAGCTACGGCGGCACCGCCCTGGTGATCCAGCTGGCAGAGATGGGCATTATACTGAGTATTTCTCGACAGATACCGGCTCCGAGAAAAGATTGAGAGGTGCAGCGATGAATATTCTGTTTACCTGCGGCGGCACCGCCGGGCATGTGAATCCGGCGGTAGCCCTGGCCCATGTCTTCCAGGAGAAGCACCCCGGATGCCGCGTCCTCTTTGTGGGCGCGGACGGTGGTATGGAAAACAAGCTGGTTCCCAAGGAGGGCTACCACATCAAAACGGTGACCATCACCAATTTCCACCGCTCCCTGGCTCCGGCGGACGTGGCCCACAATCTGGGCACGTTGATGAACATGTACAAATCCCGCAAGCAAGCGAAAGCGCTGCTGGACGAGTTCCGGCCCGACCTGGTGGTGGGCACCGGGGGCTATGCCTCCTTCCCGGTGGTCAACGAGGCGGCTCATCGGAAGATACCCACCGCTGTCCACGAGTCCAACGCTGTGCCCGGCCTGACCACCAGGGCGCTGTCCAAGGTAGTGGACCGGGTGATGGTGGGATTTGAGGAGAGCCGGGAGCACTACGACGATCCTTCCAAGGTAGTGGTCACTGGAACCCCGGTGCGGGGGGATTTTTTCAAGTACACCAGGGCCGAGGCCCGGGCTAAGCTGGGCTTTTCCGATGACCGGCCCCTGCTGTTGTCCTACTGGGGTTCCCTGGGAGCCGAGGTGATGAACCAGAAGATGGTGGACTTTATCGCCAAAGAGTGCTATGAGGGCGCGCCTTGGCGGCACATTCATGGTGCGGGCCGGGATTACCCCTGGATGCAGGAGGAGCTGCTCCGCCGGGGGCTGAAGCTGGGGGACAACGGCGTGGAGGTCCGGGAGTATATCTACGATATGCCCCTGGTGATGGCTGCGGCGGACCTGGTGCTGTGCCGGGCGGGGGCGTCCACCATCTCGGAGCTCACAGCCATCGCCAAGCCCGCCGTGCTGGTGCCCTCTCCCAATGTGACCGCCAACCACCAGGAGAAAAATGCCCGGGTGCTGGCCGGGCAGGGGGCCGCTGTGCTGCTGCGGGAGGCCGACTGCGTGGAGAATACCCTCTACGATGAGGCCGCGCTCCTCCTCCGGGAGCGGGATCGCCGGGAAAAGATGACCGCCGCCCTGAAAGTCATGGCCGTCTCCAATGCGGCGGAGAAGATTTATGAGACCCTGCGAGAGATTATGCGCTGACCTCCGCCCACCGCCGAAGAGAAGCCTTCTTTGGAAGAAAGCTGTTGGGACGCAATAACCAAACTCTTCCATTTTGCATAGGATAGCCCAAATCCAAACGATTTGGAGGCTATCCCATGAGCTATTATGAAATTACGGGCGGACGGCCCCTGTGCGGGACCCTGGCCATCCACGGCGCAAAAAACAGCGTCCTGCCCATTTTAGCTGCCTGCCTGCTTGTCCCCGGGCAGAGCGTCATCCACAACTGTCCCGAGCTGTCCGATGTGTCTGCCACATTGGACATCCTGCGGCTCCTGGGCTGTCGGGCCGACCGGGAGGGGGATGCCGTTGTCATTGACGCCTCGGCGCCCAACCGCAGCGACATCCCCGAGTGCCTGATGCGGGAGATGCGATCTTCCGTCATCTTTCTGGGGGCGCTGCTGGCCCGATTGGGGGTTGCGGAGCTGTCCTACCCTGGAGGGTGTGAGCTGGGGCCCCGGCCCATCGACCTGCATCTGGCCGCCCTGCGGGCCCTGGGAGCGGATATTCTGGAGGAACAGGGGGCGCTGGTGTGCCGCAGATGCCGGGAGGGGCTGCGGGGCCGGGAGCTGTGCCTGTCTATCCCCAGCGTGGGGGCCACTGAGAATGCCATGCTGGCCGCCTGCGGCTGTCCGGGCGTGACAACCATTGTGGGCGCCGCCCGGGAGCCGGAAATTGTGGATCTCCAGGGATTTCTGCAAGCCCTGGGAGCGCGGGTGACGGGCGCTGGGACATCCACCATCTCCATTCAGGGCGGTGCGCCCCTCCATCCCGCCGAGTACCGGGTCATGGGGGACCGCATTGCCGCAGCTACATACCTGTGCGGAGCTGCTGCTGCCACCGGGGAGGTGGAAGTGACCGGCATTGCCCCGGAGACCCTCACCGCTGTCCTGGCCTGCCTGGAAGAGGCGGGCTGCGGGGTGCATACCGGCCCGGAGCGGATTGTCCTGGCCAGCTCTGCTCTCCTGCAGGGAATTAGCCCTGTGCGCACCGCGCCCTATCCCGGTTTTCCCACTGACGCCCAGGCCATCCTGATGGCTGCGCTGGCCGGAGGGGAGGGAGCTACCCTCTTTGTGGAGAACATGTTCGACGCCCGCTACCGCCACGTAGACGAGCTGCGCCGCATGGGTGCGGACATCCAGCTGGCGGGGAGGGCGGCGATGGTGTCGGGAGTGGGAAAACTCCACGGCGCCAACCTCCGCTCCACTGACCTGCGGGGAGGGGCCGCTCTGGTTGTCGCCGCTCTGGGGGCGGAAGGGACTACTCGGGTGTCTGAACTGGGGCACATCCGCCGGGGCTACCAGGACCTGGACCGGAATTTGCGGGCGCTGGGTGCGGACATCAGAGAAATGCCGTAACTCCCGGATGGACGGGGGTGTTACAGAGGAGAAGTTATGCCAAGATATAGCCACCGCAGCAGAACACGCAGAAAGAACAGGGGCCGGTTTGGCCCGCTGTTTAAACTATTGTGCGTTGTGGCAGTCGTTGTGGCGCTGACGGTGGGGGCCACCGTGTTCTTCCGGGTGGAACAGGTAACTGTGAGCGGCAACCGTCGGTACACGGAGGAGGAAATCATAGCCGCCTCCGGGATTGAGCTGGGCGACAACTTATACAGCTTGAATAAGGTGCGCATTGACCGGAATATCCGCACTACCTTGCCCTATATCGGGGAAATGAGCATCAATCGGGTGCTGCCCAGCACCATTGTCATTCGTGTTGACGAGTGGGAAGCGGTAGCCCAAATTGCCGTTTCGGATGCGGAGCGGGTGGCCGCCCTTCAGGCGGCCCGGCTGGAGAAGGACCCGGAGGCGGAGGCGCTTCCGGTGGCGCAGGAGCCCTGGCTGATCAGCGTGAAGGGAAAGCTGCTGGAGCCTGCCCCTGCGGATTCCGGCGCGATTCTGGTTACCGGGCTGACGCCGCTGTCCCCCCAGGCGGGCAGCTTCTTGGAAGTACCAGAGGAAGAACAGGCCCGCCTGGAGGCCCTCACCGGCCTGCTGGAGGCGCTTGGAGAAGCGGAGATACAGTCCCAGGTTTCCGCGGTCCGTTTGGACGCAACCCGGCTGGTGGTACGGTATGCCGGCCGCTTCGACGTCAAGATGGAGCTCAATGCCGACTTCCCCTACAATGTGCGCCTGATGCAGGCCATCCGGGAGAAGATGGAGGCCAAGGATGGCGAAAACGCCGCCGGCTCCATGGACCTGACCCGGTCGCCGGCAGCCTATTCGCCGGCCCCGGTTTCCGATATTTTGCCATGAAAATATTGGAAACTTTGGTCGATTTGGGATTTCCTCTTGACCTGGGGAAAAAACTGCGTTACAATGAAACAAAATATGTCTAATACCCGGGACCACCCCACAAACCCCGTATGCGGGACCCCACTGATACATAGGAGGAGACACAATGGCGTTCGGATTAGATATGGGCCCTGACAATGTGGTCAACATTAAGGTGATCGGTGTGGGCGGCGGCGGTAATAATGTGGTCAACCGCATGGTGCGGACTGGAACCAAAGGTGTGGAGTTTATTGCCGTAAATACGGACAAGCAGGCGCTGGAAGCATCCAGCGCCACCAACAAGATTCAAATCGGCGAAAAGCTGACCAACGGCCAGGGCGCCGGGGCTGATCCAGAAATGGGCCGCAAGTCTGCCGAGGAAAACCGCAAGCAGATCTCCGAGGTGCTGGAGGGCACCGATATGGTGTTTATTACCGCCGGTATGGGCGGCGGAACCGGAACCGGTGCGGCTCCCATTGTGGCCGACATTGCCAAGGAACAGGGCATTCTTACTGTGGGCGTGGTCACCAAGCCCTTTCGCTTTGAGGGGCCCCGCCGTATGCGTCAGGCTGAGGCAGGTATTACCGAGCTGCGCACTAAGGTAGACTCCTTGGTCATCATCCCCAATGAGCGGCTCAAACTGGCCAGCGACCAGAAAATTACCATGCTCAACGCTTTTGAGATTGCCGATGACGTCCTTCAACAGGCGGTTCAGTCAATTTCCGACCTCATTAAAAATACCGGATTTATTAACCAGGACTTCGCCGATGTGTCGGCCGTTATGAAGGACGCCGGCCGGGCCCATATGGGCGTAGGTCGGGCCGCCGGCAAAAACAAGGCCGAAGAGGCTGCCAAAATGGCAATCTCCAGCCCCCTGCTGGAGACCTCGATCAATGGCGCTCGCGGTGTGTTGATTAATGTGACCGGGTCGATGGACATCGGGCTGGAGGAAGTGGAGACCGCTGCCAATCTGGTGCAGGAGGCTGCCTACCCCGATGCGAATATTATCTTTGGCGCTGCATTCGATGAAACTCTGGAAGACGAGATCAGGGTTACCGTTATTGCCACCGGATTTGAAGAAAACCAGTCCGTTCCATTTCCCCATCAGACAGAGGAGCCTGCCGCTGCGGCTGCGCCTGCCGCGCCTGTCGAAGAGGCTAGTGCCCCGGCAGCGGAGACTCCCGAAGCAGCCCCGGCTCCCGCAGAGCCGGAAGCGCCTAAGCCTGCGGTTAACGATGATGATTGGGATATTTTAGAGCGCATTTTTAGTAAAAAGCGGTAACAGTAACTGTTTAATTAAAAATGATTACGGCCATGGAGAGCCGGATAGATAAAGGGGCAGGGACGGCGTTAGCCGTCCCTGCCCCTTTCTTATAGCATATAGCCGGCCCAGTCGAGTTCAACCTGGTCGATTTTTCACTGGGCAGCTGTGGCCCAGCCACGCCTGATATCGTTCCCGGGCGAAGATCAGATAAGGGCCGCCCTCGGGAGCAATCGTACAGATCCAGTACGGGGTTTGACCTGCGCCGTCCGCCAGACTCGATATCGATCGCCGTACAGCCGGGTGAAGGGGGCGGAACGGTAGTAGATATGATAGAGGAGATCCAGATGATACCCGGCGGTTTCCAAAACTGTTCCACAATGTTCTCCCTACAAAACAGCGGCGCGTGGTATTCACGCACCGCTGTAACTGTATTTACATCGCCAGCAGTTCAAGCTTTTCCCCATCGGAGACTGCTTTCAGCTGAGATACCGGGGTCTGATACCCCTCGATGAGCCGTACGGCAATAGCATCCTCCAGCTCCTTCTGGATAAGGCGCCGCAGGTTCCGGGCGCCGTAGGTGGCGGAGTAGGACTTTTTCACCAGGTAATCCAGGAGGGTATCGTCCCAGGTAAAGTGGATATCCTTCTCCTTCAGGGTCCCTACCAGCTCCTTGAGCATCAGGACAGCGATATCCTTGAAGTTTTCCTCAGACAGCTGGTTGAAGTAGACGATCTCGTCCACCCGGTTGATAAATTCCGGGCGGAGGAAGTCGTTGAGGGCCTTCATGGCCCGGTCCTTGCCCTGCTCGTTGGCGGTCCGGCCGAAGCCGACGGAGCCTCCCCCTTTTGTGCTGCTCCCGGCGTTGGTGGTCATAACGATCACAGTGTTCTCAAAGTTTACCGTCCGCCCGTGGGCATCGGTGATGCGGCCGTCGTCCAGCACCTGAAGAAGGATGTTCAGAACATCGGGGTGGGCCTTTTCGATCTCGTCAAAGAGAACCACGGAATAAGGCTTGCGGCGGATCTTCTCGGTGAGCTGGCCGGCCTCATCGTAGCCCACATAGCCCGGAGGGGAGCCGATGATCCGGGAGACGGCGTGCTT
>CANDCW010000059.1 GCA_947383275.1 uncultured Bacillota bacterium
CTCCTTGCAGATGGCCTCGTCGGTCATCTCAAACAGGGCTTTCTCAAAGGCCGCGTAGCCGTCCTTGGCCAGGTATTCGTCGATATCCTCTGCGTCGGTGGTGCCGCAGTTTTCCAGTACGACGCGGTGCTGCTTGTGGTAGAAGGGGATGTCGCTATGCTTGGTGTATTTCACCCCGTCCAGCTCGTAGAGCAGCCGCTCCACTACCTCGCCCTTGAGGATGGTCTTCTCGATGATCTCATCGCAGTCCTCCAGCTGGACATGGGTATAGAGGATGCCCTCCGACTCAATCTGGACCAGGGGGCCCATCTCGCAAAAGCCGTGGCAGCCGCTCTTTTTCAGGTAGACGCCGTCCCCTTTGGTCTCGGACACGTCCTCGATCTCGTTCTCCTGGGTCAGGCCTACGTAGACGTCCAGTCCCCGGCGGGTGCACTCCTTTTTAAAGTAGTCGTACAGCTTCAGGGAGCCGCCGGCGATGCAGCCGGTGCCGGCGCACAGCAAAATCTGCTTCTTCTGATAGGACAGGGCCCGTTTAGCCTTCACCCGGCGGACCTCCAGCCGTTCACGGTTCATTTCAGCCATTGGCGGCGTCCTCCTTTCTCAAATGCTCCAGCAGGTCGATGGCCAGCTCGGGGCTCATCTTGGAGTGGACCTGGTCGTTTACCGTGACCACCGGGGCCAGGCCGCAGGCCCCTAGGCAGGCCACCGTCTCCAGGGTGAACAGACCGTCGGCGGAGGTCTTCTGTTTTCCCTCCAGCTCCAGATACTCCCGGATGGCGTTGTAGATGGGCTGGGACTTGCGTACATGGCAGGCGGTGCCGTCGCACACCTTGATGATATACTTCCCCTTGGCCTCCAGGGAGAAGTTCTCGTAGAAGGTGGCTACGCTGTACACCTTGGCCACCCCGATTCCCAGCTTCTGGGCGATGCGCTCCAGCACTGCGGGACTGAGATACTTGTACTCCGCCTGGATGTCCTGCATAATGGCGATGAGGTGGTGCACCTGACAGTCGTAGCCGTCGATGATCTCCTCCACCCGTTCCATGGAAATTCCATTGGACATGGCTGTTTTCTCCTCTCTCTTCTTCTATAGCTATCGCGCCCTCTTGGGCGGGAAACATATTGGCACCCACGATTTTAGCATAATGTCCTTCAATTTACAAGGAATAAATGCAGGAAATGCGTCATTTTTTGACAAAACGGCGGCGTGATCATTCCGCGCCGCCGTCAGCTTACCATTTCATTTTGTTTGGGTTGGGCCAAGTGTCCGG
Organism: uncultured Bacillota bacterium; assembly: GCA_947383275.1. Taxonomy (GTDB): domain Bacteria; phylum Bacillota; class Clostridia; order Oscillospirales; family Oscillospiraceae; genus Lawsonibacter. Next base: position 1,272 of record CANDCW010000059.1, read on the forward strand.
ACCGTCGGTCTTAGCCAGCTCTTTAAACTCTCCGGTCTCCAGGGCAAAGGCGTACATAGCCTGGGCAATGGCATACATTTGGGGGTAGGTTTTGGCACAGTCCCGCTTGGATTCCTCGCGCTCAAAGGCGTAAATCCAGTCGCTGCCCGCCGCGCGCCTGGCTGTGAGATAGTTGGCAACCGCCTGGCCGAAGCAGTCGTCATCCCCCTCCTTGGCGCTTCGGCCGGCATACTCAATGTAGGATAGCAGGGCGTACTCCGCTTTGGATAGGCACTCGTTTACCCGCCTGGCCAGGTAGGCCACGATCTCCTCGCCTACGTAGGCGAGCATCTTATCCGTTCTGAGATACTGGTGGGTAAACTCCTCCCTGTGGCGCTGGGCAAAAGCCGCAGGATCAAAGTTTAGAGCCCTGCATACCTCCGCCATCAACTCCGGTCCCAGCCTGGTTTGCATCGGGGGAGCGGACAGGTTACTTGCCATGTGTTCATCTCCCTTTCCCTGAAATCGACTGATTTCTACGTAGAAACATTGTATCACACAGAAAGGCGGCTTGCAAGGCTTGCCCTGATTTTTCCAGGCGCTGCCAGAGACAAATTTTTCCTACAGAATTTGCCCAAATTCCACTGTTTCTCCGTTGGGGCCCTCTATGTTAAAAAAGCGAACCCCTTTGTACCAGAAGGGGAGTGTCTGGATCTCGGACTCCCGCGGCTGATAGCCGGCTGCGCGAACGGCTTCCCAGGCCGCCTCAATGTCGTCCACATCCAGGGCGATATGGTCGATTGCCCCCGCTTTCCCAGCCGCTTTTCCACTCTCGTAGGCTTCGATGCACACTCCGGCCAACTGCAAAAAGCAGACGGCCTCGCCGTTGTTGTTGGCCTGGTGGGCGATTTCAAAGCCCAAGGAACGGTAGAAAGCCACCGTGGCCGGCATGTCGTTGGTGGGCAGGCCGATGTGCTGCAGCCCCGTCACCCGTTTTCCAATTTCGGTCATTGTTTTTCCTCCTTAACATCGATTTTCCTGTTTCCCGATAAGAGTATTATAAAAGAGCGCGGGGGAAAACGTCAACAGGACTTTTTCTTGCGGTTCAATATTTTTTCTGCTATAATATTACCGACTTGCAGTATGGGAGGCGGTTTTACGACCCAGCAGGGGATTGACGTTTTTCTCGCAGTGGCCCGCCTGGGCAGTATCTCCGCCGCAGCCCAGGCGCTTTACATCACCCAACCGGCGGTGAGCCGGCACCTGCGGGCGCTGGAGGAGGCACTGGGCTGTTCCCTGGTGATCCGGGGCCGGGGCCAGCGCCGGGTGGAGCTCACCGACCGGGGCCGGGATTTTGTCCGGGTGGCGGAGAAGTGGCGGCTGCTTTGGCTGGAGGCCCGGGAGGTGGCGGATCGGGACCGGACGCAGGCTCTGCGGGTGGCCTCGGTGGGCAGCCTGGTGTCCTATCTGCTCCCGCCAGTATTTCGGGAATTCCTGGCCCCGGGGCGGGCCCTTACCTTCCACAACTATCACTCCCAGGAGGCCTACGACTATGTGGCCCAGGGGCTGGCGGACATCGCCCTCATCTCCGACCACATGTACCACCCCCAGGTGGAGACCATCCCCGCTTTCCGCTCCGCCATGGTGCTGCTCGCCGGGCCGGAACTGCCCTGGCCCGAAAGGGTCCACCCCTCCCGGCTGGACCCTTCCAGAGAGCTTCGCCTGCCTTGGAATCCGGAGTACGATCTGTGGCACTCATTTTGGTTTAGTACGGCAGCGGTCCCCCGGGCGGTGTTGGATCAAATGTCCCTGTTGGAGGAGTTTTTCTCCTGGCAGGACAGCTGGCGAGACAGCTGGGCCATCGCGCCGGCCCTGGTGGCCGTTCCCTTGTCTAAAAAGCTGGGCCTGACGGTGCGCCGCATTGAGAACGGCCCCGCTGACGAGATCATCTACTATCTGCTGGGGCCCCGGCGGAAGGATGAACTCACCCTGGCCTTTCTCACCTGTCTGGACCGGGAGCTGGACCGCCGGCCGGAGGTTGAATCGCTTCTGCACATCCGGCAGCGGGAGCTGCCATAACGGCAGACTGGCCGACCGAGGGCGTGGATAAAAAGCGCTGGCTGTTGGAGCGCGGCCAACTGACAAAGTATCTAAACATGAAACGGAGAGGGACTCAGGTCCCTCCCCGTTTTTGTTTAATCCAGCACATTCTGGCAGAATCCCTTGAGGATCACCGCAGCCTGTGCCCGGGTGGCCGTACCGCCGGGGCTCAGGGTGGTGGCGCTGGTACCGCTGATGAGCTGCCGGTCCACAGCCCAGCGCAGCGCGTCCATGGCGTAGCTGTTGGCCTTGCCGATATCCGAGAACGTCAGCGTGAGGTGGGGCGGGGCGGGGCTGCCCGCGTACCGCCACAGGATTACAGCCATCTGTTCCCGGGTAATGGGGTCGTTGGGGCCAAAGCGGCCGTTACCGTAGCCGCTGACCACCCCGTTGGCGGAGGCCCAGGCCACTGCCTTGGCGTAATACTGCCCCGGGGCCACATCGGTAAACCCGGAATTCCCCGCAGCGGGGGAACCGGCCAGCCGGTACAAGATGGTAACGATCATCCCCCGGCTAGTGGGCTGGTCCGGGCTGAAGGTGGAGGCGCTGGTACCGGACATCAGGCTGTTTTCATAGGCATACTTTACCGCGTCGTGGAACCAGACCCCCTCCCGCACATCGGTAAAGGGCAGGCGCGTTTCCACCGCCAAGGCGGTAAAGGTTCCCCGCACCTCCACATCGGCGTCGGGCATAACGAAAGAAAAGCTGCCGCCGCCTATATCGTTGAGCTGAAGCCTCCTCCCGTCTCCAACGGCCACAAGTTCAGACAGCTGATAGCCGCTGTCCGGGCGGACGGTGATGACCACCGTCTCCCCGTACCGGGCGCTGCTGGGGTTCACCATAACGGCGCCCCGCCCTGTGCTGGACGCCCGGACCGAGTAGGCGGCTTCTCCGGGAGTGGTGGGCCAACCGGGGGAGGTAGTTCCGCCCCCGGCGCTTTGGACCGGGATTGTACTGCTGCTGTCCGATTCCAGGCTGCGGCTCAGAACGGTCAGCCTGGCGGAGGTGGGGGCGGTGTAGCCGCCGCCCAGGGATAAGGTGCCCAGCGGTACGGTCCCGCTCTGGTTCAGGTTCCGCAGGCCGTCGATATAGACGGTGATGCGGGTCTGCCCTCCGTACTCCTCCACCCTGCAGTGGCTGTACCGGTCGGAGGGGGCGCCAGCCATGGAAAAACCGGCCCGGGGGTAGCTGCCGGTAAGGGCCAGCTCCAGCTGGATACTGCCCGCCTCCCGGTTTCCCATATTTTGAAGGGTAAGCAGAACATTTCCTGTTCCGCTCCCGTTCTGCATCAGAAGCGTGGGGCTGCCGGCCGCCCGTGACGGACATGTCAGCGACAGGGCCAGCACAAAAGCCAAGAGAGCCTGGAAAAATCGTTTCATCATGTTCCGTCCTCCAGTACAATAACAGGCAGGTCAGTCCCGCCGGGCGTGTAAATCCACATGGTTTCCGCAGTCTTGCGCTTGCTGCTGGCGTCGTTGGGCCTTTCTGTGCGGTAAAGTACCGCCTGAATCCGGCTGGGAAGCAGGTTGACTCCGCCGCACTGGCTGGCGGCCCCCTCCTGAAGCTGGGCTTCCCGCTCCAGATTGGGGACAAAGACGAAAATACCATCGTTTACGTCACCCGCCGAGGCGTCAGGGACCGCGGCGAAGAAGATTGCGTAGCCGTCAATGGCCCGCTCCGTCACTGCCGTGTCCTCCAGGGACGCGTCCTTGGCCTGGGTAAACTGTCCCCTCACCTCCATGGTGAGGAACCGGGGGTCGCCCCGGTAGGAGCCGGTGATGACAATGGTCCCCTTGGGGATTACGTCGCCCGCCTGGGTCCCATACTTATAATCCTGGGACAAAACGCCCAGAGTCCCCGTCTTGTGGAAGGCGACCTCGTCTCCATTCAGGCCGGTAAGCAGAATGTCCTGGGTGCTGCCCCCGGCGATCCGGTTGCCTTGAACGCCGTAGGCGTTTACCTGGTAGGAGTATAGCCGGTTGCCCGCAGAGCCCATGGCGTCGGTGTAGGTGACCACGCCGTTTCCGGTGGCGGGGACAAAGGCGATGACCTCTTTGTTGCGCAGAATCTCATAACCCTGGATGCTGCCGGTAATGCTGGGGGTGATGGTGAGCGCAATGGTCTTCTCTCCCGTCTGCTCCGCCGTAACCGCAATCGTGCCGGACGCCGCCGCGGCGCCGCCGAGCCGGTCCCGGCGGCTCTGGTCGCTGAGGTACCACAGGGCCCGCTCCTCCTTGGCATAAGCAGCCAGCTTGGCCTTTACCCCGCTGCCAAGGGACATGCCCCAGCGGGTAAAGAACTCAGTCAGGTCCTTGCCGGCTATTCCGGAAGCGGTAAGGGCTACCTTTTCATCGTAACTCAGGCCGGTCATACCCTGGGTGTAGGTCCCGGCCTTCCAAGCCTTGAAGAAGCGGTTGTAGAAATCCATCGGCTTGTCCCCGCCGTCGTAGGCCAGGTGGAGCTGCCAGTACATGCCCAGCTGAACAAACACATCGTTGGATTCGCCGGGCATACCCTGGGCGGTCTTGGTGAAGATGGCGGGGTACTTGCCCCCGGCCTCCAGGCGGGAGGAGAGCACATTCTGTCTTCCGTCATAGGTCTGGACCATAAGGGAGTACAGATTGTTGGTAATTTCCGCCCGGCCCAGCTTGTCCATATTGTGGCCGATTTCATGGGCGATGCCCCAGCCGAAAAGCCGGTTGGCTGTGGCTCCGGGGGCCAGCGCGGCAATGGGCTGGCCGCTGGTCATTCCGGCGCAGGAGCCGTAGCCGATGCCGATATGGCTGCCGGCCGCATACATAAAAGCGCCGGCAAACATCTGCATGCAGCGGATATTCTGGCGGGAGGTCATGTCGTTGCTGCCATAGGTGTTGTCAATGCCCTGGGTCGTTTTGCAGATGTGCATCACATCCTCCCAGGCCAAGACGTCCTGGTACAAATTTTCCACCTTGGCCTCCCGGCTCTGGCCGTTGGCGTTCAGCACCGCTGCGGCGGGGAGGGACAGCAGGACGGCAGGCGTCCCGATCTCCGTCACATTGAGGCATTTGGCCTGGGCGTTCCCGGTGTTGATCCCCTGGGCGGCGACATAGGCGGTCAGCTCGTCCACATAGGCCCCGATTCGGGTCCTTCGGGCGCTGTCGCTCAGGCTGTACCAGTCAGACAGCTCCAGCGTGGGAATGTCCACTGCCCGGCGGACGTGGAGCCGTATGGACGCGGGGCTGGAGCCGCTGTAGGTGAAGTACAAGCTGCCGCCCCGCTCGGTGTTCTGATTGCCAATTTGGGGGACGGTAAACACATTCCGCCCGTTGACCAGCGTTCCCATCTCGGCCTGCCATGTGGAAGCCTCGGCGTTAAATTGGGTGGCGGAAAGGGTGAGCTTTTCCCCGGCGGGAATGCCGGAGGCGTAGACCGTAATCTCCTGTCCCGCTTTGGCCGCCGTGCCCAGGGGCTGGAGAGCGCTGCCCCCCTGTTGATACTTTGCGCTGTCGGCGGCGCTGCTCCGGGACTGAACGCCCGCCAGCACCACGCCGCTGGTGCCCTGGCCATTCAGCAGCTCTTCCGCCAGAACCAGCTCATCGTCCAGGGCGGCAGTATTCAGGTAGTAATTGCGTTCCTCGCCGTTGAGCCGGGCTTTCAGCTCGTTGATACGGGCCTGGGTCACAGTAGGGACCAGCTGGGTACGCAGCTCGTCGGCAAAGAGGGACGCGATGTTGTCAGGCAGGCAGCGGGCCGGGTCGTACTCCAGGAACATCAGCTCTGACAAACTGACAGCAGTGTAATCCCGCTGCTCCACAGCCACGCTGATCTTAACCACGTCTGTCACCGGTCCGAAGGGCAGGATGGCAAACTTGGAGGTAGGGATGGACGCCCGGTTGGGGATGTTGGGCCAGGTGAGCACATCGGTGTCGCTGCCCACGCCGCCCCGGTCCACGCCGCCGGTAAGCAGGTGGCCGGGCCCGTTCAGGTCCTCACCCTGATACCAGACCTGGACGCTGTAGGCCCGCAGGTTGCTGGGGTAGGTCCCGTCCAGGCGGGGAACCCAGATAGCGCTGTAAAGATCCACCGGCTCGGTAAAGTCAACCACCACATGCTCGTTGTGGTACCAGTCCTTCACGGTCCAGTGGGTGCGGAAGTCGTTATCCATCACATTCCGCACGTCAAAACCGCCGGTGTACTCCAAAGCGGCGTAGTTGGAGGGGTCAGCCAGGGCCACGCTTTTAATCTTGGCTACGGACAGCCCCCCCTGGGTTGGGATCCCCGCCGGGCGGCCATAGTCCACCGCTACCGGTGTCCCGGTGTAAATCCGGGAGGGACCGCTTCTGCCGGTGGTATTGCCCGCAATGACGTAGATGTAGTAAACGGTGCCGTTGGACAGGCCGCTGATTGTCAGCTTTGTGCCGCTCACCTGTCCTCCGGCCCGGCGGTAGGCGGCAGCGGCGGCGTTGGCCTGATCGGTGTAGTACACTTCATAGTAGGTGGCGTTCTTTGCCCCCTTCCAGGATACCTCCAGCTGGCCGTCCAGGGCGGTGATGTTCACCATGTCGGGGGCAGCGGGGGCTTTGGCAGGCTGAGGGGTGGCCGAAACAGCAGGGCAGGTCCGTCCCTGCCAGCTGCCATCTACGGGAGTGACCGTAAACAGATAGGTTTTCAGGTTGTCCAGCCCGGTGACCTGAGCTTTGGGTTCCGTTACTTGGAGCTGCCGGCGGGCGCTCTCCCGGCCTTCCTGCCAGTAATCCACCCGGTAGCCCGACACGTTGGGCAGCCGGGTCCAGGTCAGGTCCACCCGTCCGTCTCCCTCCCTGGCGGATAGGTTTTTCACCTCGCTGTTGGGGTCTACCAGGTCTTCCGGTGCAATGTCCTTCAAAAAGCGGATGGTCTGCACGGCGGCATAGTCTCCCCCCGCCGTTTTGGTTACGGTAATGGTGATTTTCTTCACCGCTACCCGCTGGCCCAGGGGGATGGTAATCACACTGTCCCCAGGGGTGCGGGTGATGGCACGTACGCCGGGATAGGCGGTGTTGTCAAATTCCCGGGAAATGGTGCCTCCGGTGTGCTCCACCTCTACGGTTCCGGTCAAAATGGCGCCCCGGATGCCATCCGGGGTGACAATCTGGACGGTCTCTGTCTCAACGGGGCGGGTCAGCGGGACGGGGATGCGGATGTCCCCTTCTCCAGAGCGGTTTTGAAAGGTGGTAACAGGTCCGTCCTCCAGAAGAAGATTTTCCACACTGCCGCTGATGGTCACAGTGCCGCTGGCGGCCAGGTCCGCTTCCGCCTGCCTCACGTCCGGCTGGACGGAGATGGCGGCGGTATCCAGAACGGTGGGCCGGCCGGGCGCGGTATTCACATTGTGGTTGACGTAGGCCAGGTCCACAATGTCAATCTGGCCGTCGCCGTTCAGGTCGTACCGGCTGAGATCCGCGCGGCTGTTGCTGCCCAGAGCGCCGCTCAGCAGGTCCCGGTCTCGGGCGTCTACCCGGCCGCTGCCATCGAAGTCGCCCAGGGCAAAGGTGCCGTCACCGGTGCCTACCTCAATGTACTGGTCATAGCCCCCAATGACAAACTGCGCGTCGCACGAGGCGTAGCCCTCACCGGTCAGGCGCAGGGTATAGCTGCCCTGAGGCAGGCCCTCCACCGACAGATCCAGCGCTCCAGGCAGGGCGCTGCCGGTGAGTTCGCCACCCAGCCGGTCCCGCAGGGACACCTCCGCCCAACAGCCGCCCAGCCGACGGCTGTCCGGTTCCGTCAGGCTGAGGCTCCCAAGAGAGTTTCTGCCCTGAAGCAGTTCAGCCCGGATGTTGCGTTCCCGCAGCTCTGAGAGCTCCTGGACGTAGTCCAGGCGTACCGCGGCGCGGAGGCTGCCGGTGCCGTCCGTGCCCGCCGCCCAGGCGGGCGTGAGCATGGACAGCGCCATGGAAGCCGCCAAAAGCGCGGCAGAGAGCCGCTTGTGTATTTTTTTCATTCATGTTCTCCCCTTCTCAAGCGGCCTGTTGGCAGCGGACCGCTATAAGTTTACATAATTATAACAATTCTGCATTGTTTTGGCAAGATATTTTTTTGCGGATTTTCTGATACGGCTGCCCCAGGTGATAGGAATGATCGCTGGATTTCTGCAAAAAATGCGCCTTCAAAAGCAGACGGTAAATTAGTGGTGATATTTCAAGCAATATAGGTCAAGATATAGTTGTTTTCCGCCGCATCTCCGCCTATGAAACCGGAAATGCTGAAACAGCGGCGGCGCACCAAAAACTGAAGGGGGACCACTAAGCGCATGAAGCATCCTCGAAACCAACTGGCGGTTGGGCTGTGTGTGTTACTGCTGGCGCTCTCCGGCTGTTCGACCGGAGGAAAGCGCGTCATACGAATCGGACACAACCAGTCCGCAGACCACCCCACAAATATCGCGCTGCTTGCCTTTGAGGCGTTTGTCGAGGGTGAGCTGGGCGGCAAATACGATGTGGAAGTCTATCCCAGCGAGCTGCTGGGCTCACAGACCGACATGGTTCAGCTGACCCAGACGGGGGCCATTGACTTCTGCGTTGCCAGCAACTCCATTCTGGAAACATTTTCCCGCAACTACACCATATTCAATCTGCCTTATCTGTTTTCCTCCAGTGAGGCGTACCATGCAGCGATGGATGACCCCGAGGTGGCGGACCCTATTTTTGAGTCTACAAGGCAGGCGGGATTTGAAGCGGTCACCTGGATTGACGCGGGGACCCGGAATTTCTATACGGTGGACACGCCCATTCACTCCCCCGCCGACCTGAAGGGATTGAAAATCCGCGTGCAGCAGTCCCCCACCAATGTTACAATGATGAGCCTGCTGGGCGGCTCCGCTACACCCATGGGGTTTGGCGAGGTATACACTGCCCTACAATCCAAGGTCATCGATGGCGCGGAGAACAACGAGCTGGCCCTGACCTCCAACGGCCACGGCGATGTGTGCAAGTTCTATTCCTATGATATGCACCAGATGATTCCTGATCTTTTGATTGGCAACTGCAGCTTTTTGGACAGTCTATCTGAGGAGGAGCGGGGCATTTTTGAGGAGGGCTTTAAGCTGGTCAACACGGTAGAGCGGGAAGCCTGGGGCGAGGCCGTAGAGGCCGCGAAGGATCGCGCCGTCAGCCAGCAGGGTGTCACCTTCCTTTATCCCGATATCCGGCCCTTCCAGGACATCTGCGCGCCGATGCACCAGGACTTAATCGATGCCAACCCCGCCCTGGCGCCGGTCTATGAGCGCATCCGAGAGTTGAACGACGAGTATGCCCCGGCGGAGACGTAACAGGAGGTCCCAAGCCATGAAAACATTTCAAAGCATTTTAATCCGGCTGCTGAATGTCCTGGCCGGAATCAGCTTTATCGCCATGGTCGCACTGACCTGCTGGCAGGTTTTTACCCGCTACATCCTCGATGATCCCTCTTCCTGGTCTGAGGAGTTGGTTTCTTATATGTTTGCGTGGATGAGCCTTCTGGGCGCCTCGATTGTCACTGCCGGGCGGGGCCATATGAATATCCCTATTCTGTCGGAAATGGCCGGTCCCACAGCGCGGAAGCTGCTCTGCTGCCTGGGCGAAGTCATTGCCCTTCTGTTTTCAGTGGTTATTCTGGCGTTCGGCGGCGTCCGGATTGCTGTGCTGGCCATGGGCCAGATGACCTCCTCTTTGGGAGTTCCTATGGGCGTGTTCTATATCGTCCTGCCCCTATGCGGCGCGCTCAATACGCTGTTTACGGCAGTCAATATCATTGAGATTGTCGCGGATAAGGGAAAGGAGGGGACATAAATGGCGATTTCTTTTCTGTTCCTGATTCTGACCGTCCTGCTGACCCTGCTTGCCCTGGGCGTCCCCATCGCCTACTCCATCGGGATTGCCGCGCTGGCGGCCATCCTGCCCACCATGCCGCTGGACGTATGTGTGGTTACCGCGGCCCAACGCACCTTCGTGGGCATGAGCAGCTTCAGCCTGACCGCCATTCCTTTCTTTATTCTGGCCGGTAATCTGATGAATCAGGGCGGAATTGCCAAACGGTTGGTGGATTTCGTCATGGCGCTGTTGGGCAGGCTGCCCGGAGCCATGCTGGTTACCAACGCGGGAGCAAACGCCCTGTTCGGCGCCATATCAGGTTCCGCCTCCGCTGCCGCTGCTGCTGTGGGCAGCATGGTTCGTCAGGGGGAAGAGGAACAGGGCTATGATCCCGCCCTATGTGCCGCCACAAACGGTGCGTCCGCACCCTCCGGGCTGCTGGTTCCCCCCTCCAACGCCCTGATTACCTACTCCCTGGCCTCGGGCGGCACCTCGGTTGCGGCTCTGTTTCTAGGCGGTTATGTCCCCGGCCTCCTGTGGGCGCTGTGCTGCATCATGGTGGGCGTCATTTTGTCGGTACGCAAGGGCTACAAAGGTGTCCCCGGCAGATATAACTGGAAAAATCTAGGTGCTGCTACTCTTCGGGCCCTCCCGGCCCTGTCCCTTATTGTGGTGGTCATCGGCGGCATCGTCGGCGGTATTTTTACAGCCACCGAAGGGTCGGCCATCGCCGTGGTCTACGCCTTGGTTCTGGGGATTTTCTACCGTAATATCAGTTTAACGTCCTTCTGGTCAACTGTGCTGGACAGCGCTAAAATGAGCGGCATGGTGGTCTTTCTCATCGGTGTGTCCAACATCCTGGGCTGGGTTATGTCGTTCCTCCAAATACCTCAGGCGGTCTCCGCCGCTCTGTTGGGGCTGACCAATAACCCCGTGATAATTCTATTCATCATGAATGTAATTCTCCTGATCTCAGGCACTTTTATGGACGTCACTCCGGCCATTCTTATATTTACCCCGCTGTTCCTGCCTGTGGTAAAGACCTTTGGCATGCATCCCGTTCACTTTGGCTTGATTCTGGTTTACAACCTGTGTATCGGCAATATCACGCCCCCCGTGGGCAACACTCTGTTTGTGGCCATTAAGGTGGGCAGGACGGCGCTGGCGAAAACGATTCCCTATATGCTCTGGTATTACGCCGCCATCCTGGTTGGTCTGATGCTGGTCACTTATGTTCCGTTTTTCAGTCTTGGACTGCCCGCTATGGCAGGACTGGTATAGAGAAAGGAGTTGCTGCGTAATGAAGAGTTCTTTCCGTTGGTATGGGGAACGCGACCCTGTCACGCTAGACGAGATTCGTCAGATTCCCGGCATGCGTTCTGTTGTCTCCGCCGTTTACGACGTGAAGCCCGGCGAGGTGTGGCCCGAGGAAAGCATCCAGCGTCTGGCTGGCCTGTGCGCCGGAAAGGGCCTGGTATTTGACGTTGTGGAGTCCATCCCGGTCACCGAGGAGACCAAGCTGGGCAGGCCGGAGCGGGACCGGCACATTGAAAACTACTGCGAGTCTGTCCGGCGCTGCGCCAAGTGCGGCGTCAAATGCGTCACCTACAACTTCATGCCTGTTTTTGATTGGACCCGGACACAGCTGGACAAAGCGGCCGACGACGGCTCAACACGGCTGGCCATGTACTGGGAACAGCTGAAGGGCCTGGACCCCCTAAAGGATGATATTCACCTTCCGGGCTGGAATGCCAGCTATACTCAGGATCAGATCCGAGACCTGATCCGCGCCTACAGCGGGCTGGGCGAGGAGGGCCTTTGGGCCAACATCGAGTATTTTCTGAAAAGGGTCATTCCTGTGGCGGAGGAGTGCGGCGTGGTTATGGCCCTCCACCCGGACGATCCCCCATACCCCATTTTCGGCCTGCCCCGGGTTATCACCTGTGAGGCAAATCTGGACCGCTATCTGTCCATTGTGGACAGCCCCAGCAATGCCCTATGCTTATGCACCGGTTCCTTGGGCTGCTCCCCTGAAAATGACGTACCCAAGCTGGTTCGGAAGTACTCCGCCATGAAGCGAATCGGCTTTATGCATCTGCGCAATGTGCGCATTTTGGAGGACAACTCCTTCGAGGAATCCGGCCACCTGTCCCAAGAGGGCTCCCTAGACATGAACGCCATCGTTAAGTCCTTGGTAGACACCGGCTTTGAGGGCTGGTTCCGTCCCGACCATGGCCGCATGATCTGGTCCGAGGTGGGCTCCGGCGCAAAACCGGGCTATGGCCTGTTTGACCGGGCCCTGGGCAGCGCCTACCTGAACGGCCTTATCGAGGCCAACGGCGGCACCCTTGAAAGGGTGTAACCTATGCCGCCATGGGCCCTGCCGTAAGCACGGCTTGGGGAACAGGCGGAGGAAGCGCCAATGCTTTTCCAATTCAATGTCTGATGGATAGGAGGAGACACCATGAAGCTGAACTTGAATGGCATTCGAGACAAAGCCTCTTGGGAACGGGCGGGCATTGCCCTTCCCAAGTTTGACATCCAGCTGGTAACTGAAAATACAAAGAGAGCCCCTACCTGGGTTCATTTTGGGGCGGGCAACATCTTTCGGGCCTTCCCGGCGGCAATTCTACAGAAGGCCCTGGACTGCGGCAAGTATGACAGGGGTGTGGTTGTGGCCGAAGGCTTTGACTATGAGATCATCGACAGGGCCTACCGCCCTTATGACAACCTGAGTCTGCTGGTTCAGCTCAGGTCCGACGGCTCCATTGAGAAGCAGGTGGTGGCTTCCGTGACGGAGAGCCTCAAGGCCGACCCGGAATTTGGCGAGGACTGGGCCCGGCTAACCGAAATTTTCCAAGCTCCCTCGCTGGAAATGGTGAGCTTCACTATTACCGAGAAGGGCTACTCCGCTGCCCCTGCCGATCTGGAGCGGGGAATGGCGCCTCAGCTCATAATGGGCAAAGTCACAGCGCTGCTCTATGAGCGCTTTCAGGCGGACCGGATGCCCGTCACCCTACAGAGTATGGACAACTGTTCCCACAATGGAGACAGAGTCAGGCAGGCCGTTCTGGCCTACGCCCGGGCCTGGGAGCGGGCGGGCCTGGTTCCGGACGGGTTTCTGGCCTATCTCACGGACGAGAGCACGGTCACCTTCCCCTGGTCCATGATCGACAAGATCACCCCACGGCCCGATGGTCAGGTCCGGGAGATGCTGACCGCCGGCGGTTTTGAAGACGTCGAGACCATCATCACCAGTAAAAACACCTATACCGCGCCTTTTGTCAACGCCGAGGAGACCGAGTACCTGGTCATTGAGGACAACTACGCCGCAGGCCGGCCGCCTTTGGAGCTGGGCGGAGCGCTCTACGTCAACCGGGAGACGGTGGACAAGGTAGAAAAGATGAAGGTTTGTACCTGCCTGAATCCCCTGCACACCGCCATGGCCATCTACGGCTGCCTGCTAGGCTATACCCTGATTTCCGAAGAGATGAAAGACGGGGATCTGCGCGGACTCGTCACTAAAATGGGCCTCTTAGAGTCCATGCCCGTGGTGGTGGACCCCGGAGTGTTAAAGCCCGCCGACTTCATTGGCGCGGTGTTGAACAAACGCCTGCCCAATCCCTTTATGCCGGATGCGCCCCAGCGCATTGCTACTGACACGTCTCAGAAGCTGTCCGTCCGCTTTGGAGAGACAATTAAGGCATATCAGTCCAAGGGCCTCAATATAAACGATCTGATTCTCATTCCTCTGGTATTAGCTGGCTACGCCCGCTATATCAAGGGTGTTGACGATGGGGGAAACTTCTTCACCCCCTCTCCCGACCCTCTGCTGGCGGAGCTCCAGGCCACCACGGCTCCGCTGGAGGTTCGAAAGGGCCCCCAGGATATGAGCTGCCTGAGGGCCCTGTTTAGCAGGGCTGACGTATTTGGCGTGGACTTGTACGCCGCCGGGCTGGGTGAGCGCATTGAGGGCATGGCGGCAGAGCTGTACGCCGGCCCTGGTGCGGTGCGGAAAACCCTGCACAAGTACGTCTCCGTGCGCTGAGCGGCAAACGCCCTCCCGTATGCAGGAAGAGCCCCCGGAATCTGGAAATTCCGGGGGCTCTTCTTCAGTCTGTCAAAGAAATGAGAAGGTGATTCCCATTTCTTTATGTTTTCCCCGTCCCAAAACCGTTGGTTGATGAAAAAACGTACATATTCAAAAATAGGAATGTACTTCATCTGAGTCCTATGATACAATATTAACATGAAATTAAGGTGGGGCTGAATGCTTAAATTTGTTAGGAGGAATTTGATGAATCTCGATCTGGTACAAGTATGTTTCAATTTGCTGGGACTTTTCTTGTTGATTGCCGTGGGCTTTGGCATGGTCCGGCTGGGCGTGGTATCCAGAGATATCTCCGGGCCGTTCTCCAGGTTTTTGTTAAAGGTTACGCTGCCCTGCACCATCTTCACCTCCCTGTTAAGGCCCTATGAGCCCTCCTTCTTTCGCAAGGTCGTCATCATTCTTGCCTTGGGAATGGTCCTGTTTCCCGTCAACGCGCTGATTTCCTGGCTGCTGGCCAGGCTCTTCCGGGTGCCGCAGAATCACCGGGGTGTGTGGGCCTTCTGTGCGACATTCTGTAACACCGGATTTATGGGTTTCCCCATCGTATTGGCCCTTTTTGGCGAAGAGGGATTATCTATGGCGGTGGTTTTAAATATTACCTTTAATGTTCTGGTTTACTCCATGGGTGCACGGATGATCTGCGCTGACCGCGCTGGGGAAGGGGAAGGCGTTCACATCCAGTGGCACACTGTACTTTTTACCACCATCAATTTCGCTACAGTTTTGGGGCTTATCTTCTATTTTACCCATCTGTCTATTCCGGCTGCGGTGCTCACCCCCCTGACCCACTTGTCCAATATCACCACGCCCCTATCGATGATTGTCACGGGGATCAATTTATCCAACGGAAATTGGACCAGTCTGTTCAGCAAAAAAGATGCCATTACTTCTTCGCTTGCCCGGCTTGTTATTTGCCCGGCCGCCAATCTCCTGATCCTGCACGCCGCCGGGACACTGCTGCACCTGAGAGGCTCCGCCATACTGTCAGTAGTCTTCGTGGTGTTGGCTATGCCGACCCCTGCTGTTGCTACCATTTTGGCGGAAAATTATCAGGCGGATCAGGAGTTTGCTGCTTTAACTGTCTTTCTCTCCAGCCTGTTATGTATTCTTACCATTCCGCTGATGACTATGCTGCTCCCGATTTAAGGGTTGCGCGAAGTGCACCCTCTTTCAGCGCCTTTACCATCATGGCCGCAGGGAATTTCCCATTGTATAGGCAGACGTTATACTTTTTACAGCTCTTAAAGCCGCTGCTCACATAGTTGACGGGACTGCCGAAAATGACGATCACATCGTTGCCCAGCCGCTCCACAGACTGTCAACAAGGGAAACCAACAATACAGTACATTTCGGCAAAAGACAACCGCATGACGTTTTCACATCATGCGGTGCCTTTCGCCTGCATCTTTTTTGGCGACACAAGTTGGAGGTGCCACCCAGATTCGAACTGGGGAGTGGAGCTTTTGCAGAGCTCTGCCTTACCACTTGGCTATGGCACCATCTTGATTAAAAAATACAGAACCAGAGAAAATACAACTTAGGAAAAACGGGGCAAAGCTTCTTTGCCCCGTTTTGGAGCGAGTGACGAGGCTCGAACTCGCTACCTCCACCTTGGCAAGGTGGCG
>CANDCW010000060.1 GCA_947383275.1 uncultured Bacillota bacterium
TCAACAGTCCCGCGGGCAGGCGTCACTCTGCCCTTACGGACGCACTGGGCTTGACGTAACTTCTCGATTTGCCCGCACCCGAGCCGCCGATCACCAGCACGTTCAGGGAGCGGCGGTGCCTGTGGGTGTCCAGGCCCAGGCGGACGTTGCGGGTGAGGAGCTTGTTCTCCTTCTGAGCGAACATGGCGTTGACCTGCCTGGGGGTGGCCCAGGCGGCGGAGCCGTGCTCCTCGCCGTCCCTCGTCCGGCCCTGGTTGGCGGACAGGAGGGACAGGGCCATGATGTAGGCCCCGGTGCAGACCAGGATGGATAGGGGGCTGTACTGCGTCCACCGAATGGCAAAGGGATTTTCCAGCGCCGCCGTCAGGCTGGTCAGAATGTCCGGGAGGCTGCCGCCCAGGGATTGCGCGATGAGCAACGCCGCCCAGACCACGGGGATATAGAGGAACAGGTAAACGGTGAGGTTACCTGTTCGGTTAGGTTGATTCAAGATACTTATCACCTCACAAAAACCGCCCTGTACCAGAGTTGGCACAGGGCGGTTCGTCTTATTGTTCGCCAAATTCTTTCAGCCGTTCTTTGTACTCCTGCCGCTCCGCCTCATTTGCCGGGCGGACAGCGTACTTGCCGCAGTCGGGACACTGCTCTGGTTGCTCTACACGGCTGAAAATAAAATGGCATTTGTCGCAAGTAAAAATCATCCTTATCACCGGAGGATAATTATAACACATCCAGTTCAATTTACAACCGTCATTTTTCTTCCCTGATTACCACACATGGGACACCAACGCTTCTGGCGTAGTCCAAGGTGTTCTTTGTTCCGCCGCGCTCCCCGTTGAACACCCCGATCACCAGGCTGCTGTGATCGACCATCCACTCGTTTCTGACCTGATAGGCCGCATAGGAGAAGTTGGGGCAAATTGTTCTTGCCAGATCCGCCGCCGCCAGGACTTTCTGGAACCGCTCCGTCCAACCGCCGCCCCAGCGCAGACCGAAACCCAGGTGGGGCAAGGCGCAGATGAGCTTCAGCCGGTCATCCTGCTCCCGGAGGCGCAGGACGATCTCGGCGGCCACAAGGTCCGTCCCCTTTGCCATGCCCGTGATGTAGGTGGTAAATCCTCTGGAAATGGCTTTCCTGATCTCCCCCTCCAGCAGCAGAGCGAGCCGTGCCTCTGGGATTTTCAGCTTTTCTGGCCGATGGCCGGTGAAGCAGCAGCGGTGTTTTCGCAGCTCGGTTTCGTTCATGGATAGCGCCCCCTCTCACGATATAGACTATATCATTATCTAATGTACTCGTCTATACTGTGAGAGAGGCAAACCTCTATTATCTAACTATCACATTAGATAATGGGGGCAACAGATATGGTGCGTTTGAATGTTCTGGAGCTGCTGCGGCAACAGGGCCACACGAAATACTGGCTTTACAAGCAGCTTGGGATGAGCTATCAGAATTTCAATAAGATGGTCAACAACGAGACGCAGTCCATTAAGCTGGAGCGCATTGAGACGCTCTGCATGCTGCTGCACTGCACGCCCAACGACCTGTTCGCCATTGATTGGGAGCAGCCAAACTCCGGGGAAAACTGATCATCTCTGCCTGGTCTGGGCCTTGGTCCTGGTCTTGCTCCTGGTCGGGGCCAACTGCCTCCGCTGGTCCAGCTGCGCCCGGAAGCCCTTCAGCCGCTCCTCTACCGAGGGCCGGTCGACAGGTCCCTCAACCATCCTCCTCATCCGCTCGGAATCGCTGAGTGTAGCGAAGCTGGTGCTGATAGCGGGCGAGTCTTGTCCCGACCGAGAATCTTTTTTTGGCGGAGCCACCTCCTCCCGGCCTGCTGGGGGAGACTGTTCCTCCCGCACCGGCCCGTTCTGGGGCTGCTGGGGCTGGTTCTGCTCCTCCCGCCCCTGCGCCCTGCTCCGCTCCTGCTGAGGCTCACCGGGGGCCTCACGGGCCCGCTGGGGGGCAGAACGCTCCAACCGGAGCTCCTGGGGCGCATAGGCCAGCCGCTCAAAGATCATGTTGGCCCGGTCCAGCTCGGTCACCGGGAGGATCACGTCGATGAGCTTTCCCCGGTCGTCCCTGTCATGGATGGCGGAGAACAGGATTTTTTGCTTCTTCGCCAGCCTGGCAAACTGTTTGTACTGCTCCGGGGTCATGGGAAACTGCCGTAGGTCACGTGTCTCCCGCAGCATCCTTCCCAGGTTGACTTTGCCGGAAATGGTCTTGTTGTTCTTGGCCAGCGCCATGGTCAGCGCCAGCAGATTTTTCAGGGCGGAACCGCCCAGCCGGACGGACACCTCGGTGCCGGACAGCAGCATCCGCACCAGCTGGTCAGCGGCCTCACCGCCTCCTACGTTCATCTTGCTTCACCTCGTTTTCTCTGGATTCAATTTTGTTTATCGCCTGTTCCATCTGGGGCAGGCGATTTTGGATTTCCTGGCACAGGGCCAGCTTTTTCCGGGCGGAACGGATCTCCCGGTTGACTTGGGCCAGCTGCTCATATACGCCGGCCTTTTCCTCCAGGAGCCGTTCTCTTGGGGTGGGGCACCGATCCAGCACCGCCACCGCCTCCAGATACCGGGCGTACTCCGCCTCCATCCCGGACAGACCGTCCTCGTAGAGCACTTTTATCTGTGCCAGGGCGTCCACATCGGCCAGGGCGTCGTACAGCTTCTTCCGCTTCTTTTTCCGCACATTGAGGAGCGTGCGCTGCTTCATAAGATTGGCCAGCGTGTCCTCTGTGCGGGACTGGAAGGCGGTCATGTCCGTCTGGGTGGAGATATTATTCTCCCGGAGGAATACCAGCTGCTCCCGGCACCGCTCAAACCGCATGACCTCTTTCTTCAGCTGGGGCGTCATCTTCGGCGGGTACTGCCGCTTTTCGATCTTGCCCAGGACGTAGAGGTAGTGGACGTATAGTGCCAGAAATCCGGTATATTTGGGGTGCTGCTTGAAGGGCCGGTAGGGGGTGTGGTAGACTCTGGCGGGCCGGTTTCCTGCTTCGATAGCCGCCAAGTTGCCCTGGATGGCTGCCATGATCCCCTCCTCGGTGAACAGGGGATTTTTTCGGCCTGGGATCATGTATCGCTCCTGTCCCCGGAGCCGAAAGCCAAGGCGATTGCCGTGGCTGATCTCCCAGCCCATGTGCTCCATGAGCAGGAAGAAGTGGCCCAGGTCGTTGGCGTCCTGGATGGCTGCCCGCAGGTCGGCCTCCAGCATGGAGCGGAAGGTGGGCTGGCCCTTGGACTGCCTCAGCCACTCAATATAGCTGACGGCTTGGGTGGGCTTGCTCTCCATAATAACGGACAGCCCATGCTCTCGGCACAGCCGGTCAGAGATCGCCCGGATCTGGCGGTAATACTCCTGGGTCGTAACATGGTACTTTTCCCCGGTCTGACCATTTACGGAATTGAACACAATATGCGAGTGGATGTGGCCTCTATCAACGTGAGTGCCAATGACCACCTCGTAGTCGGGCAGGTACTCAGCCGCAAATTGCTTTGCGATCTTCAACGCCAATTCCGGTGTGATTTCCCCCGGCTTGAACGACTGAATGATGTGATAGCACTGCCGGCCATCCAGCTTTCCTACCTCGCGCTTGGTGTCCATCATCTGCCGGTACTCCCGCCCCGGGTCGCAGTTGAGGTGGGCGGTGAGGACACGCTCCTGGGTCTTGTCCCCGTTCAGCGCGTACTGGATGGCCTGGCTCAACCCGGCATTTCGGGCCAGGATTTTTGTGACGGCCATCTTTCTGCCTCCTGGATTTCGTGGTATAATTGTTGTGTTCATATTTAGCGTGGATCACAGAATGGTTTGGAGAAAACGCTATGTGGTTTTTATTTGCGTTGGGCTCATCTATATTTGCGGCACTGACCTCCATCCTGGCCAAGATTGGCATTGAAGGCGTAAACTCAAATCTGGCGACAGCCATCCGTACTTGCGTGGTCTTGCTGATGTCCTGGGGGATGGTGTTTGTCACCAACACCCAGGTCGACATCGTGGAGATCAGCAGACGGAGCTGGGTTTTCCTGATCCTGTCCGGTATCGCCACAGGTGCCTCCTGGCTGTGCTACTACAAGGCCCTGCAAATCGGAGAGGCGTCCAAGGTGGTGCCCATCGACAAGCTGAGTGTGGTCATCACCATGATACTGGCGGCTGTCATTCTGCATGAACAGTTCACGCCTAAATCCATTTTGGGCTGTGTCCTGATCGGTGCCGGAACTTTACTGATGGTGCTGTGACGCTATTTCCTCGCGATCTGGTACATCAGCTCATAGACTTGATCCAGCAGGAAGAGCCCCCGCTTGGCGTCCTCCTCCCTGGCGATCCCGGCGTTGACGCTGCGGGCAATCTGGTTGATATTTACACCGATCTTATGCACCTCCCAACGGAGGTCTTTGATCTCCTGGGAGGGCCGGGCCCGGACAGGGCTGCCCTCGATCAGCCGGACCAGGTAGGCCCTCCGGGAGAGGCCGCACTGCTTGGCCTGGCTGGTGAACAACTGGTACTGCGCCGGCGTCAGTTCGATGTGCAGATGGTGTCTGCCATTCTTATCTGTCTTGCTCATGACGCCTCCTTTTCTGCTTGGGAGTAACGCCCAACATTTCCGCCCGGATTTCCTGTTCAAAAACTCGTTCCATATCAAACACATTCCCGTAAGGGGTACCCTTGCGGCTGTAGGGTTTCATGGGCATGGGAATCTGAGCCTGCAATTCCTTCAGCCGTTCCCAATACTGCGGGAGAAACTGATAAATATTTTTCAGTTCTTTCCGATTCTTGTTTTTACAGCACCAGCAGGAAACCCGGTCCAGGATGTCATTCAGCCGGACACCGTTCTCCTCCCAGAAAAACCCCCGCTGATAGCAATACTCCAGGCAGTCGGCCTCCGTCATCTCGGCCTCCGCCAGTGGGGAGCGCTTGGGAGGCTTCAGCCTTTCCAGCCGGGTTGTCTCGTCTGCTGCGATGCCCACATAGTGAACCTCCGCATCCAGAGCAATTCCGTCCAAGGCGTCGGTTTTCAGCGTTGTCCCCCAGCGGCATTTGCCGCCGCACCAACTGTAGCCCAGGTGGAATCCGTTCTTTTTGGAGTCCACCGGCTTTTCCAACATGTAATACAAAAAAGGGGCGTCCGGCTTCACCTCAGTGAACCGGATGCCCCGCTGCTCCAGGATCGGTTTCATCCGATCCCGGATATGATATATGGCCTCAAATTCCATTCCAGAATTGTAAAAAATCACTTCGTCCAATGGCATATTCCGCTCTAGTAATAATAAAAGTGTGGCCAGGGAGTCTTTCCCGAAGCTCACTGAGGCGACGCTTCGCACACCACGCTCCTTCCTGCGGCGCTCGACCGCTGATCTTCCGCCCGCAGGCGGCATAGGGGTCAGGGGTCTACCCCTGCGAGCTGCGCAAAATGTACATTTGCGCGATGCTTGCGGCCCTCGCCGCCAGGGGCGGCGAGGGCCTGGCCCCGTCGTCGGCGGGGCTGTCTCCAAGAGACAACCTCATCTGTCCTGTCCAGACAGAGATTTCTTCAGTTTCAGATTGTAGTGATCCACAGGCACGTCCCGGAGATTCAAACTGCGTTTATCAGGTACATAGGCCGAGTACCTGGCGTAGTTGTAACCCTGGCTATCTACTAATATCCCATCCCGATTCCCTCTGGTGGTTACCAACAGGCAGCGTGTTACCTCCTTATACCAGCCTGTGAGGTCCTTATTGGCGGCAATAAAGGGCATATCCTGGAGCAGATTGGCGGAGAAATGGCGATACTGCTGTGCGGACAACTGGATGATTTTGACTACCTCCACCCGGGTGGGCTGTGCAGTCTTGTCCTCCATCAGCTCCTGGGCATGGCTGACTTTATAGAAAAAGTGGCCATAGATAACAGATTGGAGCAATTTTTCACCTCCTTCCAGGTGTCTACAAGACACCTTTGTTCAGATAAAATCAGCAAATTGGGGCCCAAAAAGGCGGCCAAGGTGTCTTGTTCACACCTGGCTACCGCTCCGGCGAATCCCGCCGCTGGACCTTTTGATGCTGAGGATAAGTGGGGATGGCAAAATAGGGATTGCTCCACTCCGAAAAAGGAACATCCGGCAGCCGCTTCCAGCCGTCATCACCCCGCTCATAGGCACACACCCTGTCAAAGCCGATCTCCTGAGCGACATGAGCCAGGATAGCCATCGCCGCCGGGTCGTCCCGAAGGCGATCCATCCGGGTGAAGTCGTCCACCAGATAGTTCTGCCCCTGGCGCACATGGAGAATATCGGCGGAACTCATACCGTCGCCGCTTTCCAGCCCCAGGGTCAGGCGGGCAGGGGGCCGGCCATCCGGGCCTGGCTCCGTCGCCTCGCTGTTGTATGGCATTTCCCGCAGCTCTGCAAACCGGGCCCTGGCCTCCTCAAAGGAGGAAAAGTGTTCCAGGGGGCTGCGGTTTTCGGCGTTGTCCGCCCAGGTTTTCAGATCGGCGATGATGTAGAAGCTCCAACCAGGCCCAGCGTCAGGATCAGGGGCAAGCTCTGCCTGGGGCTGTTCCACGGGCTGGAGAAAGTCCAGCTGCTTGGCCGCATAGAGGGCGTTGTCATTGAGCTGCCTCTGCCACGCCCCCACGCTGGGCGCCCATTTGAAGCCGCTGTGCCGCATAGCCGAACAGGTCTCCCGATCCGGTTTCTCATCGAAAAACACCCGGAGGCGGTTGGCTTCCTTGTCCATCTTCACGGCGCCGCCCTCAAAGGCCCAGCCCTGGTATTCCGTCTCCGCCCTCTGGGTCAGCTCCGCAATGCGGGCCTTTACCCGCCGGATGTTAGCACTGTTGTTGGTCAGGGCGAAGCTCTCATAGGGTTTGGGTGTGGCTCTCCAGCTGCGGGCCATACCCGCTTTCGTTCCCGCGATCTCGTCCCAAGACAGCTGAGGACAGCCCTCCAGCGTCTTGTTTTTCCGATAATAGGCGTTGACAGCTTTCATTTTCTCCTGGTCCTGCTCCAGCCCCTTCAGCTTGAGCTGGAGCTTTGTCACAGCCTCCGGGTCATCGGCGCTGATGCCGCCCATGCCTGTGCCGCGGATCTTGTACAGCAGACCCTGGATCTGCCGCCACTCCGCCATATTGGCGTCCGAAGCCCGATTCTGCTTTTCCTTTTTCCGCACAGGGAAATTGCTCCCCCCGGCGACCAGAATGGAGGGCACTCGGGCGGTGATGGCGTTGCTCTTATTTGTGTTTTCCGCCAGCCTGCGGGCGTAGGCGTCCAGCAACCGGTCGATCCGTTCATGGTGGCGAGGGTCCACCTTCCGCTTCTGCTCCTCTGCTAGGATGGCCGCCTGATCTACAGCCCTACGGTATGATGCCGTTGCGCTGCCCGGCACATAGTCGAAGTAGCTGGTCATCTCCTTAGCTCTGCGGGCCAGTTCCTCGTCAATGGGATAATATTGGATAGACGTACACCTCCTTCAAAATAAAAATGGAGCAGAGTGCATTTCAAACACTCTGCTCCGTTGATCTGTCAGCGTTCCGGCTCGGATTTCTTTCTTCTCCGAGCCCGTGCGGGAACAGGGGGCAGGACTTCAGCGGCCCACATCTCGGAGCGCAGCAGCCCCAGAAGGCTGTGCTGGGTGCCGATGTCCGTGGTGTCCACACACTCGGCACACCGGCCCAGCCAGGGAAGCTGGCCGGCCATCCGCTGCATCAGGCTGACGATGTCCAATGCAGACATCTCCTCGGTGGAGACGTATACGGAACGCTGCCGGCGCTCAAAGCCGTTGCCGCTCATGAAACGCTGGATATCCTTGTACGCTCTCTTGTAGTATTGCGGGTCGGCTGTGGACTCTTGGTGAGGATACCACTGCCGGAGCGCCTCCTGGTTGAGGTCGAAGGTAATTTGTTTTCGGCTGGTTCCCATATTACGATGCCCCACGCACCTTCCCCGCCTGGACGAGCACGTCCTCCTCACCGTCCTCGTCCTGCCAGACGCAGGAGGCGGCGCAGTCCATGAACCAGTCGGACCGCAGCAGCGCCATAATGATCTCCCACATGGCAGCGAAGTCGTCACCGTGCCCCTTATCCTTGAAAGAGAGCGCATCCCCCTCAGCGGTACAGGGAAAGTCGTGAATGGAGAACAACTCCTTGATGGTACGGTGCACCTCGTTCATGGTGTAGCCCCGCCGACCCACAGCAGCCTGGTCAAAGGTAAATTTTACATTCATTTTGCAGCCCTCCTGTCGTTATTTCAGCGCCCATTATACCGGCTTATCTGCCACATATCCAGAAGAATCGGCAGACAGTCTCTCAAGCCGCCTGTTCCAGCTCCCGGATGATCCGCTCCCTGGCCAGCCGGGCGTACTCGTCGGAGACCTCAATACCGGTGGCGGTGTAGCCCTCCAGCACAGCGGCCAGGACAGTGGTGCCCGACCCGGCGAAGGGGTCCAGGATATGGCCGCCCGGCTCGGTGATCTTCACGATGTCCCGCATAAGCTGGAGGGGCTTCTCCGTCAGGTGGATGCGGTTCTGGGGATTGCCGTACTTGAACACCCCCGGCAGGCAGGGGACGGGGCGGTTGATGGGCATATCGCCGTTGGACCCCCAGACGATGTACTCCGCCTGCTGGCGGAAGCGGCCCTTCTGGGGACGGGAGTTGCCTTTGTCCCAGACAGCGGTGCCCCGCCAGATCCAGCCCGCCCACTGGAGGGCGTCGGAGGCGGCGGGGAGCTGCCGCCAGTCGATGAACATGCACACCGGCGCGCCGGGCCTGCACAGCTTCCGGGCGTCCGCCAGCCACTCCGCCGCCCAACGGGTCCAGGACCGCTGATCCTTGGCGTCGCCCTCAAAGTCGGGGGGCGCGTGGTCGCCCATACTGGAATACTTCTTAGTGGTGGACTTGGTCCTCTCCGCCTGGGTGCGGCCGCCCGAAGCGTAGGGCGGGTCGGTGATGATAGCGTCAAAGGTGCCGGGAGAAAAGCCCCCCAGCAGCTTCAGCGCGTCGCCGTGGATGATGTTCCACTTATCGTTCATAGGCAGATTTTCCTTTCTTTTTATGAGATTTTTGGGGTTCCGTAAGGATATCCGTGGGCTGGACATACTCGGTCAGGATGGCGAGCGCCTCCTCATAGCTGTGGCACTCGCCGCCCATGATCCGCTCTGTCACTTCCTTGGCCTCAGCCTCCATGCCGTTCTCCCTCAGCGTGGCCGCGGCAATGCCCACCAAATTAAAAATGTTTCCGTTTTGGCCAATCAGAGGACAGGGGGGCTTGACCCGGTCCTGCTGTGTTTTTTCCTGGATAAAACCACCCAGCCGGTTGGGGACGAAGTCAGACAGCCAGATCCCGCCGAACTGCCCGTGGGTCTGGAGCCGCCACATGGCCAGCCTGCCCATGTCCAGCTCTACCCCCTCGAAGGGGAACAGCAGGCAGGTCACGCCATCGTGCTGGAAAGAAGACACAGACTCAGTTTCAAAGACACTGGCGTTCAGCAAAATGCCTGCCTCAGTGAGCAGGTCGTTGATGCCGTCCACCCACTCCTGGAGCTCCCCGCCGCAGCCCTGAAGGATCAGGCCCTCCTTGTCCTCCATGTGACGCAGATCGTCTGTGGTAATTTGTTTCACATCACTCATGGAATCATTCCCTTCTATTAAATTCTCGCCACGAACAGCACCGCCCACATTCTCCACGGGCTGGGCAAGCTGTTCTTTATCGTACAGCTCTCTGTCACGAATCTCCCACAACATATGGCCCATTTCGCCGCTGTGATCGCATCCGGTGATCTCGGCCTCCCAATAGCCCCGTACAACCTCCAGCGGATCGTCAAACCGGAGCAGGAAGGACATATCCTCCTCATCGCAGGCGTCCGGCAGTTCCTCGCAGACCTGCTTGGCCGCGGTGATCTCCGAGGCCAGATTGATCAGCTCGGAGGTGCTTTTGCCCTGGAGTCCCGCAATGTAAGCCTCATAATTCTGCTTCAGCCGGTCCCGCAGAATCGTTTTCACTTCGCTGCTCATCTGGCGTGACCCCCTCTTTTGATATGCTTTTTCTTGTCGGCAGGAGGTTTTGGCGTTTCTTTATCCAGTGTTTCATCCTCATGCAGCGTGACCAGATATTCAAATTCACCTATTCTAAAATCAAATGCGGTACGATATGTTTCTGACCGGGCAAAGCCAAACAGCTCCTCGCCGCGGAATACAGCCGCCGCCATAAAAGCCGGCTGTCCGGGAATCCCGCACAGCCGGATCTCCACCCTGGAGCTGTCCCATAAATCAGTCTGCCCGATTACGCAGTCTGTCTCCGGGGCCACCAGGTCAGGCGTACACAGAGCTTTTCGGGCAAATTCCGCATCTTTAGGCGAAATTTTACAGGAACACATGTGCTGAAAAATCATCGCGCACCCTTACCTTTCTGTGGGCCCTGCCTGCGGGGCGGACTGCGTCCAATGGTCTCCTGGTCGGTCTTGACCTCAATGCCCAGATCCATGGCGTGGCGGATCTCCGCCCACATCCCCTCCGTCCACTCCGGGCCGTAGACATGGACCTCCTGGCAGGACTCCACCAGCCGCAGGCTCATCTCCCGCGCCGCCTGATCCTGGGCAGGGTCGTCGACATCGGCAATCGGTGGGAACATGAGCTGAGGGCAGATGGGGATATTTCCCTCCTGGAATACCTCCTGGGCTTTCTGGCGGGCAAATTCAATGTTTTTCTCCACATCCCCCCGGAGGGGAGCGCAGATGTATACCAGCTTGAGGCCGTCCTGGGTACGCTCCTGCTGCCGGTCCCGGAATACGTCCAGGTACTGCCCCGCAGCCTGCCGGATCTTCTTATAGTCTGCAGCGGTGGGGCGGTATGCGTACCACTCAAATTTGCCGCAGTCATTCCAGATATAGGGAACCACCCCGCTGCGGAAGTTGGGATTGCCGGGGACAGGCTTCTTGCCCAGCAGGTCCTCCAGCTTCAGCACCTGGGTGTCCACCGGCCCGTCCGTGCGGTTCAGCACCGTCAGCTTTAGGGCATCGTACTCACCGGAGATATGCGTGGAGACAAACTGTATCCGCACCCGCAGATCCTTGCCCAGCGTTCCGAAACAGGTCTGGCCCGCACAGGCGGGGGAGTCGATGATCTTCCCATCTCCGAACAATCGCCACAGCTCCTGATCAAAAAAGCTGCTCACCGCTCCGCCTCCCTTTGCTTCCGCTTGGGCTTCCGTTCTGGTGCCTCATAGCCGAAATACTCTGTGCTGGACAGCAGCTTATCCCGGTCCTGGCTTCTCTGAATGCTGCGCCCGCACTCGGTGACCACCAACTGGTCCAGCCCGTCATGGGTGATCTTCTCGTCACCCAGCACCACCGCTTGGGAGGTCACCAGCACATTACCTGCCACGATGCCATAGACGGTGCATTCGCCGGAGAGAACGGGGAACTTGGAGGGAGAAATGACGGAGACCATCCCGTGACCGGACAGCCGCGCGTAATTTTCCATCCGTCCACCGTCCACATGGGCATGATCCTCTGCCCTGGCGCGGTCGGACAGCACAGCCCCTTTGCAAATGTGGGCCTCGCCGCAGGCCACGGCGTGATCCCGCAGGACGGCCCCCTCATACACAAATGCCCCGTTGGCAGCGATGGCGTCGTTATAGATCCAGGAATCCTCGTCCTCACAGGAGAGGTTGCCCTCATGCTCTACAAAACCGCCCAGGTCCCCGGCTTTGACCTCGCTGCCGATATCCCGCAGGGCGCGGATGCGGTGGAGAAACGGATATTTTTCATGGGCGATGTCCGTGATCTCATATTTTTGGTTGCTCATTTTTCACCAGCTTTCTCATAAATGATATAGTATTCGGTGTTGTCACTACCCCAGCGGATGGTTTCCATGCACTGCAATTCTCTGACCAGCCACCCGGCTTCTCCCATGACGGCGGCTACATCGGAGGCCTGGACACAGTGGACGGTCTGTTCCACACAGGAGCCACGGGGCTTCATTTTTCTGGTAAAGGTATTCCTTTTCATCCGCTTGAATGCTGGGGACGACGCATCGACGGGCATTCCAAATGTTAGACCATCAAATTGGCGCATGTGGAGATTCATGATCCTTTTTGCTCCTCCTCATCTTTGCAGTAAAATGGGCAGACCATGCAGATGCTGGAATTGGGCAGCTCATAGTGTTTACCTGTGAACAGACGCGCCCGGTTTTCACAGCCGCTGTCTACCCGCCAAGGGGCTTGCTTCCGTTTCCTGCTGTGGACACAGGTTGCGTAGCCATACACATTTCTGATCTTCATCTGTCCCGGCCCTGGTGCCTCGGCTTTCTTTGCTGCTCCTGGGGCCGGTGAGGGACCAATTCATCCCGTGAGGGATCACGGAGGATGGTACGGCCCCTCTCATCGATAGACAGGGTGTCCAAGGAATCATTGATAATTTCCTCGCCGCTGATCACCACCACAGTTCCAGCGAGCATGATATCTCCTATCACCTTGCCATAAACGACACAGCTGCCAGTCAGAATTGGAGATACCTGGGTATCGGTGGACTGGAGAATCATGCTGTTCCCGGAGGCCCTCGCACACCGGCTCAGCCTGGCTCCTCGGATATAGGCGTCATCCTCCGCCCTGGAATCGCCACTCATCTCAGCACCTTTGGACACATATGCGTGGCCGCAGACAATGGCCCTGTCCCGCAGGACAGAAGACTCGTCCACATATCCCTCCCCGGCAGCGATAGCGTCACCAAATATCCAGGCATCGTCTCCCGCTTCGGCGGACAGGTTGCTCTCGCTCTCCACAAAGCCGCCCAGGTCACCAGCCTTGACCTCGCTGCCGATATCCCGTAGGGCGCGGATGCGGTGGAGGAAGGGGTATTTCTCATGGGTGATGTCGGTTATCTCATATTTCTTGTTGCTCGTAATGATCGCTTCCTTTCCCAGACATGAAGGGGGCTGCCCGTTGAGGCAGCCCCCTCCTTCTGATTTAGGCCCTGCTCCGCAACCTCAAACGGCAAGAGATTCAAGCGATAGGGGCGGAAATATGGTATAATAAGTGCAAGGGAATTGGAGAAAAGGAAGGAAAAAGCTTGCACTTATTAGGGGGCGGAGTGGATGTATAAGGACAACAGCCAGCTGCGAATCGAGGACTTCATATTCCCGTATGGAAAACTGGACCCGGAAAACGATTGGGTCAAACTGGCGGCGCTGGTCCCTTGGGAAGTGGCGGAGGAACGGTATGCGGCCCGGTTCGTGAACAATGGTCACCCGGCGCATCCGGCACGGATGGCATTGGGGGCGCTGCTGATCCAGCGGCGGCTGAAATGCAGCGACCAGTGGCTGGTGAAGCACATTGGAGAAAACCCGTATCTGCAATATTTCATCGGCATGAAGGAGTACGGGCCGTGTCCATTCGGGGCGTCCACGCTGGTGGCGTTCCGGAAACGGTTCAGCGAGGAGGACCTGGCAGCAATTCTGGAGGCGTCTGTCCCAAAAGCGGAGACAGGGAAACAGGATGACTCGGATGACGGGAACGATCCGCCGAACAGCGGGACACTGATTCTGGACGCCACATGCTGCCCCGCGGACATCGCCTATCCTCAGGACATCGATTTACTCAACCAAGTGCGGGAGAAAGCGGAGAAAACGGTGGACGAGCTGTGTAAAGCGGCAGGACAGAAGAAGCCCCGGATGTACCGCAAGCGCGCCCGGAAGGACTATCTCCGTCTGTCCAAAAGCAAGAAGCGCAGTGGGAAAGCAATCCGTTCCGCGATACGCAAACAGCTGCAATACATCCGCCGGGATATCAGGTACATAGCTGAATTGGTTCAAAAAGGTGCAAAATTGTCTTCAAAGCAGGCGGACCGCCTGAATATCATGACTACTGTCTACGAGCAGCAGCGCCTCATGTTTGAATCCGGGACCCACAGCATTCCCCGGCGCATCGTCAGTCTGGCCCAGCCCTGGGTCCGGCCCATCGTTCGGGGAAAAGCCCACGCCAATACCGAGTTTGGCTCAAAACTGCATATCAGTCTGGTGGATGGCTATGCCAGGATCGAACGGCTGGACTTCGAGCCCTTCAACGAATCGGAAGACCTCTGGCGGGCGGTGGCCCGTTACCGGGAGCGCTATGGCTGTTACCCGGAACGTATTCTGGCGGACAAAATCTACCGCAGCCGCCAGACATTAGCTTTTTGCAGAGAGCATGGCATTCGTCTGTCCGGTCCGGCACTGGGCAAGCCGCTGAAAGACCCGGACCTGTCCCGCCAAGCGAAGAAGCAGGAGTATCAGGACAGCTGCGACCGCAATGTTGTGGAGGGTGTTTTCGGGACGGTCAAGACCGCTTACGGCCTGAACCGCGTCATGGCGCGCCTGCAGGAGACTACTGTCTGTGTGAT
The DNA here is from genome assembly GCA_947383275.1 of uncultured Bacillota bacterium. Classification (GTDB taxonomy): domain Bacteria; phylum Bacillota; class Clostridia; order Oscillospirales; family Oscillospiraceae; genus Lawsonibacter. Next base: position 14,346 of record CANDCW010000060.1, read on the forward strand.
CGGTGTTGCTCTGCTGCTCTCCAACCTTTCCAGATCCCTGAGGGTTGCTCTCGCTCTGTTTGTCCTCCTATTTCTGCTGGTCCTTTTGCTGGGGTTGCGGAGTAGGGCCTGATTTAGTTCTGACCTTTGGCTGGCCCGCATGCCTCGATCCATTCATCCAGACTCAGATTGTCCGCTGTCATGATTGCCAGCTCATGGATCGCCGCCCGGTCCTGGGCGTCCTCCAGCTTGACCGCCGTCTCGAACAGGCCCCAGAGCAGCTCGACGATCATGGGGCCATCATAAGTCTCCAGCAGTTCGCTGTCGGGCAGGGCTGCCTCATGGCTCCCGCTGCGTACAAGTTCCTTTTCCTTCTGGATCAGGTCCACACTGGCCTGGTGGATCTCCTGGGGGAGTCCCCACGCCTTGGCGATAAGGCCGACCGCAGTCTCCATCTTTTTGATACTCGGGTGGTCAACCTGACCGCCCAGCTCCAGGCCATTGATGGCCTCCGCAGTGATCTGCTGGAGAATCTTTTCCGGTGCGGGGTGCTTCTCGATGTTTGCCATAATGATGTCCTCCTTGAAGTTTTTGTGGGGCGTCTGGCAACAACAATACCCGCTTTGGAGAGAGAAAGCTATTCACGATACCCAACAAAAATGAGCTGTGAAACCCCAGCAATACCAACAACTGCCAGCGCAGGTCACCTGTCCTTGCCCGTGGTTCGTGACGGATGCTTTTTCTGACCATTGCTGCGCCTTGTGGGCTGTTCCACCGACGGTGTGTCCGGGTCCCGGTATTCGTAGCTGGTCCCGTCACCGGTCAGGCAGAGGTTAAAATCGGAGAGGTCAACTCCCATGATCTCTGCCGCCATCTCGTAGGCTTCCCTGCTGCCGTCTGCGGGAATGTTGCTGTCAACGACCTTGCCGCCCTTCAGCGTGGACTCGCCCACATTATGGCCGATGTCCTCATCTGCCCACCGGTAGGTGATGGTCTGCTCCGGGTACTCCTTTGACAAAAGCTCCACGATTCTGGGCACAGCACTCCAGGCGGTGAAGAACACCATTGTATCGGAGTCCTCCCGCAGCTGCCGGCAATCATAGGCGTTCCATTTTGTTCCCCAATTTTGATTGCACCACTCATACCAGGTAGGACTGCCAAAACGCTGGAGGTTGCGGTACGCCTGTTCGCCCAGGGCCCAGGTCTCCGGGTCGGCCATCCGCTTTTTCCGATATAGGCCCTCGTACTGACGGAGCTTTTCCGCATGGCTCTCGGGAGACATCAATACCTTCTGCCGCTCCAGCTTGTACAGCATATCATGATATCCTTGGACCAGCTCCAGCCCTCTTTCTGTCTGGGTGCCGGACTCCATGTCCAGTTCCTTGGGCATGGGCAGGAGCTTGTTAAAGTCAATACTGCCCAGGGGCTGGCCCTCCATCCGCATATCACGGAGCATCTTCTGAAACGCAGCCAGTGACGCACTGTCCGAGCCAAAAGTGATTTGATTGGTAATATGGTTTGGCATTACTTCCTCCTATGCCGCATCCCGGAAATCATCCGCCTGTGCGTCCTCCTGCCGGAATAACTCGTCGATATCGGAAAATTTCTGAGTACGGTTAAATTTTTCTGTTGTCTTACCGGGGATAGCCTGCAATTCCAGCATCCTGGCCCACAGGTCCGGGTGGTGGTCATAGAGGTGGCGCAGCTCCGCACGCTTGGCGTTGGGGCAGAACCAACAGCCGCCCCGGTCGGTGAAAGCATAGACAGGCGAAAGCAGCCCCGCTTTCTCGCAGAGCTGCCATGCATCCTGTTCTGTGAAATTGTACTTTTCCAGCAGAGATATCTGTCTGCCGCTCTCCAGCCGGAGGAGACGGTCCTGCTCGTCCTGCGCTACGCCAATATACTGAATGGTGCCTGCTGGCAGGGTTTTCTGGTAACGATCAATGGGCCGAACCTTACAATCTCGCTGAACTGCGCATTTCCCGCAGAGGGGGAAGGCGCGCACCATGCCCTTCTTCGGGCCGCGGGTGACCCGCCCGGTGAACAGCTCCACATAGGTCTTTTCCGAGC
>CANDCW010000061.1 GCA_947383275.1 uncultured Bacillota bacterium
TGGGGGGCTGCGCCCTGGCGCTGGGCGCCGTTCTGGGCGGGCTGCTCTACCAGGCCTTCCGGGCCTTGACCCTCGCCTTGTTCAAGCAGCCCTACCGCTTCTCCTTCGGCTTCTCTCTCCCCGCCCTGGGGCTGACGGTCGTTTGCTTTGGCCTGATCTACCTCTTTGCCCTGCGCCGGAGCCGCAGGTATATCCGCAAGGCTAAAATCCACGACCTGATTTATTTCGACCGGCTCAACGAGGGCGTAGTCATCCAGACGCGGAAAAAGCGCCGCTGGATGTTCGCCGCCTCCATCCTCCTGGGTGTGATCGGGACGGGGCTGCTGATGGTCCGGGACCTTGCCATCGCCACCGCCGGGGCCGGGTGCCTGATTTTGTTTCTCTTCGGCTTCTTCCTCAGCTTCGCCTCCGGAGTGCCCGCTTTCTTCGACCGCAAGCCTGCCCGGAAGTACAAGGGGCAAAACCTGCTGGTGTTCCGCACCCTGACGGCAAAGCTGGCCACCATGGGGGTGCTCATGGCCACCATCTCCATGATCCTGACCGCCACCCTCATCTCCGAGGGCAGCGGACTGGTCTTCCAGGGACTGTTTGAGGGCCGGGCGGCGGAGAGCGCCTGCTTTGACCTCTACGTCGCCCTTGAAGGGGAAAACAAAAACCCAGAGCCTTACCTGAATTACATTGCGGAGCAGATTCCTGTGGAGCAATCGCTTTTGTATCAGGTCTACCTCACCGACAGCCCCACTGTGCGGGACTATGTCGAATCCCAGACCGTCTATTATTACTACAACTACGATCAGGACCCCGTTCTTCGCTGGAGCGACTACGCTGCCCTGCGTTCCATCGCGGGCTATCCGGCTGTGGAGCCGGAGCCGGGACGGTACCTTATCCACTGCATGACCTATTTAGAGGAACCCCTGCGGAACTACGGCCAACCGGTCACTCTGGGTGGCATCACATTATCTCCAGGGAGCGTCTACACAGAGCATCTTTATCAAAGCTATGGCGTGGCGAATGGGCGGGGGTATATTCTGGTCGTTCCAGACGAAGCGGCAGACGGACTTCCTGTCCATCATTTGGCTTATGCCGCAAAGACTGTCCAGCCAGTGCCGGCGGCGCAGTATGACGCGCTGACGGATGAATCAGGCGGACAGGACAATCCGCTGGGGTACGGTTTTGTCTCTACAAAGGCCAACGAGGAGGAAGGAGTGGCCGTCCAGACCGCCCTGTGTGTGTTCCCGCTGTACTACCTGGCCCTGGCCTTGACCATGACCGCCGCCACGATTCTCACCATCCAGCAGCTCAGCGAAACAGAGAGGTACAAGCGACAGTTTCAGCTCCTGCAAAAGCTGGGCATGGACCGGCGAGAGATGGCAAAGGCTCTGGGGCACCAGTTCACTATCTACTATGCTCTGCCCGCCGTTCCTCCTATACTGATTGGCGTACCCTTTATCCTTCATCTGGCCAGTTCGCCTGAGCCGGGGGTGATGGTGGGAATGAACAGTCCTTTGTCCATTGTGACGATCTCGCTGGGGATTTTCTTCCTGATTTATGCAATCTATATTTTGCTGGCCTATACCAGCTTAAAGCGGAATGTCCTGCCCCAAAAGCGCTGAGTTTAGGTAGCGGCAAGACCGGCAGCGGTTTAGGCAGCACATGGAACAGAGCCGCGCTTGGGGCCTGGAAAGGGATTTTGGACGGGAACGGCAGCTATTTTCAGTTTATATGGAGGAGGCAAATCAAAATGCAAACTACTAGGGCGGAATAAGAAACTTGTCAAGCGCAAAGAGTTTGAGGAGTTCATTCGTACAAGTTTTGTGATCTGAACGTAACTTCATTCTTGCCTGATAGGGGCCTCTGTGATACAATGGGTGTGTTGCAGGGGCTCCTTCCAACATAGAAAGGAGTTCCCTATGGGTAAATATATCAAGGGCAAAAAACTTCCCAAAGGTATTTCGCAGAGGAAGGATGATGGAAAATTTATAGCTGGCTTTCAAGGCTGGCAAAGGGCATCAGCGGCGGTTTGATACCATGGTTGAAGCCGACGGATGGCTGTATGAAATGCGTCATCAGGACGAGTTCGGGGACGGCATAGACGCTGAGGATATAACCGTTGACGAGTGGGTTAAGTTCTGGCATACAGAGCTTATCAAGCACTTGGCAGCAAATACTCGCGGAAACTATGCCGAGCGGTATTACCAGAATATCCAGCCTGTGATTGGCAGAATGAAGCTCAAAAATGTGAAGCCTATGCACTGTACCAAAGAGGAGCAAAGGAAGTTCTTGGATGTCGCAAGGAGGTCGCGCAATTATTATCAGTACGCCTTTTTGTTGGAGACAGGGTTGAGAACAGGTGAGCTGATCGCTTTGACGCGGGATAATGTTGACCGGGAGAGACGGACGCTGACTATTCGGAAAACAATGGAGTTCCGCTACAAGCGGCAGGATCAAAAACAGAAAAAGAGTTTCAATATGAAAGACCTTGTTTTTCTTAACTTCCGCACGGGTATGCCAAACAAGAACAGCTCCTATGATACCCATTTGTACAAACTCTGTGATGCGGCTGGTATTAAGCGGTTCTGTATGCACGCCCTTCGCCACACCCATGCACCCGGGCCATCGAAAACGGGTTGGCAGCAGAAAAAGGACCGTAATGTGGCGGAGATCACTTTGAAGGTCTTGAAACCCTTGAAAAATCAGGAGGTATATAGAAAAATGAAATTAGGAATCGTGGGCCTGCCCAACGTGGGCAAGAGCACCCTATTCAACGCCATTACCAACGCCGGCGCGGAGAGCGCCAATTATCCCTTCTGCACCATTGACCCCAACGTAGGCATGGTAGCTGTCCCCGACGCCCGGCTGGATAAGTTGTCGGAGATGTACCACCCCAAGAAAACCACTCCCGCTGTGATTGAATTTGTGGATATCGCCGGTCTGGTGAAAGGGGCGTCCAGGGGCGAGGGTCTGGGCAACAAGTTTCTGGGCAACATCCGGGCCACAGACGCCATCGTCCATGTGGTCCGCTGCTTCGATGACGACAACATCATCCATGTGGATGGGACCACCAATCCCATCCGGGACATTGACACCATCGACTTGGAGTTGGTCATGGCCGACCTGGAGATGGTGGAGCGGCGCATTGACAAGGCCAAAAAGGCTGCCAAAGGGGACAAAAAATTTCTGCAGGAGGCCGCCGACTTTGAGGGCCTGCGCGACTGGCTCAACGATGGAAAATCTGCCCGAAGCTTTACCCAGGTGGACATCGGGACGGAGTATCCCGATTGTGAGCTTCTATCCCTTAAGCCGGTGATCTACGCCGCCAACCTGGACGAAGATGGCTTTTCCGACCCCTCTTCTGTGGACTACTACAGTCAGGTGGAGGAGCGGGCCAGAGAACAGGGAGCTCAGGTAATTCCCGTGTGCGCCAAGCTGGAAGCGGAGATCGCCCAACTGGACGGCGAGGAGAAGCAACTGTTCCTGGACGACCTGGGGGTAGCGGAGTCCGGCCTGGACCGGCTGGTCAAAGCCAGCTATACCTTGCTGGGCCTGATCTCCTACCTCACCTCCGGCGAGGATGAGTGCCGTGCCTGGACCATCACCCGGGGCACCAAGGCCCCTCAGGCAGCAGGTAAAATCCACTCCGACTTTGAACGGGGCTTTATCCGGGCCGAGGTGATCTCTTACGACAGCCTGATGGCCTGCGGCACCATGGCCGCTGCCCGAGAGAAGGGCCTAATCCGCTCCGAGGGCAAGGAATATGTGGTCCAGGATGGGGACATCATTTTGTTCCGGTTTAACGTATAAGCGGAGGTACTTTACCGTGAACATCTATTTCGATCTTTTCTTCACCTTTGCCAAGGTAGGGGTATGTACCTTCGGCGGCGGCTATGCCATGCTGCCCATCCTCCAGCGGGAGGTGGTGGAGAAAAAGGGCTGGGCCACCGACGAGGAGCTCACCGACTATTTCGCCGTGGGTCAGTGTACTCCGGGCATTATCGCCGTCAATACGGCCACCTTCATTGGCTATAAATATAAGGGAATTCCAGGAGGCGTGCTGGCCACCCTGGGGGTTGTGTTCCCTTCCCTAATTATCATCACCGCGATTGCAGCGTTTTTATCAAACTTCGCCGATATTCCGGTGGTGCAGCACGCTCTGGCGGGAATCAATGCCGCCGTGGTGGCGCTCATTGCCTCCAGCGTGCTGAAGCTGGGCAAAACTACCCTGAAAAGCGCAGCCGCGATTGCCATTTTTCTGTGCGTGCTGGCTCTGGCTGTGCTGGGTGCCGCCGCCAATTTCGGCACCGGGGCCTACGGGGCTCTGGGGCGTGTGATGGACCTGGCGACCTCCCCTGCGGTGCTCATTGTGCTGGCTGGCGTGGCCGGACTCCTTCTTTACGGCGGCCGGAAAGGCGGTGAGGGCAAATGAGGCTTCTTTTGCTTTTTTTTGAGTTCGCTAAAGTCGGCCTCTTCGCCGTGGGCGGCGGATTGGCTACCATCCCATTTCTCCAGGACATGGGGGGCCGCACCGGCTGGTTTTCCGACGTAGACCTGACTACTATGATCGCTGTGTCCGAGTCCACCCCTGGGCCTATGGGGGTGAATATGGCCACCTACGTGGGCTTCAAGACGGCGGGCCTGCCCGGCGCGGTGCTGGCCACCCTGGGGCTGATTACACCGTCCATCATCATTATAATGGTAATTGCCGGGTTTTTGCAGAAATTCCGCCAGTCCCGCACGGTGGACGCCGTTTTCCGTGGGCTGCGCCCGGCCTCTACGGCGCTGATTGCCTCTGCGGGGCTATCCGTGGCGCTGTCGGTGCTGGTGGCTGTGGGGGGGGCGGCGGAACACACGTTCTCCATCCACTGGCCCGCCCTGACCCTTGCCCTCGCCGTCTTTCTGTGCATGCAGAGCAAGCAGCTGAAAAAGCTTCACCCCATCGTCTTTATCGGACTTGCCGCCGTTGCCGGCGCGGTGTTCCGGTTTTAAGGCGGAGCGCGCCGTCCTTTTTTGGGAGGCGCGCTTTTGCGTTTGAATAAAGAATCGGAGTATTCGCAATAATATTCATTTTTAGTGAAAATAACCGGAATATACCAGGGGATAACTGCATACTCATGCAAAAATCCACTTGCAATTGACGGCAAAGCGTGATAGACTTGTCCCCATACTAAACCAGTGGCGGCAACAGCCGCCCAACGGACGGAATTTGGGAGGAATCATACGATGGCAAACGTAAAAAAAGTAGTGCTGGCTTACTCCGGCGGTTTGGATACATCCATTATCATCCCCTGGCTGAAGGAGAATTATGGCAATCCTGAGATCATTGCCGTCTCCGCTGACGTGGGCCAGGGCAGCGAGCTTGACGGCCTGGAGGAAAAGGCCATCAAAACCGGCGCTTCCAAGCTGTACATTGAGGACCTCACCGACGAGATGGTGGACGAGGTGATTATCCCCTCTATGATGATGGGGGCCAAGTATGAGGACTATCTGCTGGGCACCGCCTTTGCCCGGCCGGTAATTGCCAAGCGGCTGGTGGAGATTGCAAAAAAAGAGGGCGCCGACGCCATTTGCCACGGCTGTACCGGCAAGGGCAACGATCAGGTCCGCTTTGAGCTGGCCATCAAGCGCTTCGCCCCCGAGATGAAGATCATCGCCCCTTGGCGGGAGTGGTCCATTAAGGGCCGCGACGAGGAGATCGATTACGCCGAAGCCCACAACGTCCCTCTGAAGATCAATCGGGAAACCAACTACTCCAAAGACAAAAACTTGTGGCACCTGAGCCATGAGGGCTTGGACCTGGAGGACCCCGCCAACGAGCCCCAGTACGACAAGCCCGGCTTTTTGGAGATGGGCGTCTCCCCTGCCATGGCGCCCGACAAGGCTGTCTACGTCACCCTGGACTTTGAGAAGGGCTGGCCGGTGGCCCTTGACGGGGAGAAGATGAAGGCGTCCGACGTCATCCGCAAGCTGAACCAGCTGGGCGGCGAAAATGGCATCGGCCTGCTGGATATTGTAGAAAACCGGCTGGTGGGCATGAAGGATCGGGGCGTGTATGAGACTCCGGGCGGTACCATCCTCTACCGGGCCCATGAGGTGCTGGAGATGATTACCGTGGACAAAGACACCAAGCACATGAAAACCAAGCTGGCTGTGGACTTCGCCGACCTGGTGTACAACGGCAAGTGGTTCACCCCCCTGCGGGAGGCCCTTCAGGCGTTCGCCGTAGACACCCAGAAGCATGTCACCGGCACGGTGAAGCTGAAGCTCTACAAGGGCAACATTATCACCGCCTCCGTCACCTCCCCCGAGACGCTGTACTCCGAGAATCTGGTTACCTTTGAGGAGAGCGACTACAACCAGGACGACGCCACCGGCTTTATCAACCTGTGGGGCCTGCCCGATACCGTCCAGGCGCTGCGGGAGCAGGGGAAACTGTAAATTTAAGGAGCGATACCTATGAAATTGTGGGCCGGACGGTTTCAGAAAGAAACCGATACCCTTGTCAACGACTTTAACTCCTCCATTGGCTTCGACGCCCGGCTGTACCGGCAGGACATCGCCGGGTCTATCGCCCACGCGGAAATGCTGGGCAAGACCGGCATCATTGAAGCCCACGAGGCTGAGGCCATCGTAAGCGGCCTGAACGCCATTCTGGCCGGCATTGAGGCCGGTAATGTGGAGTTCTCCCTGGACAACGAAGACATCCACATGAATATTGAGGCCATGCTGACACAGCGGGTGGGCGAGGCCGGCAAACGCCTGCACACCGCCCGGTCCCGGAATGACCAGGTCGCGGTGGACACACGGCTGTATGTAAAAGAAGAGATCCCGGTTATCATCGGCAAGGTGCTGGAGCTGGAACAGGTGCTGGTAAAAAAGGCTAAAGCCAACCTGGACACAGTCATGCCCGGCTACACCCACCTCCAGCGGGCCCAGCCCACCACCTTTGCCCACTACATGATGGCCTACGCCAATATGTTCAAGCGGGACGTCACCCGCCTGGAGGACTGCTTAGAGCGGCTGGACGAGTGCCCCTTGGGCGCGGGTGCCCTGGCCACCTCCACCTACCCGGTGGACCGGTTTGAAACCGCCGCCGCCCTGGGCTTCAAAAAGCCCACCGACAACTCCATGGACTCGGTCTCCGACCGGGACTACGCCATTGAGCTGCTGTCGGCGCTGTCCATTATGATGATGCACCTGTCCCGTTTTTCCGAGGAGATCGTACTCTGGTGTTCCTGGGAGTTTAAGTACGTGGACCTGGACGACGCCTACTCCACCGGCTCGTCCATCATGCCCCAGAAAAAGAATCCTGATGTAGCCGAGCTGGTCCGGGGCAAAACCGGGCGGGTATACGGCGCCTTGGTCACCCTACTGACGGTGATGAAATCCCTGCCCCTGGCCTACAACAAGGATATGCAGGAGGACAAGGAGGCCATTTTCGACGCCGTAGACACCGTGGAGCTGTGCCTGCCTGTCTTTGCGGCCATGGTGGATACCCTGACCGTCCGTCCCAAGAACATGGCCAAGGCCGCTGCCGGGGGCTTTATCAACGCCACCGACTGCGCCGATTACCTGGCTAAGAAGGGCCTGCCCTTCCGGGAGGCATATATGATCGTGGGTCGGCTGGTCAACCAGTGCATCCGCACCGGCGACACGCTGGATACCCTCACCCTCCGGGACTTCCGGGCCATCTCCGGGTTGTTTGACGCCGACGTGTACAATGCCCTGGCCCTAAAAACCTGCGTCAATGGCCGCAAGGTTTACGGCGGCCCGGCCCGGGAATCCGTGGAGAAACAGATTGCCCTCATTGAGGCGTTTGTGGAGGCAAGAGCATGAGCAAACCCAAAATTTATATCGACGGCAAAGAAGGCACCACCGGCCTTCAGATCTACGAGCGGCTGGGGGAGCGGGAAGACATCCAACTGCTCCTCATCGATGAGGACAAGCGCAAGGACAGGGAAGAGCGGAAAAAGTTTCTCAACGAGGCCGATCTGGTCTTCTTGTGCCTGCCCGATTCCGCCGCCGTGGAAGCGGTGTCCCTCATCGACAACAACCACACTCGGGTTATCGACTGCTCCACCGCCCACCGGACGGCCCCCGGCTGGGTGTACGGCTTTCCGGAACTGGCCGGCCAGCGGGAGAAGATCAAAACCGCCAGGCGGGTGGCCAACCCCGGCTGCTATGCCACCGGCTTTCTCTCCCTGGCCCGTCCCCTGGTAGAGAAGGGGATTCTGTCTCCCCAAGCGCGGCTGGTGTGCCACGCCCTGTCCGGCTACACCGGCGCGGGTAAGAAAGCGATCGCCGAGTATACCGCTCCCGACCGCCAGGCGGAGCTGGACAGTCCCCGGCATTACGCCGTTACCCTGCATCACAAGCACCTTCCCGAGATGGCCGCCGTGGCCGGCCTGGAGCGCCCGCCTCTGTTTGCCCCCATGATCTGCGATTACCCTCAGGGCATGGTGGTCGCCCTTACCCTGTGGGCGGAGGAGCTGGAGGGGGAGCAGTCTATTGAGAGCCTGCGGGCGCTGTATGCGGACTACTACGCCGGCAGCTCTGTGGTGGAGCTCCAGTCCGCTGATGCCCCTACCCGCGGCTTTATCGGCTCCAACAACCTGGCCGGGCGGGATATCCTCCAGATTTTTGTCAACGGGAACCAGGAGCAGCTTCTCCTCTCCGCCCGGCTGGACAACCTGGGTAAGGGCGCTTCCGGCGCCGCCGTGCAGAACATGAACCTGATGCTGGGCTTTGAGGAGGCCAAGGGCCTGAATCTATAGAGGATGTAATAAAAGAACCAAGAGGAAAAACGAAGTTTTTCCCAGCCGTTTTTTCTTTTGGTTCTTTTCTTTTTTTCAAAAAAGAAAAGAACAGGAGTAACGGATATGACAAAGGAAATCACCGGCGGCGTGTGCGCCGCCCAGGGGTTCAAGGCCGCAGGCATCCATTGCGGCGTAAAGGCAGGCAGCAGTCCGGACAAGAACGACCTGGCCCTGATTTTGTCGGAACGGGAATGTTCCGCCGCCGGGGTATACACCCTGAACCGGGTAAAGGCGGCGCCCATCTATGTTACCATGGACCACCTGGAAAACGGAGTGGCTTGGGGTATTGTGGCCAACAGCGGCAATGCCAACGCCTGCTGCCCCGGCAGCCACGAGAACGCGGAGGCCATGTGTGCTGCCGCTGCCAAAGCCACCGGCCGGGAGGCGGAGGACTTTGTAGTCTGCTCCACCGGCGTAATCGGCCAGGCTATTAACATTGAAGCCATTGAGGCGGGGATGCCCACCGCTGCCGCTGCCCTGTCCACAGACGGCTCTGACGCCGCTGCCACCGCCATTATGACCACCGACACAGTAAAGAAGGAGATTGCCCTCTCCTGCACCGTGGGCGGCAAAGAGGTTAGGCTGGGCGCGATTGCCAAAGGCTCCGGCATGATCCACCCAAACATGGGCACCATGCTGGCTTTCATCACCACCGACTGCGCCATCACTCCCGAGATGCTGGAGGACGCCCTGCGGGATGTGGCCGGTAAAACCTTCAACCGTGTCACCGTGGACGGCGACACTTCCACCAACGATACCTGCGTTGTGCTGGCCAACGGCATGGCGGGCAACGATCTCATCGAGTGGAAGGACGAGAATTACGACGCCTTCAAGGCGGCGCTAGACTATGCCTGTCGTCGGCTGGCCCGGGCCATCGCCGGGGACGGCGAAGGGGCCAGCCGGCTGGTCACCTGCAAAATATCCGGCGCCAGGAGCGAAGAGAGCGCCGAACGGCTGGCGAAAGCTGTGGTAGGCTCCGCCTTGGTAAAGGCTGCTATGTTCGGTTCCGATGCCAACTGGGGCCGGGTGCTGTGCGCCATGGGCTACTCCAAGGCCCCCTTCCGGCCCGAACATGTGGACATTTCCTTTGAATCCGCCGCCGGTACGGTCCCCGTCTGCCGCCAAGGGGACGGCCTGGCCTTTGACGAGGACCTGGCCAAGCGGGTCCTCAGTGAAAAGGAGGTTGTCATCGCCGTCAACCTGAACGAGGGCGGCGAGGAGGCCGAGTGCTGGGGCTGCGACCTCACCTACGATTACGTGAAAATCAACGGCGATTACCGGACGTAAAAGGAGAGAGCTGACATGTCCTTCAACGAAATTGACCGGGCTCAGGTATTGGCCGAGGCCCTGCCCTACATTCAAAAATACACCGGCAAGACCATCGTAGTCAAATACGGCGGAAACGCCATGGTGTCTGACGAACTGCGCCGGGCTGTCATCTCCGACATTATCCTGCTGTCCCTGGTGGGCATTCGGGTAGTGGTGGTCCACGGAGGCGGCCCGGAAATCAGTGGCCTGCTGAAAAAAATTGGCAAGGAGTCCCGCTTTGTGGACGGCCTGCGGTACACCGACAAGGAGACTATGGAGGTGGTGCAGCAGGTGCTCTGCGGCCAGGTGAACAAGGACCTGGTAGCCACTCTGAACCGTCTGGGAGGACGGGCCGTGGGCCTGTGCGGCCTGGACGGAGGCCTGTTCCAGGCCAGGCAGCTGGACGAGAAATACGGCCTGGTAGGCAGCATCACCAAGGTGTCCCCTGCCCCGGTATTTGACGCGCTGAACAGCGGTTATATCCCTGTGGTTGCCACCGTGGCGCAAGGGACAGACGCCGAGACCTCCTACAATGTCAACGCAGACACCGCCGCAGCCAAGCTGGCTGTTTCCCTGGAGGCCGAGAAGCTGATCCTCCTCACTGATGTCCGGGGCCTGCTCCACAACCCGGAGGACGAATCCTCTTTGATTCCCTCCCTCCAGCTGTCCTCCGTCCCCGCCTTGGTGCGGGAGGGGGTGATCTCCGGCGGTATGATCCCCAAGGTGGACTGCTGTGTGGAGAGCGTGCGCTCCGGCGTGGGCTCCGCTGTCATTCTGGACGGCCGGGTAGCCCACTCCCTGCTCATGGAGTTGCTTACCGACGCCGGCATCGGCACAATGCTCACCAATTAAAGGAGGCATTCCAAATGACCTTTGAAGAGATTAGAGCTCTGGACGAGCAGTATGTAATGCACTCTTATGCCCGCAACCAAGTGGCGGTCGACCACGGAGAGGGCGCTACCGTGTGGGACGTGAATGGCAGGGAGTATATCGACTTTACCGCCGGCATCGGCGTGGCGTCCCTGGGATACGGGGATCAAGGCTGGCTGAAGGTGGTCACTGACCAGGCATCCAAATTATGCCACATCTCCAATGTGTTTTACACCGAACCCTACGCCAAGGCGGCTCAGAAATTGTGCAGCCGCACAGGCATGGCCAATGTGATGTTCGGCAACTCCGGGGCGGAGGCAAACGAGGCCATGATCAAGCTGGCCCGGAAGTGGTCCTTTGACAAGTACGGAAAGGGCCGGGGGACGGTCATTACCCTTCACAACTCCTTCCATGGCCGCACCATCACCACCCTGGCCGCCACCGGACAGGACAAATTTCACAACTACTTCTTCCCCTTTACCGAAGGCTTCCGCTACGCCGACGCCAACGACATAGACAGCGTGGAAGCCGTAGCCGGCCATGATGTCTGCGCGATTATGCTGGAGCTGGTTCAGGGTGAAGGCGGCGTGCTGCCCCTGGACCGGGAGTTTGTATCCAAGGTCTCCGGCTTGTGTGAAAAGCGGGACTGGCTGCTCCTGATTGACGAGGTTCAAACCGGCATTGGCCGGACCGGTACGCTCTTCGCATTTCAGCAGTACGGGATCCATCCCGATGCGGTGTCCTTCGCCAAGGGCATCGCCGGCGGGCTGCCCTTCGGCGGCGTGATGGCCAATGAAAAGTGCAGGGATGTATTCTCTCCCGGCACCCACGGCACCACCTTTGGCGGCAACCCGGTGGCCGCTGCTGCGGCCTGTCACGTGCTGGACCGTCTGGACGACGGGTTTTTGGCCCAGGTAACGGAAAAGGGCGGTTACATCCGCTCCCAGGTGGAGTCCATGGGCCTGGCTTGCCTGGGCAAAACCCGGGGTCTGGGACTGATGATCGGCGTGGAGGTCAGGGATGGCTGGACCAACCGGGAACTGGCCGCAAAGCTCATCGGCAGCGGTCTGCTGGTGCTCACCGCCGGACCGGGCCTGCGCTTCCTGCCCCCGCTTGTCATCACCAAGGAGGAGATGGACAAGGGCCTGGCCATCATAAAGGAGACACTGTCATGAAGAAAGACCTGCTAAAACTGCTGGATCTGTCCAAGGAGGACATCGTAACCATCCTGAATACGGCGGATCAGCTGAAATACGAGACCAAGCACAACATCCACAAGGACTACCTCAAGGGCAAGAGCCTGGCTATGATTTTTGAAAAGAACTCCACCCGGACCCGGGTCTCCTTTGAGACGGGCATGTTCCAGCTGGGTGGCCACGCCCTGTTTCTGTCCGGAAAGGAGAGTCAGATTGGCCGCGGAGAGCCCATTGAGGACACCGCCCGGGTACTGGACCGCTACTGTGACGGCATCATGATCCGCACCTTCGGCCAGGAAGAGGTGGAAGAGCTGGCCCACTACACCACCATTCCGGTCATTAACGGCCTTACCGACTTCTGCCACCCCTGCCAGGTGCTGGCCGACCTGCTCACTGTCCGGGAACACAAGGCCGTGCTGGAGGGCCTGAAGCTGTGCTATATCGGCGATGGCAACAACATGGCCAACTCCCTCATTGTGGGCGGGTTGAAGATGGGCATGGAGGTATCGGTGGCCTGCCCCGAGGGCTACGACCCCGATCCCCAGGTGCTGAATTTCGCCAAGAGCAGCCCTCAGCACAAGTTCTCCCTCTTCCGCACGCCAAAAGAGGCCGCAGTAGGCGCCGATGTGATGGTCACTGACGTGTGGGCCTCCATGGGGCAGGAGGAGGAGCGGGCCGTTCGGGCCAAGGCTTTCGCCGGCTACCAGATTAACAGCGAGCTGATGGCCCTCACCAACGCGGGCTGCATGGTGCAGCACTGCCTCCCCGCCCACCGCGGGGAGGAGATTACAGCCGAAGTCTTTGAGGCCCACGCCAACGAGATTTTTGACGAGGCGGAGAACCGCCTCCACGCCCAGAAAGCAGTCATGTATCTGCTGATGAAGGAGTCTCTCCAGTAGGAAATCTTATTCCTGCTGCTATCCACATTTACAAAAGAGCGCCGTCCCATTGTTTGGACCGAACTGGTGATGGAAGGCAATCTGTACGCCCATCTGCTGGAAGTCGAGGATGCTGTCCAAGCCCTGCTGGACAATATGATGCCGGGAATGGCAGAGGAGGCCGGGGCCGCTGAGAAACTGAAAGCCCGTGACCCCATGCGCTGGGTGGGGCTGATGAATTGCCGTAAAGCCCAGGTGGAGGAAATCATTTTTGCGGAATTGGTATATTCCAAAACATGTCTTTCAGCATGGGGCCGATTGACTCCATGCTGTTCATTTTTGAAAGCATTATCTTCTTGCCTGACGCAGTATATTTTGCTATGATGAAGGCAATCCATCCTATTATTCGAGGTGATACCATGACGCTGCAACAGCTAAAGTATATAATAGCGGTTGCTGAAAAAGGGTCCATCACAGAGGCGGCAAAAGATTTGTATATCTCCCAGCCCAGTCTTTCTGGCGCAATCAAAGAGGTTGAAAAAGAAGCAAGGCTCACAATTTTCAACTGCTGCCGCGCAGGAGTTGCCCTAACGACAGAGGGCATGGAATTTTTGGGATATGCCCGACAGGTCGTACAGCAGATGGAACTACTGGAATCCAGATACATCAACAATCGGCCAGAAAAAATACGCTTTTGCGTATCTACCCAACACTATACATTCGCGGCCAATGCCTTTGTAGAGTTGGTACAGCATTTCGGACAGGAGCAATATGAGTTTATCCTGAACGAAACACAGACGCACCAGATTATTGAGGATGTCAGAAACCGTTTCAGTGATTTGGGTGTTCTCTACCTTAGCCAGAGCAACGAAAGTGTATTGCGAAAAAGTTTCGAGGAGTTCGGTCTGGACTTTCACGAGTTGTTCACAGCGGCCCCACACGTCTTTTTGCGACGGGAGCATCCTCTGGCAAGCTATGAAAAAATCACGTTAAAAGACTTACAGCCTTATCCCAGATTAAGTTTTGTGCAGGGGGCCTATGAATCCTCTAACTTTGCGGAAGAATTGTTTAGCAACGAAATTGTAGACAAGAGTATTAAGATCAGTGACCGTGCCGCTATCGTCAATTTCATGGTCGGGCTGGACGGCTACACTATTTCAAGTGGCATATTCCCAAAGTATTTGCATGGCGATTCTATTGTTTCGATTCCCCTTGCTGAAAATGAAACGATGCGAATTGGGTATCTTCTGAACAAAGACCGGGAGTTATCCGAACTGGGCAAAATTTATATCGAAGCCTTGATGCAGTACCAATAAGGCATAGGTTCATCCTATGCCTTAGCATAAAGAATCAATATTACCTATCCCATAGCGTTCCGCTGTATAATGATGAGCGGAAGGAGGCGTTACTATGCCTGGCTATGTGATAGGTAATTTTTTTGTATATTCGGTCATCAATGCGTTCACCCCAGGACCAGGAAATATCCTTGCTCTGAACACTGTAACAAACTACGGATGGAAGAAAGGGAATCCTCTGTTCCTGGGTATCTTCGCCGGTTACTATGTTGTTCAACTGATTTGTGCGGTGTTTGTTTTTGGTATCAGCGCCTTTTTACCTGGGGTGCTGGACGTGATGAAATATGTCGGCGCGGCCTATATCCTCTGGCTGGCCGTTCATATTGCGTTCAGCCGTCCAGATGGGGACAGCGGAGAAAAATCGGCGTCCTTTTGGAAAGGCTTCATGCTGCAATTTGTCAATGTGAAAATATATCTGTTCGGCATTACGGCTTTAACTGGGTATATCACCAATTACAGTACCGCATTATGGGTATTGATTCTCTTTGAACTCATCATCGCCACCATAGGAACGATTGCTACAACGTGTTGGATCGGAGCGGGGATGGCTATTCAGAAAATCTATCTCCAATACTACCGGCCAATCAATATCATTCTGGCCTTGACCTTGCTGGAATGTGTATATAGCATCCTGACATCATAAAATGCGGAGGTAATTATGGAAAAACAAGATGTTAGACAAAGACAAAACCTATGTGGCACATACTTATAATCGTTTTCCTGTCGCTGCTCAGAGCGGGCGTGGAGCCACCGCAAAGGACTTTGCCGGAAAAGAGTACATCGACTTTGGCAGCGGCATCGGCACAAATGCCTATCTGAACAAGTCCAAGCATAGGAAGGGCATAGCCAATGGAGTATCGAATTGCACCAGACGTTGCAGAAATTGGATGTTCATCAGGACTCCATTCTGGAGGGATACCATACCGAAGCCTGTCGGCAGGATACCGTGATTCTTTTTGTCACGTCCCTATTTTTTGTAAATCCTGTTTTATCCAAACGCAAAATGCCAGCAATCATTGAAACAGCGGTAATATATAGTTCATCTTCATTTCTAAAACGATTTTTCGGTTCTTCAAGCTTCAATTTCTAAATGCAATCTCTCATGCAGTTTACAATTTATGCCTTGTATTGTCCTCTGGCTTTCCTATATAATTTGGACTAACGCTACCAAGCTCAGGAGACACAAGTATGGATAAAATTCTATTGCTGGAAGACGATGTGAGTCTGATTGATGGACTGACCTATTCCCTGCGGCGGCAGGGCTACGAATTAGACGTTGTCCGGACGGTCGCTGAGGCGCTTGCGCTTCTGCCCAACCTCAGCCAGTATGTTCTGCTGCTTCTGGATGTCACTCTGCCGGACGGAACGGGGTTTGAAGTCTGCGAACGGGTCAGGGCGCAGAATCGGCTGATCCCCATTATTTTTCTGACCGCATCCGACGAGGAAGTCAGCATCATCCGCGGTCTGGACAGCGGCGGTGACGACTACATGACCAAGCCGTTCAAGCTGGGCGAGCTGTGTTCCCGCATTCGGGCGCTGCTGCGCCGGGCCGGTGTGGCCAAGCCGGCGCCATCGGAGATAATCCAATGTGGAGACACCCAAATCGACCTTCTGGGAAGCCGGGCCTACCTGGACGGCAGGTCCCTGGATTTGACCGGCGCGGAATACCGCCTGCTCTGCCTGCTGGTACGCAACGCCGGCCGCGTTGTTACCCGGGACACCATTCTCAGCGAGCTGTGGGACGACGCCGGGAATTATGTGGACGGCAACACCCTGTCTGTTTATGTGCGCCGCCTGCGGG
>CANDCW010000062.1 GCA_947383275.1 uncultured Bacillota bacterium
GGTCCCCCAGCACGGGCATTTTCTCGGGCCGGGGGTCCTGCAAATAGTCCCGGTACACCATGTGGACGCAGCGGTCTATCACCGTTTTCTCAATGGGCTCCAGCCCCGCCTTGCCCCCCACGATCAGCTCCATGAGGGAGAGGATGAAGTCGCTTTTCAGCGTCAGGGGGTTGTCGTCCTCGCTGTAGTTGAGGTTCAGGTCCATGGGGTTGACGTACTGATTGGACGTGGGGGAAATGTCGATCACCTGCCCGCCCAGCCGCCGCACCAGGGGCGAATACTCGTCCTCCGGGTCGATGATGGCGATATCGTCCTGGGTGACGAGAAAGGCGTTGGCGATCTCCCGCTTGGCGGAGAAGGACTTGCCGCCGCCGGGGGTGCCCAGGATCAGGCCGTTGGGGGCCTTGAGCTGCTTGCGGTCCGCCATGATGAGGTTGTTGGACAGAGCGTTCAGCCCGTAGTACAGCGCCTCGCCGCCCATGAACAGCTCCTGGGTGGTGAAGGGGACGAAAATGGCAGTGCTGGAGGTGGTGAGGCCCCGCTGAATGTCGATCTGGTTCAGACCCAGGGGGAGGGAGGACATGAGGCCCTGCTCCTGCTGCCAATCCAGCCGCCGCAGGGCACAGTTATACTTCTGGGCAACTCCCGCCGCCTGGAACACATCGGTTTTCAGACGCTGCCGCCGGTCCGCCAGATTCAGCACCAACACCGTCACCAGGAACATCCGCTCATTCCGGCTTTGCAGGTCCTCCAGCAGCGTCTTGGCCTCAGCCCCGTAGGTATTCAAATCACTGGGAATGATGTCCATGTCATATCCGGCGCGGACGGCCTTCTTCTGCTCCTCGATCTTCATGCGGTCCAGGTCGGTGAGCTTCCGCTTGATATTTTTGATGGCGGCGTTCTGGTCGATGGACTGGATGTGCAGCGTCACCACCTGGCTGTTCTCCAGGTCCAGGAAGTCCTTCAGCATTTTGTCCGTCAGCTCCGGGGCCAGAATTTGCAGGAAGGACGCCGCGCCGTAGGTCCTGCCGATCTGGAACACCCGGCCATCCTGGAAGGTGAAGCTGTCCGGGGCGATGAAGTCCTTGCTGGACAGCCCGGTTTTCCAGATGGCGTCCCAGGCGAAGCGGAACTTCTGCCCGCCCGAGGGGTGGAACATCTGGTGCAGGACCGCCAGCCGCTCATAGCCGCTGAGCGAGTGCGCCCGGACGCCCAGCACCTTGAAATTAGCCAGGATATCCGCCTCCACCCGCTCCAGCCGGGGCTTGGCCGCTTTCAGGCTCTCCGCCTCCACGCCGAAGGTGATGTACTTGGTCTTGGTCAGGCCGTTGTTGCCCTTGGCGAGCTGGTCTTTGAGCATATCCGAGTATTCCTCCCGGATGCCGTTGTAGGCGTCGATCTGCTCCGGGATGCAAATGGCCCGCTGGTATTCCTCCATGTCGGTGCGCTGATTGAGGAAGGAGAACTGGACGTGGATGGAGCTGTCAAAATAGTTGAGAAAGTCACAGTAATCCTCAAAAATCCGGTTTTTATCCTCGTTCTGGGCCAACTGATAATTGATATCGTAAAAACGAATCTGCTTGGTGTAGTAGCGGTCCGTCACCACACAGATCCCGTCCCGGCACATCTCCCGGTAGGGGATGGTCTGCTGGGCGGTCTGGGGGAGCCTGCCGTCCAGCTTGGCCTTTTTCACGGCGGACACCAGCCGCCGCTTGTCCGGGCCGGACAGCTTGGCCTCCGGGGTAAGCCGGATGGCGTCCCGCAGGTCGGCCTTATCTGTTTCGTGCCGCTTTTTTGCTGTGTACAGATTTTTTGCCTGTGTTTTTTGCTGCTTTGTTTGCAACCGCTTTCGCCTCCATTTCATTTCGGTTCTGCCGCTCCAGGGCGGCGTACAGGTTTTCGGTGCGGTAGGGGCGGGTCCGGGGTGCCAGGAACCGCGCCCGGACGAAGTGGCCCAGCACCTTCTCCAGGGGCTGGCCGTCCTTCTCGTAGATGCCGAACAGGAAGAAGGGCAGCATGAGGCCGATCATCAGCAGTACCGCCGTATCGTTGCCGATGATACCCCGGGTGAGGACATATGTGGGCACCCCGGCCAGAGCGCCCGCGCCAAAGCATATAAGCTGACGCTTAGTCAGGTTGAACGCCACCTTGGACTTCACACGGGTCAGGTCTTTTGGGACAGGGACAAAGGGCAATTATCTCACCTCCCGGTTGTTCGTTTTCGCAGCGGAGTGGTCGCTGGGGACGGGCTTCACCGCCAACTGCTTCTTAATGGAGGGCTTGGACGGCTGCTCCTGTTCAAAGGGAACACCATGGGCTTCCTCTGATGCAGCCCGCGTGTCGCCGCGCTCCGAAGCGTCCGCTGCCAGCGGATAGAGCGTAAGATCGTCCGCCTTGTCTGCGGCATCAGCCATTACCGCGCCCAGGGCATCCAGTTCAAACTCGCAGTTCGCCCAATGGTCGGCGGCGACCTCCAATGGATTTTGGAAGTTCAAAAAATAGGCCACTTCCGCCTCCGCCAGTGGTTTCGTGGTAAAATACTGAAAGACCTCCGCAGTTTTGGCGATTCGGTCAGCGCCGTCGATCAGCTCTTGACGGTCTTTCAGCAGCAAGTCCGCGCGATAATCGGCGTAGTTCTCCGTTACGCGGTCCACAAGTTGCTGATAGGATGTTTCAAGGTCCATTAACGCGCCTCCCGATCTTTGGGCTTGGCGGGTTTCTCACCGGGGACGGGCTCCGCCGCCAACTGCGCTTTGATGGAGGGCTTGCGCAGGCGCAGGGGTTGGCTTCTGTCCTCATCCCTGGAAATCAGCGCGAAAAAGCCTTTTCGGTGTTCTGTGAAAGAAAGGGTCAGGGTCGGGAAAGGAAGCAGGGCCATCAGGCGAACATGGTCCTTTGACTTAGCCCTGGCGATGTAGTCCGGGGACAGCTCCGCCATGAACTTTGTCCCGTCCGCGTTGTTCGGCTCCGGCGCGGCCTGAAACTGCCTCAAAATCCGTTCGGCCTCCGCCCTAATGTCCGCCGCTTTGAGGGGCTGGGTCAGCAGATGGTCATGCCGCACTTGCCCAACAAAGAGGTTGGTCAGGCCGGGGTTGCTGTTGATAAGACAGTATCTGCCCATACTTTCTTCTGGAAAGGCGGGGATGGTGTGCGCCCACTCTTTACTGGCACGGGAAAGCCGCCCATCATAGTCGAAGTGCCGGACGGTGTTGGCCAGCACACGCATGGTTCGGTCAAGGCCGAATTTGTCCACAACCTCTTTTGACACGGCGGCTGTGTCCAGGCAGTAGGTAGAGCAGTTGTAATGCTCCGACAGCGCGGCGGTGATCGCTTTGGCGCACTCAATATTTAATTCCTGGGAAGCGTAAAACTGATCCAGCTCACCGCGCCCTGCGGCATCTTGCAGCGAGTGCTCGTAGATGGGCGGAAATTTGCGTTTTCTGGGGGCCATTACCGCGCCTCCTTATCCCTGGGCTTGGCGGGCGTTTCGCCGGGGACGGGCTTCGCCGTCAACTGTTCTTTGATGGAGGGTTTCTTTGCGGCTGGTTCCTGGAGCTCACGTCCTGCCGCCATCGCCCTCCGGGCCAGCGCGGTAAAATCATCTAAATGGAATGAATGACTGTTGATCATATAGTCAGAGCACCGCGCCCTGGTGTTTAGCTTGGGGACGGACGCGGCCCAGGCCACAGCGTCACGGGACAGCCGCTCATCGTCCCGCCGCTCCAGCAGGGTCACAGCCAGAACATGGGACACGCGATCCGGGCCGAACTCCGCCAGCACCCCCTTTGCCGCAATAGAGAGCTGTTCCCCATCCTGGCTTTCCAGGATCGCCGCTTCAATGGCGTCCCGGCAGGCGATGTTCGCCTGATAGGAAGCCTCAAAGGCGGCAAGCTCACCGTTTTCACGTGCGTATCTGACATTCTCCCGGTAGAGCGGGATGGAGCGGGTGGCCTCCCGCTGGGTCTCCAGCAGACGGTCAGCCCGCCCCTCAATACACTCCCGGATGTGATCCATATGGCCGGTTTCCATATCCCGAAAATCTTTGAAAATATCGGCCAGCGGGGAGGGCGACGCCAGTAGCACCGCCGCCTGGGACGCGGGGAGGTCGTTAAACTCCAGCGCCATCAGAATGTCCTCGCGGATAGTGTATTCATAGGCATGGTCCAAAACTTTCTCGGCGGACATCCCCAGCAGTTCATGCTTGAACCGCTCCTGCTCCGCCGCCATTTTGTCGTACAACTCCTGATTCAGCTTTTCAGCGTCCATTACATTCCCCTTCCTCATAGTAATTTTTCATATCGCAGCTTCATTTGCGGCGGGCAGAGGTCCACAGCGGGACAGCGTTTGCCGGTCCAGCGTTTCCCCCCTGCCCGCCCCATACACGTCCAGCCTGCCGCCCGCAGGCTGGTTCCCGGCTCGTTATCCAGGGTATAGGTGATGATCTTCCGATAACCCATGGCCTTTGCCGCCCGCGCCGCCGCAGCGTACAACATACTACAAGCGTTTTTCTCCCCGGTGGTGCACAGCCGGTTTACCTCCAGTGTCAGGCCATCGTCCAGGTATCGGCTCACGGGACGGCCAGCGATCACCACACCCACCAGCCGCCCCTCCACTTCGCAGCCGATGGAAAACTTATGGCCGGTGACAGGCTTATGGTGGCGGTGGTGGGCTTTGACAAAAGCGTTGGCCTCCCGCAATGTTGTGGGCACCAGCCGTATCATCGCGCCCTCTGATCCATGGTCCTGTCCGCAGCCGGGGAGGACCGCGCCGCCGCTTCCCTGGCCGCGTCCTGCAAAGCCTGACGCACAGAGGGCTTTTCCACATTCCGCCCGGAAAGCCGCTCCACCGCCTGGGCCGCGCGGACGGCCTGCTGCTCCAGCTCACCCCGATAGGCGTCCATGACAACGGTATTGATTGCCTCACGCATTGCCGCCGTGGTGGGAAAGCAGACATCGCGGTATTTCTTGTCCCTGCCCATCCGCTGGGGCATGGCGACGAACGGACCGTCCTTGCCTTCCACAATCTTGATGCCGGTGACGGCAAAGCAGCCGCCGAGGTCAACGCTGGCATTTGCCAGGACGCAGCCCTTTTCCTGTTTGGGGTCATTCACAGGGTAGACCCTGGCACTCATGTTGGGCAGAAGGGGAACCTGCTCCTGGGTGTTCTGGGTCATAGATTCGTTCATTTTCTTCCTCCAATCGTAAGTTTAATGGGCATTAAGAATCGCTTTACTCACCGCGCCGGTCTTAAACAGGGAGAAGCACAGCAGAACCGTGTACCCGGCACATTGCCAGATGGCGGCGTGAAGATTGGCCCCACTCCCGATCTGGCTGATGAGTACGGCGTAGATCGCTACGCAGATCATAATGAAAAAGCCTTGCAGCCCCAGGGCCACAAGACCGCGCAGATAATTTTGCCCCATTTGCCCCCACTCCCGGTTGGTCATGGTGGCGAAAGGGATGGCTCCCACGGAACAGTAGATGTAAATTTCAATCATGCGGCCTATCAGCACCAGCATGACGCACAGGGACAGGATGGGCATGGTGATT
The DNA here is from genome assembly GCA_947383275.1 of uncultured Bacillota bacterium. Taxonomy (GTDB): domain Bacteria; phylum Bacillota; class Clostridia; order Oscillospirales; family Oscillospiraceae; genus Lawsonibacter. The sequence continues at coordinate 5,550 of CANDCW010000062.1, forward strand.
TTCAGCAGCATGGTTTCTACCAGCAAACCGAACAGCTCCCCGATGCCCATGGCGTCAAGCTGGGCGGACACGTCCCCCAGCGCGGCGGCAAAGTCTACGCTGGTACTGCCGGTGATGATACCCGCGCTGCGCTGGACCACCGTCTGGGCCATCTCGAAAATAGCCATGGTGATGTCAAAGGTGTGGGACACCAGATAGACAGCCACAAAGGTCTTTACGATCCATTTGTAAATGGCGAAGGTCTCAAAATCGTGAAGGTTGTTCCTGTCGATAATCATGCTGATCAGCTCATAGCACATCACGAAGGTGAGCACCATGCCCGCAATGGGCACCACCACGTTATCGCTCAGATTGCGGATCATGGAGAAAACCCCGGCGTTCCATGCCGCCGGGGTCGTCCCCACATTTGCCGCCACCTCCCCGACCTCGGTGTTGATCTGGTCGAACATCCCGTTTAGATTGCCCATGATACAATCTTTGAGGATGCCCATGATCCACTCCTGGATTGTGTCGAGGATGTTCAGCATCGGTTATCCCCCGGTGCTGAACAGGTTAGCCAGCAGGGGCACCAGTTGCATACCCACCAGCACCACACCGCCCCCGGCCATGAGCTGCTTCATACCCTGTGATTTCGCACCGGGGTTGTCGTTGCCGTAGCCCTCCAGCAGATTAATGAGGCCCCAGACGCCCAGGCCAGCGCCCAGCGCGCACACGATGACCTTTGCCGTGTCGATTGCGGAAGTGAAAAACTCCATAGACTACCTCCAAAATGTTTGATTTTTTGATGTAGAACATATAAAAACCGCCGTCTGAACAGCTCAGACGGCGGCATTACCGGGCGGGACAACGCTTCGGAGTTCACAGCGGTCCAAAGCGACACCCGCCAGACGGCCAAATATATAGCCCGGACGACCCGGGGTGAAAACAGTTGCGGCCCTGGACATTTTGCCGTATAATGGGCCAAACTGACTGTGAGAGTGATGCGCATGAACGACAGGGAATTGGCGGCGAAGGTACGCTCCGCCGTATATCTCCAGTGCCGGAACCGGGGCTTTGCCGCCCCAGTGGACGTGCTGATGGATGTGGGGTATCTGTCCAAGCAAGACTATGAGAATTGGCGGTATGGGCGGGTGGATTACCTGGAGCGCGTCTGCAAGGCCAACCTGTCCAAGCTGTCCCTGGTCATGCGGGAGATGCGCTCCTACGCCGCGAAGGCAGGATTGAAGCCGTCCTTCTGCTATTACAAGCGGTGGGAGACCAAAAAGAAGAACGGCCAGGGCCGAAAGCCTGTAATCCCCCTGCGGTTCAGCAAGAGCGGCGACCCTGAGATCGAGCGGCGGTACGCCACCCATTTCGTGGACGGGAAACGGACCGCCCAGCTTAAATCGGAGCGGGCCGCAAAGCTGGCAAGTCAGGCGGACTCCCCCTCGGGGGAGGATGAGGCGTCAAATTCATAGGGCTCAAAGGCATCCTGGGGCCGGACGGTGAACCTCCGGCTGAGAAATTTCTTCACGTCAAACCTGTTTTTCTTGTCGTAGTCGGACAGATATTTGTACTGCGGGTGCTTGGTGATATCAAATTTATCACTGAAAAAAGGCCGGACACCCTGGACCTGCAAAATGCACTTGCCGCCGTCCATAACCGCCAGCTCATCCACATCCATCAGGGCCTTGCCCAGCTTTTGATAGTTCAGCGAGTGAGAGGTTTCCCGGCCCCGGCTCTCGCCGGTGTTGAAGGTATCAATGGTCTCTCGGCCCAGAGTTTCGGACAGCTCTTTGAGGGTACTGCGCTCCTTCCCGCCCAGGAACAGGACGCAGGAGCAGTTGCCGATGATGGTTTCCGCATGGTCCTTATAAACGGCCTTCAACTGGCTCTGGGTCTGCACCACGATATGGGCGGAGATCTCGCGGGAGCGGATCACGCTGATGAGGTGCTGGAAGTTGGGGATCTTCTGGTTGGCGAACTCATCCAGCAGGCAGGTGACGTGTGTTTTCAGCGCCCCGCCATTCTCCAGCGCCCTGTCGCACAGCACGTTGAACATCTGGGTATACACCATGGCCGAGATGAAATTGAACGTCATGTCCGTATCGGACACCACGCAGAACAGGGCCGTCTTGCGGTCCCCGATCTTGTCCAGCTCCAATTCATCCCCCTCCATCAGCTCCCGCACCTCTTTGATGTCGAAGGGGGCCATACGTGCGCCGCAACTTATCAGGATAGATTTTGCGGTTTTTCCCGCCGCCATCTTATATTTTCGGTACTGACGGACGGCAAAGTGGTCCGGCTCCCTCTGCTCGAGTTGGTCAAACATGAGGTCCACGGCGTTCTTAAAGTTTTCGTCCTCCTCTCGAACCTCGGAGGCGTTGAGCATATCCAGCAGGGTGGTCATGTTCATCTCCTCCTCCGGGGCCTCGTACCAGATATAGGCGATGAGGGCTTGATAGTACAGGGCCTCGGCTTTGGCCCAGAAGTCCTCACCGCCCTTGCTGTCCTCGCCCTTGGTGTTTTCCATAATGGTGTTGACCAGCTTCAAAATGTCGTTTTCGCAGTAGATATACTTGAAGGGGTTATACCGCATGGACTGCTTGAAGTCGATGGTGTTGAGAATCTTGATTTCATACCCGCCGCGCTGTAGCATTCTGCCACATTCTTCCAAAACTGTGCCTTTCGGGTCCGTGACAATATAGCTGGCATTCATCTGCATCAAATTCGGTTTGATGTGAAATCGTGTCTTACCAGAGCCGGAACCGCCAATAATGAGCACATTTTTATTGATATTGTACTTGGGATTCTTGTTTCTGCCCACCATGATGCGCTCGGTCTGAGTGAGCAGAATGTTCTGGTCAAACTTGGGGTCAATGAACGGGGCTATGTCTTTGGCTCCGCCCCAGCGGGCGCTGCCGTATTCCACACCTCGGCGGTACTTCTTGGCGTCCTGTGCCTTGAAGTACACCGCCACTCGGACGGCCACAGCCCCGATCAGGCCAACGAACAGGTCCTGGGGGTGAAGGCTGGGCAGAGGATTTCGGGTGATGAGCTGGCCCAGGCCGGACACCATGCCCATGGCTTTCTCCACCACGTCCGCCCCCGCCGCCAACCGCCAGCCCTCGCCCACCCGGTCAAAAAACCAGAATAGGAACACATAAGGGAAGTTCTGGAGCAGCAGTCTTTTGATATCCAGTTGCTTCACCGCTCCATCTCCCCCTTCTCCCGGTTCTTCGCCCGGTCCTGGTCCATCTGCTTTGCTACCTCCTTGAAGTGGCTGAGGCGGGCCAGCAGGGAGGGCTTCTTAGGGGTACTTCGGTGCATGGTCTTGGCGGTGTACTCGGCAAAGGCGGCGTTGAGGGCGTCCGCGTCCCGGCTTTTGAAAAATACCAGATATTTTCCCTCGGCAGGGTCCTTTTTCAGCGCGAAATCAACGCCGTATTTTCGGGCCACCCGCTCAAAGGACTTGATGTTTTTATCGGTGATTTCAATGTTCTGCACCCCCGCGCCCTGCTCCACGAGCTGTTTCACCGTCTGCTTCCCGTGATGGGCCTGGGGGTGCCGGGACTGCTCCAGATAGCGGCGCATGGCCGCTCTCAGCAGGTCGGCGGTGAGCCTGCCGCCCGTTTTGCCTATGTTAATGACGAATGCCACGGATTTATCCCGCACTTCGTCTTGCAAAGTGATCCTCTCCTTTCTAAATTGAGCTGGGAGGGGTCACCGGGCCTCGCCGCCTTTGGCTTTCCCCTCCGGGGGTGGACACTGGCCGACCTCCCGCGCCGCGTCCCGCAGTTTTTTCCGAATGGATTTTTGGGGCACGATTGACATACCCTCCGGCTGTCGCGGGATGATACATCCTTTGCACACAGACATCTCCAAATCGTGTGGATTGTCAATATCCACGTACTCCGCCAGTTCAAAGTGGCCGCTGCCAGCTTCCATGTAGTAGCGCGGCGCTGTATAGGTCTGGTCGATCTTCCATAGGTCGGACTGCCAGCGGCCCGGAGCATCGGGACAGGGCCGTATCACCACCCCGCTTTGGAGAATTTCGCCGCCGTGGGGGAACAGGGTGGGGTAGAAAGTAAAGCGCGGATAGCCCTTCATGGGGTCCTCGCAGTTGGCAAAGCTGAATTGGAACGTGGGACATTTTTCGGTTCCCACTTCAATCCCTTCCATCCGTTCCAAACCACTCCACTCCAGGTTTACCGCCTCAATACCGGCACAGGCAGCGGCAATATCCCGGCTGGAGAAATCATGAGCGGCCATCCTACCGGCGATCTGCTCAGTGTCCCGGACGCCGCCCATGAAATATGCGTGAGTCAAGATCAAATTCCGCTCCGCCTGGGTAAAAACAGGGCCGTTCTGCTCATAGTCTTTCAGAAGCCTGACGGCGGGGGTGATGTCATGTCCCAGCCCCTCAGAGTAGCCGGGAGCTGTGCGCAGGACGATCTCCTTCTCCGTTTCAATGGCAACTATGGGATCAACATAGCCATACAAACCCTCAAAACAGCGGCTTTTCAGATGTTCCGCAAGATGTCTCAGCTCCCTGAGTTCCCTCTCGCCATCCCCGGCCCCGATGGTGTCCGCGAACCGGCAAAGGAGCAGCCACTCGTTTGGACGCGGTTCGATCATGCGGGTGTAGTCGGTGAGCATGAACTGCGCCTGACCAACAGGGGACGCGATGCGCACAGACCTGTTCTGCCGGATATCCCAATAGCTGCTATGGGACGGGTACATTTTTGTGCAGCCCTCCTTTTCACGGGCCGCGCCGCCCAGAGTGCGGGCGGCGCGGCGCAAAGATTGATGTTAATAGCCGGTCTTAGGCAGAGAGGGCACGACGGGCTTGCCGTACACGTTCGTCACCCACCGGGACACGGCCTGGACCCAAATGCCGCCGTACACGCCGCCCACATCGGCAACGTTCACAAAGGAAGTGGACGCGATGCTTTTGACGGCGGTACAGTACAGCATGGGCTTCTCCACCTGGGCGAAGCCAGCCGGGGCCTGACCGAACACAAACATGATCTCGGTCACGCGCTCGTTGGAGGCCAGCCCCAGCGCCGTGGCGGACGCCGCCAGGGTGTAGTTCTTACTGGTAGACAGATTATCCGCCAGCGTCCGGGGTTCGCCGCCGTTGACGCGGTAGGTGATCTTATAGGTGCCGGGGAAATTGTAGGTGCCCGTCACCACGGTGTCCAGCCGGACCTCGGCGGGCAGGGTGTCCCTCCAATAGAAGCTGTCCAGCCGAACGTTGGAGCTGTTGGCGATGTCGGAGAACACATAGCGCACGGGCTGGCCCGCCATGATCTGCTTGGGGCCGGTCTTGGTGATGGACACGCCGGTGGTCAGGGCCTTGTTGGTCACTTCAAAGCGGACGATCTCGCCGGGATGCTCCAGGTAGGCCGTCAGCTCCTGGTCGCTGACCCCGTAATTGGCCGGGGCCTTTACCTCTTTAATGGTATAGCGCGAGAGCGGCAGGGGCTTGGAGGTGGCTACGCCCCGGCTGTCGGAGCGGATGGTGTCCACCAGATTGCCAGCCTTGTCCCGAATTTCAAATACAGCGCCCTCCAGCAGCGTGCCAGCGGGCAGGCCGTTGGTGGAGTTGTAGTCGGCGGATTTCTTGGTGATCTGGATTTGGGCGGTGATGGGGGTGTTCTTCCACTCGATCAGGGTAGTCTCGCCCGCCTTGACGTACACCGTTTTCATCTGGGTGTCGGGGATGTATCCCTCATTTTCCAGCTCCCGCAGATAATAGCGCCCACCATCCGTCAGGCCCTCGATGTAGACATAGCCGGAATTGTCGCTGGTGTACTGCCCAATGGGGGTGTTGGTGCTGTCGTAGAGCAGGAAGGTGACGCCGTAGATCCCCTTGCCGGTCACGCTGTCGGTCTTGTGAATCAAAATCCCACTGAAAGGCTTGTTTTTCACCGTCAACGTGGTGGTTTTGCCATCCTGCACCGTGAAATCGTGGCGGGTGGCGTCCAGCTTAAAGCCCTGCGCCGCCTCAGTCTCAACGGCATAGTAGTTCCCAGCGTCCAGGCTGACGTGGACGCGGCCATTCTCGCCGGTGGTGACGGTCTCGACAAGAGCGCCGTCCATCTTCCTGATCTCAAAGGTGGTGCCGGGGATGCGCTGAGTGGGGTCGCTCTCGGACACCTTGATCAGCTCCAGCCCGCCCTCGCTCTTGTTGAAGAAGGTCAGCGTCTGCGCGGTGCCGCTCTTGATGAGGATGGACTGAGGCGTGGTGTCCAGCACATACCCGGCCACAGTCTTGGTCTCTTTGGCGGTGATGGTGGTGCTGGGGACCAGATCGGTGAGCACAATGCGGCCATTGCGGTCCGTGACATACTCGCCGTTGTTCGGCCCCACCACCTGCCCGGAGCTGTCGGTGACGAGGAAAGTCACGCCCTGGATGGGGTCGGTGGTGCCGTCCACATACTTCTGAATGGTCAAAGTCTGCTTGGGCGCGTTGTAAAACGTGAGGGTCTGCGTGTCCTGGGGGTTGACCTTCACCGTCTGGGTCTGGGTGGCCGGGTCGATGGTGTAGCCGTCGATGGTCCGGGTTTCCCTGACCACGATAGTGCCGGTGACGCCGGAAATGTGGATTTCTCCATGGGCGTCGGTGGTATACAGGCCATTGGAGGACAGGTGCCCGTCGGCATTGTCCACGTAGCCGCCGCCCGCGTAGGTCAGCTCAAATTCCACCCCGGCCAGAGGCTTGCCAGTGGCCTTGTCCAGCTTGCGGATGATAAGCTCGCCAGCCCGCTTATTCCAGAAGGTGAGGGAGGGAACGCCTTCACCAGCTTTGATCTTCACGCTCTTAGGGGTGCCGTCGAGGACAAATCCATCAACGGTCTTGACCTCCTGGGCGGTGATGGTGGTGCCGGGTTCCAGTCCCTCAATGATGATCTCGCCCTTGGAATCGGTATAGAACGTGCCGTCGCTGGGGCCGACAGGAGTACCGCTCCCATCCACCACCTTGAAGCAAACGCCAGCCAACGGCTCATTGGCGGTGCCCTCGATGTACTTATGAATGGTCAGGGTCTGCTTCGGCTCATTTTCAAAGGTGAGGTCGTTGCCATTGCCGGTATTGCCGCCCGGATTAGTCGTAGTGCTACCGCCAGGGTTGGTGGGCACATTGCCGGAACTGCCGGTGCCGCTGTTGGTGACGGTATTGCTGCCGTTGCGCACGATGATGGTCTGGGGTGTGCTGTTAAGGACGTAGCCAGAGGGTACGCGGGTTTCTACCACGACCACAGTGCTATTGGGCACGAGGCCGGTGACAGTGGCGGTGCCGTCCTTCCCGGTGGTGCAGGTCGCCAGCACGTTCCCATTGCCGTCCTTTACCGCAAAAGAGGTATTGGGCACGGGTTTACCCGTCACAGAATCCAGCTTGGTGATGGTAAGAGAGCAAAGAGGCTCGTTGAGGAAGGTGAGCGTCTGGGTGTCCAGCGGGTTCACGGTGACGGTCTGGGTCTGGGTGGCTGCGTCGATGATATAGCCGGGGGCCGCTTTGACCTCCTTTGCTACCACGATGCCGGTGATGCCGGAAATGCGGATTTCCCCCTTATCATCGGTGATGTAGAGGCCGTTGCTGGACAGGTGGCCGTTGTCATTGTCCACGTAGCCGCCGTTGGCATAGGTCAACTGGAACTGAGCGCCGGAGATCATCTCGCCGGAAACCTTGTCCTTCTTTTGAATGACGAGGGTGCCCGCTTTTTTGTTCCAGAATGTCAACTGCTGCACCTGACCGCCCACGATCTTGATGTCCTGCGGGGTTCCATCGAGCACATAGCCTTCAACGGTCTTGATTTCCCGCACCTTCACGGTGGTGCCTGGTTCGATGCCTTCCAGCACGATCTCTCCCGCCTTGTCGGTGTAGTACACCCCATCATCCGGGCCGACAGCCGCGCCGGAACCGTCCACCACCTTGAAGCAGACGCCAGAGAGCGGCTCGTTCTCGGTGCCCTCAATGAATTTGCGGATAATCAGGGTGGTCCCAGGCTCGTTGTCAAAAATCAGGCCGTTGGCGACGCCGGAGCGAACCACGATGTTCTTCGGGGTCTCATCCAGGATGTAACCCACCGGGGCCTTTTTCTCGGACACCACGATGGTGGAGTTGGGGGCCAGCCCGGTGACGGTCACGGTGCCGTCGGTGCCGGTGGTGTAAAGGCCGTTATTGGGGCCAATCACATGGCCGGAGCTGTCCCGGACCAGGAACTCAGCGCCTTTCAACGGCTTCTTGGTCACAGCGTCCCGCTTCAAAATGGTGAGGGTGCAAAGGGGATCGTCATAAAAGCGGATGGTCTGCGTGTCCCCGGCGTTCACCACCACCGTCTGAGGGGTGGGGTCCTTGCGGTAGTTGTCCGGGGCGCGTTCCTCAGAAACCACATAGGTGCCGGGGAGCAGCTTGGACAGCACGATCTGGCCGTTTTGGTCGGTGGTATACAGGCCATTGGAGCTGGTCATGCCCTCATTATCAGGCGTCAGCTCACCGTTGGCGGTCATGATTTTGAACTGAGCGCCAGCCAGGGGCTGCTTGGTCACTTTATCGTACTTCTCAACGATAAGCCCACCTTTTCGGGTGTTTTTAATCACAACCGTCTGGGTGTCGCCGCCCTGCCCAATGACAACATTGGTGGAGGGGGTGTCAATGACGTACCCACCGTCCGGGGCCTTGATCTCGTTGATGACGTAAGCGCCGGGGGCGAGGTTGGAAATGCGGATCTCGCCCTGGGCGTCGGTGGTGAAAATGCCGTTCTGCGTCAAGCTGCTGGTGCCGATCACGCCGTCCAGTCCTACCTCGCAGCCCGCCGCCGTGGTGACGCGGAACTCAGCACCGGGCAGGACCTCATTGGTCTGGCTGTCCCGCTTCTGGATGATGAGCTTGCCTCGAGGCTGGTTCTTGAAGGTCAGAACGCTGGTGCGGCCCTCCTTGATCTGGATGGTCTGCGACTGTGTGTCGATGATAAATCCCGGAGGGGCCTGCACCTCGGTGACAATCACGCTCTTACCGGGCTGCAAACCCTCAATGCGGATTTCCCCGTTTTCGTCGGTTCTGAAAATGCCGTTACTGTCCCCGATTACTGTTCCATCCGCGTAGGTGATCTTGAACTCAGCGTTCTGGAGGGTGATGCTGGGGTTAGTGGCGCACACCTTCCTGATAAGAAGGAGGCCGTCCGGCATATTGTCGAAGCGAACGGTGATAACGCTCTGCTCCCCGTTGTCCGCCAGGAAGACCGTTTCGGAGGAGTTGATGATGGAGTACCCATCGGCGGGGTCCACTTCCTCCACCACATATGATCCCGGCTCCAGCCCGGTCCACATGGCGACGCCATTTTTGCCTGTCACCTTCTGGCCGATCACGGTGCCGCCCGTTCCGCTGGTGCCCGCCAGATAGCGGAGCTGGAAGGTGCATCCGGGCAGGGCCTCATGGGTGACGGAATCATATTTCTCAACAATTATCGCGTTTTTCGGGGTGTTCTCAAAGGTGACGGTGTGATCTTTGCCCGCCGCCAGATAAATCTCCTGGGTATCGGGCTGCTTGATGGTATAGCCGGGGGCGGGTTCCAGTTCCTTGATCTTGTACCAGCCCGTTTCCTGCCGCTCCAGGTGAATTTCCCCCTGGGCGTCGGTGTAGAAGGTGCCCAGGTCGTTGTACTCGCCGGTCTTGGTATCATCGCTGCCGCGCCAGACCTGGAACTTCACGCCCTCAATGGGGCTGCCGGTGATGGAATCCACCTTCTGAATAAACAAATCCGGCTTTCGCAGGTTGCTCAATTCCAGGGTGGTGGTCTTATTTTCCTCTAAATAGATGGTGTGGACGGTATCGTCGGCCACCCAGCCATTCTTGGGCTTGACCTCCTGGACGGTATAAGCGCCAGGGTTCAACCCCTCCAGCACGATAAGGCCGTTCTGATCGGTGAAGTGCTGCTCGTCATAGCCGCCGTTGACCTCCGCGATGCGGAACAGGACGCCGGAGAGGGGTTCGCTGGTCTGCTGGTCGATTTTCAGCAGGCGCAGACCGGGCTTGGTGCTGTTCACAAAGTCCACCACCACGTCTTGATCCTTGGTGGCGTCGATCCAGACGGTCTTTCGGTTGTTGGTGTCCAGCAGGTAGGGGGCGGGCACGTCCGTTTCCTCAATTTCATAGCACCCGCTGGGCATATCGGACAGGGTGGCCTTGCCGTCCGCCCCCGTCACCACATCGTTCTCATAGCCCAGGTTCACGCCGCGAATGTGGAAGCTGGTGTTGGGGACGGGTTCGCCGGTCTCGGTGTTCCGCTTGGT
>CANDCW010000063.1 GCA_947383275.1 uncultured Bacillota bacterium
AACGCACGATCTCCACATCCCAAATGTGGCGCGGTACCAACTCCGCTATACCCGGATATTCGATTTTTCTACATGATAACACGGCTGGGACAAAAAATCAAGGTTTTCTTGGCTGCGGCCTGGCCGGATAAATGATTCCTGATCCATGCGGCAGCCTCAATACTATAATATATTTCAAAAACGATTGCAAGTATTCTATTCCATGTGATAAAATGTCTTTTAATTCAAGTAAAGAGGAGACGAGGCCATGAGAATGAGAAAGAAGCCCAATCTTCCGGCGCGGATGGAGCGGTGCTCGGCGCTGCTGATTTCGGACCCGGCAGGTATGAGGGGGCGGTGGAGGGAGCTGTACCCCGCGGCCCGGGAGGTGCGGCTGGAGATCGGCTGTGGCAAGGGGCGGTTTTCCGCTGAAACGGCTGAGAGAAATCCCGATGTGCTTTACATTGCCCTGGAACGGGTACCGGATGCCATGATTGTAGCGATGGAACGCTGCCAGGCCAAGGGGCTGAGCAACATTTTCTTTATTGACGGAGACGCGGCCCTGCTGCGGGACTGCTTTGCCCCGGGCGAAGTGGACCTTCTGTACATCAACTTCTGCGACCCCTGGCCGGGCACGAAGCATGCCCGGCGGCGGCTGACCCACGAGCAGTTCCTGATCCTCTACCGGGGCATTTTGCGGGAGGGCGGGCAGATCCATTTCAAGAGCGATAACCGAGATCTGTTTGAGTGGTCCCTGTTCCAATTTCCCAAAGCGGGATACGCCCTGTCCGAGGTGACCCGGGACCTCCACAAAGCGGACATCCAAGGCGTTATGACTGACTATGAAGAGAAATTTCACCTGGCGGGCGTTCCTATCAACCGCTGCGTGGGGACAAAGGAGGCCATGGATCCGGAGCCGGAGTTCAAACCAATCGCGGGTCCGGACGGGAGGGCCCGGATGGCGGAGGAGTGAGGCTATCTGCCCAGGTCCCGCCACCCGGTCAGACCGTAGGCGGAGGCAGCGGACTGAACCGCGCGCACAATGGCCCGTTCCATGGCCTGGGCGGCCATGACCCCCACTACATTGACGTCCCCGGGGAGGTCTCCCAGGGACAGGGCGTAGATGCTATCCCCGTCTGCAGTGGTGTGGACAGGGCGAATGGCCCTGGCGTAGCCGTTGTGGGCCATGCCAGCCACCTTGGTCAGGCGGGTTTTGTCCAGCTTGGCGTTGGTGACCACCACCCCTAAGGTTGTGTTTCCGGAAAAGGGGGCCGCGGCCGAAGCGGCGTCACGGAACATCTCTTCCAGCGTGGAGGACAGGCCGGTCCCCTCCCTGTTCAGCAGCCCGGCCAGCTGTTTCCCGTCCGGACCGTACACATCGCCCAGCGCATTGACCGCCACCAGGGCGCCCACCTTCAGCGCGCCCGCCTGAAGGGCATAGGTTCCGAACCCGGACTTCATCGCCCGGCCAATCCCCCTATATTTCCCAATGGAACAGCCAATTCCAGCGCCCGCATTGCCCTGGGCCGGGGCGGCGTAGCCAGCGCTTTCACAGGCGGCGTAGGCCATGGCCCCATCGGGACGGGCGGTCTTATCCCCCACGCCCAGGTCAAACAGGCAGGACTGGCTGACCAACGGCACTTTGGCCACCCCTGTCTCAAACCCGATGTCCCGTTCCTCCAGATACCGCTGAACGCCGCCCGCCGCGTCCAGCCCGAAGGCGCTGCCCCCGGAGAGGAGTACGGCGTTGATCCCCTCGGCCGCGGCGATTGGGTTCAAAATTTGGGATTCCCGGGAGGCGGGTCCGCCGCCTCGCACATCCAGCCCGGCAGGGCTCATGCGGTCGCACAGAATTACAGTGCAGCCTGTGGCGCCCTCCTCGTTTTGGGCGTGCCCCACCCGGAAGCCGCCCACCTCCATAATACCGATTTCCTTCATACCGCAAGCTCCTCACAGCTAAAATTATCTTTACCTACTATAGCAGATTCCGACGGGAAAATCCACACAAATTATTTTGAGAAAGGACTACAGAATGAACATTAAAAGGATTTGCGTGCTCTATTTCAGCCCTACCGGGGGTACCGAGAAAATTGCGCGGTTTGTGGCCGGGGAGCTGTCCGCCCGACTGGAGGCGGAGCAGGTTTTTTTCAACTTTACGAAGCCTGAGGGCCGGCGGGACGAATACCGCTTTGCGCCGGACGACCTGCTGGTGATGGCCTCGCCGGTATACGCCGGCCGTCTGCCCAACAAGCTGATGCCCGAGTACCAGGCGAAGATCTTTGGCAGCGGCACGCCCGCCATACCGCTGTGCGTCTTTGGCAACCGCAGCCCTGACGAGGCGCTGCGGGAGCTGGTCCTTCTTCTGGAGGGCAACGGCTTCCAGGTTGCCGCAGCCGCCGCCTTTGCAGGCCGCCACGCCTTTTCTGACAGGGTGGGCGAGGGCCGGCCCGACCGAGACGACCTGGCGCAGATGGCGGATTTCGCGGCCAGGGCTGCGGAAAAGCTGGCCGGGGATGGTTTCCCCCCGCTGGAGATGGACCGGGGCGAGGTTGGGCCCTACTACACGCCCTTGAAGGAGGACGGAACCCCGGCAAAGTTCCTGAAGGCCAAGCCCCTCACCCGCTGGGAAGCCTGTTCCCGCTGCGGGGCATGCGCCCGGGCCTGCCCGATGGGCAGCATCGACAGCCAGACCATGGAGGCCGTCGGGCTGTGCATCAAGTGCCAGGCCTGCGTCCGGCGCTGTACCGCCCATGCCAAGTATTTCGATGATGCCGATTTTCTCTCCCATGTGGCGATGCTGGAGCAGAACTACACCCGGAGGGCGGAACATACGATTCTGCTGTAAGGGGCCGGACGCAAAAGAAATCGTTAAGAAAAAGATACCATATTTCCGCCGAATGTGGTATAATAAATATGGAAAAATTTGAGGAGAGATGCGGTATGGCCGGGACGCTCTATCTGGTCCCCACCCCTATCGGGAACCTGGGGGACATCTCCAGGCGAATAGAGGACACGCTGGCCCGGGCGGATTTCATAGCCGCCGAGGATACCCGGGTTTCGATGAAGCTGCTCAACCACCTGGGGCTGAAAAAAGCCATGGTTACCTATCACCGCCACAATACGGACAGCGGCGGGCAGGCCGTCATCGACCGCCTGCTGGCGGGAGAGAGCTGCGCCTTGGTTACCGACGCCGGGACGCCCGCCGTCTCCGATCCTGGCGAAGCGCTGGTGGCCCAGTGCGCCGCGCTGGGAATTCCGGTGTGCGCCATTCCCGGCCCTTGCGCCCTGATTACGGCCCTGGCCGTCTCCGGCCAGCCCACCGGGCGCTTTACCTTTGAGGGCTTTCCCGCCATGAATAAGAAGAACCGCCGGACCCACCTGGAGTCCCTCCGGGGGGAGGAGCGGACGATGATCTTCTATGAGGCCCCCCATAAGCTGGCCGCAACGCTTCAGGATCTGGCGGAGGTGTTCGGCCCGGAGCGCCCCGTCACCCTGTGCCGGGAGCTGACCAAGCTCCACGAGGAGGTTCGCCGTACCACGCTGGGCGAGGCTTCCGCCTATTATCAGGACAACACCCCCAAGGGGGAATTTGTGCTGGTGGTCCGGGGCGCGGAGCCCGTGAAGGAGCAGGAGGCCAGCCTGGAGGACGGACTGCTTCTGGTGGACAGGCTGCGCCGGGAGGGGCTGTCCCTCCGCGACGCGGTGAAGCGCTCCGCCAAGGAACTGGGGCTGCCCCGGAACCAATTGTACGCGCTGGCTGTGGAACGGTAAAAAAGCGCACCTATTCTCCAAAAAATGGATAGAATAGAGAGATGGGCCTTGTATCCCTGCCCTGGGGCAGAGATGCGGCTGAAAAAGAACGAGGTGCTGTCCAATGAATCGAAACATTGAGGATTATATCCGACCGGGCGCCCGCGCCCATCTGGTGGGGATAGGAGGCATATCCATGGCCCCCCTGGCTGAGGTGCTGAAGGGGAAAGGAGCGGATATTACCGGCTCCGACATGAGGGAGAGCAGCACGGTGGTCCATCTGCGGTCCCTGGGCATCCCGGTGGCCATCGGCCACTTCCCTGAGAATGTGGAGGGGGCGGGGTGCGTCATCCGTACCGCAGCTGTCCATGATGACAACCCGGAGATTGCCGCCGCCCTGGCCGCAGGCATTCCTGTCTTTGAACGGGCTCAGGCGTGGGGGGCCATAATGCGCCACTATAAAAACGCGCTGTGCGTCGCGGGCACCCACGGCAAGACCACTACCACCTCCATGTGCACCCATATTTTCCTGGCCGCGGGCCGGGACCCCTCGGTGATGATTGGAGGCATCCTGCCCATCCTGGGCTGCGGCCACCGGGTGGGCCATGGGGATGTTATCATTGCGGAGTCCTGCGAATACTGCAACTCGTTCCTTTCCTTTGCCCCCACAGTGGCGGTGATCCTCAATGTGGAGGAGGACCACCTAGACTTCTTCAAGGATCTGGAGGACATCAAGCACTCCTTTCGCCGTTTTGCGGAGCTGGTGCCCGCCGGTGGTCATGTGGTGGCCAATTGGGACAATGCCAATGGGAGAAAAACCCTGGAGGGGTTCCAAAATTCCTGCTTTTACTTCAGCCTGACGGACCGTACGGCCCACTGCTATGGGGAGAATATTACCTGGGAGGGCGGCATACCCGCCTTTGACGTGATTGCCATGGGGGAGAAATACGCCCATGTGGAGCTGAAGGTGGGCGGCATGCACAACGTGTCCAACGCGCTGGCCGCAGCCTCTGCGGCCTATGTGCTGGGGGTGCCGGGAACAGCAGTGGAGGAGGGGCTGAATTCCTTCACCGGCGCGGGCCGCCGCTTTGAGAAAAAAGGGACGTACCATGGGGCGGATGTCTACGACGACTACGCCCACCACCCCGATGAGCTGCGGGCCCTGCTCACCATGGCTAAGTCCCTGGGCTACGAGCGGGTGGTATGCGCGTTTCAGCCGCACACCTACTCCCGCACCGCAGCCCTGTTGGACAGCTTTGCGCAGGTCCTGAAGCTGGCTGACGTAACGATTCTGGCCCCTATTTACGCTGCCCGGGAGACGGACGACCTGGGCGTATCCTCGGAAAAGCTGGCCGGCAGGATACCTGGCGCGGTCTGCTGCGGAAGCCTGGATGAAGTGGCCGCCAGGCTGGCGGAACTGGCCGGACCCGGCGATTTGATTCTAACCGTGGGCGCGGGGGACATCTACCTTTCCGGGGAAGCCCTGCTTGGAATGGACGGATGTTGAGAATTTTCTATTTACAAGAAATATTGCTGATGGTAAAATAAAGAAAATATTTCCATAGGCCGGGAGGGGAGCGTGAGCGTGTTGAAACAGGGAAAAAATAATCAAACCGTTACAGCCGCCTCGGTTGCCGTATGCGGTGTGCTCTTACTGATTGCGGCGGTTGGAAGCCTGATCCTATATTGCCGCACGCTGGAGCTCAGACTGGACAACGTGCTTCAGGAGAGCTTGATATCCCACACGGTAGAGAGCGGGGAGGACGCCCGGCAGATGATCGATGACACCCAACTTTTGCTGCAGGACGCGGTCCAGCTGCTGGAGGAGGATGGCCGCGAGCTGAACAGGAGCTGGGCCGACCCGCTGATAAGGGCGGTGAACCTGGGCGGCCGCCGCCTGGATATCCACTTTTTGGATCGGACCGACCTGTCCTCCGCCGAGCCGGGCAGCGAGGAGCAGCGGGTGTTCCAGCAGCTTCAGGAGGGAGACAGCGTGGTAGGCGGCGTAATCACGTCCCAAGAAGATTCAGATTTCTATTTTCTGGTGGCCCAGCCGGTAGAGCGTGACGGCCAGCTGGCAGGCGCGGTGCAGGCAAAGGTGAGCGCGGGTATGCTGTTCCAGCAGGGGCATGATTCCGCCTTATTCAACAGCGTCCACCGGGTGATTGCCGGCGATGACGGGCGCATCCTCTGCGGCAGCGTGGAGAACAGCCGCGGGCTGAGCCTGGCGGAGCTGGGCAGGCAGGACGGCCTGAGCCAACGGGACGTGGAGCAACTGGTCGCCGCCTACCAGGCCAATGAAAGCGGCAGCTTCCACTACAATACAAAGCAGGGCCGGGGGTACTCCGCCTGGGCCCCCATCTCCTATAACGGATGGCGGATGGTGCAATTTTCCCAGTCGCCCGCGCTGCGTGTGGAGCACTACTCCATTGTTCAGACGGTCATTTTGGTAATCAGCCTGGCCGTTTGCGCGGCGATGGCCCTTTTGATCCGGCGCCAGCGGGCCCGCCTTGCGGAGGAAAAGCTGCGCTACAGTACCCTGGCCGAGTTTAAAGACACGCTGATTTTTGAGTACGACTGCTGGGACGACAACCTGGAGTTTACCTCCAACGCCTTAGAGACCCTGGACCTGGAGAGCGCCCGGCTGGAGCGTGTCACCGATATGCGGAACACGTTCCCGGTTTTTCATCCGGATGATGTTGAAAGCCTGCGCCGGGCGCTGTGGGGCGCCGATCACATGGAGAAGGGCCAGCTGGAACACGACCACATCCGCCTGAAGAGGCGGAATGGGGAGTACAACTGGTACCGCAGCCAATATAAGGCGGTATTTGACAGCGAGGGCAAGGTCATCCGGCTCATTGGCACGCTGACGGACATCAGCGCCCAGATCGACCGGGAGATTGAGCTGCGCAAGCAGGCCCAGCAGGATGCCCTCACCGGGGTGTACAATCGGGCGGGCGTCAAGCTCATCAACGCCCGACTGGAGCAGATCTCCCGGGGCATCCTGTTCATGATGGACCTGGACGACTTTAAGCATGTCAACGATACTTACGGCCACGCCGCCGGGGACCGGCTGCTGGCCGCGATCGGCGGCGTGCTGCGGGACACCTTCCGGACGGACGATATTGTGGCCCGGGTGGGCGGCGATGAGTTTGTGGCGTTTTTATCCGGTTCGGACAACCGGGTCACGGCGGAGCAGAAAGGGCAGGAGCTGCTGGAGCGAGTGCGGGAACTGAAGGTGGACGGCGTTGACCGCTCAATCACGGTCAGCGTAGGCGCGGCCGGCGCCCCTGCCCACGGCCGTACCTATGAGGAGCTCAGCCTGGCCGCCGACCAGGCCATGTACCAGGTAAAAAACAACGGAAAGGGAGGCTTCCTCCTCATATAGGCAGAAAACCGCCCCTGGCTTTAGACCAGGGGCGGTACTTTACAAGTTTGCATCCAGGGCCTGGATGAAGGCGTCTGGGGGCATAACGCCTACCTTGCGGTCGAGCTCTTTTCCGTCCTTGAAAAAGATTACAGTGGGGATATTCATGACGGTGTAGCGCATGGCCAGCTCGGGCTCCTCATCGGTATTCACCTTTCCGATGATGGCCTTGCCCTCGTACTGATCTGCCAGGCTTTCGATGACCGGGCCCAGCATCTGGCAGGGGCCGCACCACTCGGCCCAGAAGTCCACCATCATCAGTTCGCCCTCCTCCAGGGCTTTGTCAAAGGTCTCTTGGTTAAAATGAATCACAGCTATCCTTCCTTTCATTGACTGGCGTAACCGCGGCGGCTGTCCGCCTATAGGGCGTCCAAATACGCGCAGGCCGACAGAGCGGCCACATGCCCCTCCCCCACCGCTTTGGACACCTGAAGCGGCCCGCCGGTACAGTCTCCGGCGGCAAAGACTCCCGGGAGGTTGGTTGCCATTCCCCGGTCCACCTGGATAACGCCCTCTTCAGTCTTCAGCGCGGGCAGCAGGTCGGTGGGGGCCACAGCCCGCCGCAGGATGAAGATCCCGGAGCAGGGGAGCGGGGAGCCGTCCGCTTCCAGGCCGGTGACGTTTTGTTCCCCCTTGACCGCCAGCCTCCCGGCCTTGATCCAGGGGATGTCCTCCAGCCCCTCCGGTTCGTGAGGGGAGACATAGGTCACCTGACAACCCAGACTTTTCAGGTAGTTGGCCTCTGACGGCGCGTCAGGGGCCAGCCCTACTACAACCACCGGTTTGTTTCGATAGAGCATCCCATCGCAGGTGGCACAGTAGCTTACGCCCCGGCCCAGATACTCCGCCTCTCCGGGGTATTTGGCGGCCCGGACCACACCGGGGGCCAAAATCAACGCCTTTCCCTGGTATACTTGGCTGCCCACTGTGACAGAGAATCCGTTCCAGGCCAGCAGGGACAGCGCCCTGCCCACCACAAACGCCACATCCAGGGCCTGGGCGTGGCGGACAAATTCCTCCATCAGCTCAAATCCCGTTCGGCCGGGGAGGCCGGGGTAATTGTCCACCCGCTCCGCGCGGGCCAGCGGGCTGTCCTGCCAGCGGTTGCCGACTACCAGGACATTTTTATCCCGGCCCCGGGCCGCTACCGCAGCCGCCAGCCCGGCAGGTCCGCTGCCTAACACAATGATATCATAGGTCATAGTCTCCCCCCTTCATACACCGGTATTATACCCCGTTTTCAGTGCCGGAACAAGAGCTTTCAGGAAATACTTGCAAGAATGGGGTTTCTGGTGTAAAATAGCCCCATTGTAAAAGGAGGAGGGCGCTTATGTCTGACGAGATTAAATCTGTCCCCGAGGAGGGGACAGAGAGCCAAAACTTCATCCACCAGTTTATTCAGGAGGATATTGCCCCGGGCGGCCGGTTCGCTGGGATGCAGGTGCACACCCGTTTTCCGCCGGAGCCCAACGGCTATCTGCATATCGGCCACTGCAAGGCTCTGATTATAGACTTCGGGTCCGCAGAAAAGTTCGGCGGCATCTGCAACCTGCGCATGGACGACACCAACCCCGCCAAAGAGGACACAGAGTTTGTGGATGCCATTCAGGAGGATATCCACTGGCTGGGCTTCGACTGGGGGGACCGCTTCTTCTATGGCAGCGACTACTTTGAAAAGACCTATGAACTGGCAGTCGGCCTTATACGGAAGGGGCTGGCCTATGTGTGCGAGCTGACCCCGGAGCAGTTCCGGGAATACCGGGGAGACGTAAACACCCCCGCACGCTCTCCCTGGCGGGACAGGCCCGTGGAGGAAAGCCTGGACCTGTTCCGGCGGATGCGGGACGGGGAGTTCCCAGAGGGCCGCTACACCCTGCGGGCCAAGATCGATTTGGCCAGCGGCAACTTCAATATGCGCGATCCGGTGCTCTACCGCATCCGTTATATTGAGCACCACCGCCAGGGTACCAGCTGGTGCATCTTTCCCATGTACGACTTTGCCCACCCCATCCAGGATGCCCTGGAGGGCATTACCCACTCCCTGTGCTCTCTAGAGTATGAGGACCACCGCCCCCTATACGACTGGGTCATCAACAATACGGACGTGCCCAGCAAGCCCCGTCAGATCGAGTTTGCCCGCCTGGGCATCAACTATACGGTCATGTCCAAGCGGAAGCTGCGCAAGCTGGTGGAGGAGAACTATGTCTCCGGCTGGGACGACCCCCGTATGCCCACCTTGTGCGGCCTGCGCCGCCGCGGCTACACCCCCGCCGCCATCCGTAGCTTCTGCGACCGGATTGGCGTGGCAAAAAATACCTCCACGGTGGAATTTGGCTTTCTGGAGCACTGCCTGCGGGAGGATTTGAACGACCACGCGCGGCGGGTGATGGCCGTCCTGCGGCCCGTGAAGCTGGTCATAACCAACTACCCCGCCGGGCGCGGCGAGACGCTCACAGTGGAGAACAACCCCGTGGACCCCTCCGCCGGGACCCGTGAGGTAACCTTTTCTCGGGAGCTGTGGGTGGAGGCGGAGGACTTCCTGCCCGAGCCCATCCCCAAGTACAAGCGCCTATACCCTAACGGCCCGGAGTGCCGCCTGAAGGGGGCCTACCTCATCCGGTGCGTCGGCTATGAGACGGACGAGGCAGGCAACGTCACTGAGATTGCCGCCGAGTACGACCCGGACAGCCGGGGCGGCGATCCCGCCGACGGCCGGAAGGTGAAGGGGGCTACCATCCATTGGGTGGATGCCGCCACCGCTGTGGACGCCCAGGTCCGGCTGTACGACAACCTGTTTGCCGATGAAAACCCCGACAGCGGCGACAAGGACTTCTTAGACTGCCTGAACCCCAGCTCTCTGGAGGTGCTGGAGGGCTGCAAGCTGGAGGCATCCCTGGCCTCCGCCCAGCCCGCGGACCGCTTCCAGTTCCTGCGTCTGGGCTACTTCTGCGCCGACAGCAGAGACTCCAGGCCCGGAGCCCTGGTATTTAACCGGGCTGTCAGCCTGAAGGACAGCTTTAAGCCTGGAAAAAAATAAGGAAAAATGTCCCGGAACCCAGGGTTCCGGGACATTTTTTAACGGAGGGACAAAATTTTTTTAAGCCCGCTGACGCCGTAGCTCTTGTGCTCCGAAATGGGCAGCCACAGCACCTTGTCGATACAAGGGCTATCCTCAAAGAGGATGGAGAACAACTGGTACATGAATTCATCGGATACCAGTACCGCTGTGTGGCAGTCAGGCCAGAAATGCTTGCAGTAGTACTCCAGCGACTGGCGCACACCGCCCAAAATGACGCCCTCCCCGTAGGAAAACTGCTGCCGCGCGGTGCCCTCGCCGAAGGTGCGCATGGCGTGGCAGATATATAGGGCCCGGTTAAAGCCGAACTTCTCCAGGTTTTCGTAGCCTTTCAGGACCATATCCCGGTCGGGAGGCGCGCCGTCCCACTGGAGGACGGGGGATAGGATGGTATCCTTCTGAATGGCGTGGAACAGCTCCCCGGTGAAGTTGGAAATAATGCCGGTAATCTGCTCTCCCTGAAGGCAGGTGACATGGGTGTGGGAGCCGGGCAGGATCATGGCCAGGTCGCGGGGGGCCCCGGCGGCCTGGAGCTCGTCCAGCGCCCCTACGATTTCAATCTCCTCCCCCCGCATATTGTTGACGAAGGTAAAATCGCTGCTGACAGTTTTCAGCCCGGGGACCAGCACAATCTCCCGATGGAAGCAGGTACTTTCAAAGAATGGGACCAGGCCGGCGGCCAGCCCGCCTACCGTGAGGGGCAGGGCCAGGTGGGGGACCTCCTTCAGGCCGTAGGGGGAGGTTATCATCCCCGATGCGTAGATGGCGTCAATATCCCCCTCCTCCAGGGCGTTGGCGGACAAAACATCGTCGTACAGCTCCTTCATGCCCTCGATGAGGACGCGGTTGCTGCCCGCGATGGCGGAGTCTTTGGAGCCCACCGCTTTTTTCACGGTGTACTTCACCTGAAAGTCCCGGTTCAGCAGATAGGCCCGGGTGTTGGAGGTGCCAGAGTCGTAGTATAGGATGTAGTCTTTCATTTCAGCCGCTCCCGATAGGCCCGCGCCGTGGCGGTAATTTTGTCAAAATGTCCCTCGTTCACCAGCAGGGCGCTAACCAGGTTTCCGCCTACGCCTACGCTTACCGCGCCGGCGTGGATAAAATCGGCGCAGTTCTCAACGGTGATGTTGCCTACCGCGCTGACAGGGATGTGCTTCAGCGGAGCTTTAACAGCCTTGATATAGGCGGGACCCAGCAGGCCGGCGGGGAACAGTTTGACGATGTCCGCCCCGCACTGGTAGGCGAACGCGGTTTCGGTGGGGGTCATGGCGCCGGGAATAGACACCTTGCCCAGCGCCTTTGTGGCCCGGATGACCGCCTCGTCCACATTGGGGGAGATCATATACTCCGCCCCCGCCTGAGCGGCCAGTTCCACCTGTTCCACTGTCATGACGGTGCCCGCACCCAGGCAGACGGCCTCCCCCAGCTCCGATTTGATAGCACGCAGGGAGGCCAGGGTGTCTTTCGGAGCGGCCTGGTCAAAGGTGACCTCAATACAGCTGACCCCGCCCTCCGTCAGCGCCCGGGCCAGGCCAACAATCTGCGTACTGGGGATGCCTCGAACAATGGCGATAATCTTTTCCTCATAGATGCGTTCCAGAACTGTCATAGGAAATTCCTCCTTATGAAACGGCCGGTGGAGCGCCAATCCGGTGGCGCTCCGCCGCAAATGCAAGATTGCATCAAATCAGGCCGCTTTCTTTTTGAAGAGCAGGGACTTGATCTTGCCGCCGAACAGGCTGATGAAGATCAGCGCGATGAAGAACCAGCAGATCACGGAGTTGAAAAACACGGTGGGGTCGCCGCCGGACTTCAGCAGGGCGGTGCGGAAGTTCTTCTCGGCCATGGGGCCCAGGATCAGGCCCAGGATGGCGGGGCTGGTGGGCACCTTGACCTTGGCCAGGAAATAGCCCACGATGCCGGCAATGAACATGACCCACACATCAAACAGGCTGTTCTTCATGGCGTAGGAGCCGATGACGCACAGCACAAAAATGGCGGGGGTGAGGATGACCTTGGGCACGCTGAGCACCTTGGTAAACAGGCGGATGCCGGCAAAGCCGAACAGGCACATCAGGGTATTGGCAATGAGCATGCCCAGGAAAATGGTGTACACCAGCACCTTGTTGGTGTTGAACAGCATAGGACCGGGGGTGAGGCCCTGGATGGTCAGCGCGCCGATCATGATGGCGGTGACCGCGTCGCCGGGAACGCCCAGGGTGAGCATAGGGATCATCGCGCCGCCGGTAACGCCGTTGTTGCCGCCCTCAGGGCCGGAGATGGCCTCCACAGAGCCCTTGCCGAAGAGTTCGGGCTCCTTGGCGATGGAGCGGGCCACGTTGTAGCCCACAAAGGAGCCGATGTCCGCGCCCGCGCCGGGGATAATGCCGATGAACGTGCCGATCAGGCCGGTGACGGGGGCGATGCGGATGATCTTCTTCAGGTCCTCCTTCTTGGGGAGGATGTTGGTTAGTTTGGCCTGGACTTCTTCCGCCTCAAAGATCGTCTCAATGTTTTCGAACGCCTGGCTCATAGCAAACAGGCCGATCATGATGGGAATATAGTTGATGCCGCCCATAAAGTTGAAGTTGCCCTCGGGGGCAAAGCGGATATAGCTGGTCACGCTGTCAATGCCTACGCAGGCCACCAAAATGCCGATACACCCGCAGATCAGGCCCTTCTCAATGTCTTCGCCGGAGATGTTGCCGATGATGCACAGGCCAAAGACGGCCAGCAGGAAGAATTCAGCGGAGCTGAACTTCAGGGCCAGCTTGGCCAGCTGGGGGCTGATCAGCCACAGGCAGGTCACAGACACCAGGCCGCCGATGTAGCTGGACAGAGTGGCGGTGCCCAGGGCACGACCGGCCTCGCCCTTCTGAGCCAGGGTGTAGCCGTCAATGGCGGTGGCTGCGGAGGCGGGGGTGCCGGGGGTGTGCAGCAGCACGGCGGAAATGGAACCGCCGTAGATGGCGCCGCAGTAGATGCCCAACAGCATCAGGATGCCCTGGGCGGCGTCCATGCCAAAGGTCATGGGCAGCAGCAGGGCCACGCCCATGGTGGCGGTCAGGCCGGGCAGCGCGCCGATACAGATGCCGGACAGCACACCGATGGCCATATACAGAAAGACCATAGGGGTTAGGCTGGTCGTAAAAATCTCAGCTAATAAACTCATTCCTATCCCTCCTTCTTAAATGACGAAAATGCCGAAGGTATGCACCGGCACGTTCAACAGGAAGCGGAAGGCGCAGTACACCACCATGGTGATGGCCGCAGAGATGACCAAGGTAATGACGGGGTTCTTTTTTGCAAACCACTGGATGAAAATAAACTCCAGCGCAAAGGTAGAGATGATAAAGCCCAGGAAGGGCAGGACCAGCAGGTAGACCGCCAGAATGCCCATAGTGGCATAGACCCGCCGGGTACCGGTAGACCAAAGGTCAATTTTGGTGTTTTTCTCATCGGGCATTCTCAAGGTGCGGAAGAGAAGGATGGCTGTGCAGGCCAGCAGGACGATGGATATGACAATGGGCCACAGGCCCGGTCCGGGGACGCCAGTGCCGTAATCAGCCGCCGTGGGGTACCCGGATGAGATGGCGATAATGCCGATCCCCAGCACCGCGCAGACGGCGGCTAAAACCAGGTTTCCTTTTTTCATACGTTTTCTCCCTCTAAATCATCATATAAAAGCCGGGGAGCGAAGCCGTAGCCCGCTCCCCGGCTATTGCGCGAATGGGTGCTTTGGATATGGGATTTAGCCGATCTTCAGGCCCAGGTCCTCCACCAGGCCGGTGTACAGCTCCAGCTGTTCGCCGATCATAGTGTTGAAGGAGGGGCCGTCCATAATGTCGATGACGTTGTTGGTGTTGGCCATGAACTCCTTGAAAGCGTCGGAGTCGGCGGCCTCGGAGAAGATGCGGTACAGCTCGTCCACGACCTCGTCGGGGGTGGAGGCGGGCACGCCCAGGCCGCGCCAGGTGCCCAGGACGCAGTCATAGCCGCACTCTTTGCAGGTGGGCACGTTGGGAATGGCCTCCAGACGGTCGTTGGCCATAACGGCCAGCACCTTCAGGTCGCCGGACTGCACAAAGCTGTTGACCTCGGCGTAGGACACGGCCACAGCGTCAATGTGTCCGCCCAGCAGGTCGGTGATGGCGCCGTTGGCGCCGTCGTAGCCCACGTGATTGAACTCAGTGCCGGCAGTCTTGGCCAGGCCGGCGGCGGCCAGGTGCCAGATGGCTCCAATGCCGGAGTTGCCTACCTGAACCTTATTGGTCTTGGAGTACTCAATGAAGTCCTCCAGGGAGTTGAAGCGGTCGTCGTCAGCCTTCACGGTAATGGCGGAAGCGGCGGAGTTGACCATCATGATGGGCTTGAACTGGGTGTAGGTCAGGCCGGCGTTGTTGCCCATGGCCTCCAGGGTGGCCAGCTCTACGGTAATCATGGTAACAATGGAGCCGTCGTTCTTGGCCTGCGCACCGTACAGCATACCGGTGGCGCCGCCCGCGCCGGAGCGGTTCTCAACAGTGATGTTCTTGAAGCTGCCCTTGGCCGCGTCGGCCAGGCCGCGCATCACGGCATCGGTGCCGCCGCCCGCGTCGTAGGGGACGATGCAGGTGACGCTCAGGTTAGACAGATCCACGCCGCTGTTGTCGCCGCTGCCTGCGGCATTGGAGCCGCCGGCGGGGGGATTGCTGTTGGCGGGAGCATTGTTGTTCCCGCCGCAGGCGGTCAGGGACAAGGCCATGGCCAGCGCCAGGGCAAGGGCAGTGATTTTCTTCATCTTCATAATTCTACCTCTTTCCGATAAAGTTTGGGTTCTATTTGAACATCCGCAGGGATGGTCAAACCGTGCCGGCCTCCCCCTCCGGGGGAGGGGACAGGGGAGGAATTCCCCCTGCCCGATCGCCGATTCGTCTGCTATCATACTACAATCTATCCAATTAGTCAATTGGCGGCGAAAATGATTTGGGCGTTTTCACAAAGAGCTGTTTAGCGCTGAATACGCCCGGAGCCGTCGCCTCCCGCCAGCTTCTCCACCTCGGCCACAGTGACCATATTGTAGTCCCCCTCAATGGAGTGCTTCAGGGCGGAGGCCGCCACGGCGAACTCCA
>CANDCW010000064.1 GCA_947383275.1 uncultured Bacillota bacterium
GGGGGGGCTCCTCCTCCCCGGTGAACCAGGGCTTCATGGGGGCCATGCCGCTGTTGATGAGCAGCAGGGACGCGTCGTTCTGGGGGATCAGGGAAAAACTGGGCAGGCGGAGATGGCCCTTGGTTTCGAAGAATTTCAGGAACATCTCCCGCAGCTCATTCAGGCCGTAGGGTTTGGGTTCTTTCATGGTAATTACCTCCAAATGACAAATTATTTTCTTCCGCAGCAGGTCTGTTCGGTCCGCTACTGCACCTTGACCTCAACGCCCATCAGCTCCATTCCGGTACTGAAGGCCACCCGGTACATTATGCTCTTCTTCTCATGCTTGCAGTAGAGCACCGCTGTGCCATACTCCTCGCCGGAATCCTTGATGGTCTGGCCGGTAGCCAGGGCGTCGTCCTCTTTCACGTAGGCGCCGGCCTTGCCCAGATTCTGGTTTACGGCAGCCTGAAACGTTTCCAGCGACGCGCCCTCCCGGGCATCGGAACGCAGACGGTCGTAGACCTCCTGAAAATCCCCCTGGTTCAGCAGGGTGACGATCTCCCGGCCCTGTTCCAGAACGGCGTCCTCCTCCATCCCCTCTGGGAGGGGATGGCCGGAGACCTTGCAGCCGGACAGCAGAAGCAGCGCCGCCAGCGCGGCAAGCAGCAGGATCAGCCTGTTTCTCATAGCATATCCTCCACCATCAGCTCCGACTGGGCATACAGCACAGCCTTGCCGGCCAGCTTCACCCGGTCCCCGTCCAGGCGGCAGTAGAGCGTGCCGCCCCGGGAGGATGCCTGCCGGGCCACAAACTCTGTTCTGCCCGTCCGGGCCGCCCAGTAGGGGATGATGTGGCAGTGCCCAGACCCACACACCGGATCCTCCGGAATAGCGCACTTGGGGCCAAAGGTACGGGACACACAGTCGAACTCCCCGGTTCCCGGTGCGGTCACCTGCATCAGCGCCCCCTTGAGTCCCTTCAGCTTCTCCATATCGGGTTTCATTCCAATTACGTCCTCAGCCCGGTCGAAGACGCACAACAGGTCGCGCGCCCGCCAGACCTCTCTGGGCCGCACACCCAGGGCGTCGGCAATCTGGTCCGTCACCTCCAGCATTTTCAGCGTATAGGCCGGGAAGTCCATCTCATACAGCTCTCCCCGGCGCTCTACGGTCAATGTCCCGCTGCGGGTTTCAAAGCGGATGCTGTTTCCGCCGGGGCGGATAAACCGGTCGATTACGCAGGCCGCAGCCAAGGTGGCGTGGCCGCACAGGTCCACCTCCTCGTCTCCGGGCGCAAACCAGCGCAGCCGCCAGCCGTCCCCCTCCGGAACGGCGAAAGCCGTCTCCGGCAGGCTGTTCTCCGATGCAATCTGAAACATCAGCCGCTCCTCGGGCCAACGCTCCGCCACGATGACCGCCGCCGGGTTGCCCTCAAAAACGCGGCCGGCAAAGGCGTCTACAACATACTGCTTCACGCTACAATTCCTCCTTTCTGCAAAAAACCGCCCCTGACACCGGCCAGGGGCGGAAAATTCCACGGTACCACCCTGATTATCTCCCCCGAGGGGAGCGTCTCAAGCTGTCCGTAACGGGGGCAGGCCGTCCCGGTCATCCCGGGCCGCTCGGGAGCGGCTCACGCGGAGAATATCAGCCGAGGGCTTCCACCGTCCCCTCTCGCTTTTGGCTTTTCTCCGCGCTTAACTCCTTCATCGCATTTTGCGGATCCTATTCTATCACATTTTCTCCGCTTGTCAACTGTTTTTATCCGGCCTGCGGTTTCCCGCAGCCCGCCTGATCTCTTCCAACAGCCGGGGAATATCAATCGGCTTAGTCAGGTAGGCGTCCATCCCGCTGTCGATGGACCGGTGCATATCCCGCACCAATGTATTGGCCGACAGCGCCACGATGGGAATCCGGGACAGCGCCGGGTCGTCCAACCCCCGAATCATCTGTGACGCCGTCCAGCCGTCCATCACGGGCATCTGAATATCCATCAGGACCAAATCATATCCCTCAGGCGGGGAGTTTTTCACTTTTTCCACAGCAATGCTGCCATTTTCGGCCGTATCCACAATAAAGCCGCCATTTCGGAGAATTTCCGTTTCAATCTCCCGGTTAATCTCGTTGTCCTCCACCAGCAAGATCCGCTGCCCGGAGGCCCGTTCTCCTCCCTCCAGCTGAGCGCAACGCTCCGGAAAAGCTTCACCGCAGTGCCGCAGCTTCAGCGTCACCGTAAACACGCTGCCCTGGCCCGGCGTGCTTTCCACCTGAATGGCGCCGCCCAGCCGGTCCACGATATATTTGACAATGGTCAGCCCAAGCCCCATTCCATTGACCCCGCTATGGGTCGTGTCCCGCTCCCTGGCAAAGGGCTCGAACAGGCGGTTCAGGAATTTTTCGTCCATCCCCACGCCGGTATCTTCTACCACCAGGCGGTAGGCCCTGAGGTCCTTGACCCACGGCCCCTCCTCTGTCAGCCGGACGGACACCCGCCCCCCCGGCCCGGTATAAGTTACTGCATTGCTCACCAGATAGGTGACCAGATGGTCCAGCTTTTCCCCATCGCTCCAGACCAGCCCGTGCTCCACCCCGGAGCAGTCCAGGGTAAAGTCCAGGCCCTTCTCCGCTGCCTGTGCCCGGAGGTTGTCGCAGGCGTCCCAAACGGTGCGGCATAGGTCGCACTCCTTCTCTGCGGAGCTTTCTCTGGAGCCGATGCGGGATATTTCCAGCACCTTCTCAATCAAGTCCAGCAGCTGCCGGCCCGAAACATCTACCCGCTCCAAATAGTCTAAAACCACCGGATCCTGGCACTCCATTTTAGCCAAGGCGGTAAACCCGAACATGGCATTCAGCGGGGTGCGCATATTATGCGACATGTTGGACAAAAAATCATTTTTGGCCACGATGGCCAGATTGGCGTTTTCCAGCGCCTCCGCCAGGATCTGCTTCTGCTGGATCTCCCGCCGAAGCTCCTCGTCCACCCGGCGGTAGCCCATTACAACCTGATTTACCTGGTCTCCGCTGCTCACATTGACAAGCCGGAGCTGGAGGTACTGCACCTCCCCCTCGCATATCACCCGGTAATTAATGTAATAGGTGCCGCTCCCTGATATTTTCTGCCGGATATACTCAGGAGAGGTAGTCTTGGACACCATCTCCCGGTCCTCAGGGTGGACCCAAACATCTACATAGTCTCTGAGATACCAGTTCAGGTCCCTGGTCCGGTATTTGGCCCCGAACTGCCGCTGGGTGCGCTGGCTCAGCCGGTAGGCCAGAACGCAATTTTTTTCCAGCTCCGCATAGAGGATGGACTCGTAATTGACGCTCAGCCCCTCTATTACCTCCAGGCGCCGCAGATGCTCCTGGTTGATGATGGCCCGCTGCCGGTCATACTCCTCCACCAGGCCCTGGTAGCGTGCTTCGCTCCGCCTCTGCTCCTCCATCCGGCGCTCCATCTTCTCGGTGGCGTCTCCCAGAAAGACATAGAAAAAGTCCCCTACCGTCTCTCCGTGGACAAAGTGGCCGTAGTCCTCAATCCAGCCAATCGTGCCGTCTCTGCGGGTAATGCGGTACTCTACATAGTCCAGGTCGTACTGGCTCTCGGCAATCTGCCGCTTGATACTCTCCTCTACCTCCTCCAGGTCGTCGGGGAACACCAGCCCCCGAAAGGAACCATGGGTCATATCTTGAAACTGATCCCATGTATCGCATTGAAAGATGCGCAGCAAGCCCTTGTTGGCGTAGACAACGCCCTCATCCCCGTCGGCATGGTAGATTAGAAACCCACCTGGGATTTTGTCCATAAAGCACATCATCTCATAGGCCGTCTGAAGCATGGATTCCTCAGACTTGTGCTCCATCACCTCGGGCAGCAGGCTCAGGACCTCCGGTTCGGTAGACCGGTCCACTGGAACGCCCTTCTCCCGCAAAAACTCCAGCAGAGACAAGATCCCCTCTAACAAATCCCGGTTCCAGTTGTTTTCTCCCATAGCCTTCGCCTCTTTCCCTTGGTTGTGGCAATTTTATCACAAATTAGCTGCCTTGTCACTTCTTTTTTCTTCCCGCCCGGCCGGACGTTCCAAAATTTTGGAGCCGGGCTATCCGGCAAAATGACCAACCCGCCCGTCCGTTTCACACGGACATTTGACCGCGCAAAACAGGCGCATCCCTCACCCCGTCCGCGAAGCGCGGACACTTGCAGGAAATCTGTCAAAGCAATCCGGCCCGGGCCGGATAGAACGGAGAAACTTTCTGTGAATTATTTGCCTTGAAAAGTCGGGAAAAATCCCGTAATATTTCAGTATTACCCTGGGCCGAGAGGTCCTTGTTAAGTTTAGGAGGAATAAAATGAAAAAGATTTTGTCTGCGGCTCTGTCCATGGCCATGGTCCTGAGCCTGGCCGCCTGCGGCGGCGGCAACAACAGCACCCCCAGCACCAGCGGCAATAACGCCGCCGGTTCCACTCCCGCTGCCAGCACCCCCGCCGCCCCCACCGGCGACAAGGTGGTTAAAATCGGCGTGTTTGAACCTCAGACCGGCGACAACGGCCCCGGCGGCAAGCAGGAGATTCTGGGTATGCAGTACGCCCACTCCGTCCAGCCCACCGTGGAGATCGGCGGCGAGACCTATGAGGTCAAGCTGGAGATTGTGGACAACCGCACTACCCCCGAGAACGGCCCCTCCGCTGCCGCTGAAGTGGTGAACCGGGGCGTGTCCGTCATTTTGGGCTCCTATGGCTCCGGCGTGTCCATGGCCGGCGGCGCCGTATTCCAGGAGGCCGGCGTGCCCGCTATCGGCGTCACCTGCACCAACCCCCAGGTTACCGCCGACTGCGACGCCTACTTCCGCATCTGCTTTACCGATCCCTTCCAGGGTCCCGCCCTGGCCAGCTACGCCAAGGAGCTAGGCGTTGATACCGCCTACACTCTGGCCATGCTGGGTTCCGACTACGACCAGGGCCTGGTCCACTACTTTAAGGAAGCCTTTGAGGCCCTGGGCGGCACCGTCATCAGCGAGGACTTCCCCGAGGGCAGCGCCAACTTTGTGTCCTATATCAACAACGCCAAGAGCGCCGGCGCGGGCGTCATCTTCGCCCCTGTGTCCACCAACTACGCCCAGCTGATTATTGAGGCCGCCTCCGCCCAGGGCTTTGAGGGCTCCCTGCTGGGCTCCGACACCTGGGACAACAACATGGTCTGCGAGAGCACCGTGGGCAAGAACGTCAACGTAGCGGTTACCACCTTCTATCAGGAGGGCGGCAACCCCGAGTTTGACGCAGGCATCAAGGAGTGGATCAACGCCAATGCCGATGCCAAGACCAACAACGGCGGCAACGACATGATCTCCGCTGTTACCGCCATGGGCTACGACGCCTACTTTACCGCCCTGGAGGCCATCAAGGCTGCCGGCACCACCGACCCCAAGGCCGTGATGGAGGCCCTGCCCGGCGTGAGCTACAACGGCGTAACCGGCCTGATTGAGTTTGACGACATCGGCGACGCCAAGCGCGACGCCGCCTATATCAAGGCCGCCAACACCACCACCGGCGTGTGGGATTTTGTAAAGGTCCAGGGCGTGGGCTGAATTCAAGCACCATCTTTGTAAGCCATTGAGATTGGCGGAGCGGGCCCCGCTCCGCCAATCCCCTAGCTGTGGGCCGCCTTGACAGGGCAGGAAGCCTGCCCTGTCAAGACGGTCCACCCCTGAAACGATAAAGAAACGGGAGGGTTTTCCATGCTGCCATACCTCATTAACGGCGTATCCGTGGGCGGACAGTACGCGCTCATCGCCATCGGCTACACCCTGGTCTACGGCATCCTGCGCCTGATTAACTTCGCCCACGGCGATGTGTTCATGGTGGCCGGGCTGCTGATGGTCTATCTCACCGCGTCCATGCCCATGTATGTATCTCTGCCTCTGGTACTGCTTCTTACGGTAATTCTGGGCTTCTGCATTGAGCGGGCAGCTTACAAGCCCCTGCGCACCGCTCCCCGGATGTCGGTGATGATCTCCGCCATTGGCGTCAGCTACCTGATTCAGAACCTGGCTTTCTACCTCACCGGCGGCATCGCCCAGCCGGTCACCAATCCCATCCCCTGGGTGTCGGAAAATGTGATGGTTTTCGGCGAGTCCACCAAGCGGGTTACCCTAATTACCCCGGTGCTCACCGTTCTGCTGGTAGCGGGGCTGGTGTACCTCATCAACCACACTAAAACCGGCCTGGCTATGCGGGCCGCTGCTAAGGACTTTGAGACCGCCCAGCTCATGGGCGTGAAGATCAACGCCGTCATCTCTATGACCTTCGTCATCGGCTCCTTCCTGGCCGCTGTGGGCGCCATCCTCTACTTTACCAACTACCCATCAGTATCCATTACCTCCGGCGGAATGCCCGGACTGAAGGCTTTTGTGGCCGCGGTGTTCGGCGGTATCGGCTCCATTCCCGGAGCGGTGGTGGGGGCTTTCATCATTGGCTTATGCGAGGAGATCATCAAGGGCCTGGGCCTGACCACCTTCTCCGACGCTTTTACCTTCGCCCTGCTGATTGTGGTGCTGTGCGTCAAGCCCACCGGCCTGTTCGGCGAAAAGGTCACCGACAAGGTGTAAGGAGGGACGGACATGAAAAAGAAGCAAACTGTTTTTACCGCTGCCGTCCTGCTGATCCTGCTGGCGGCCTGTGTCGCGGTGGATATGGTCCTGCCCAGCTACCATATCGCCGTGAAGGTTATCGAAAAAGCCTCGGTTTACGCCCTGGTGGCTGTGTCCATGAACCTGCTCAACGGCTTTACCGGCCTGTTCTCCCTGGGCCAGGCGGGCTTTATGCTGCTGGGCGCCTACGCTTACGGCGTGCTTACCATTCCCATGGAGAAAAAGGCCAGCGTCTACCAATATTTTGACGGCGGCGCTTTAAAGTTCTCTCTGCCCGAGGTGTTTGCCTCCTTCCTGGGGGACAGCGTAGGCACCGTGGTGGGCATGCTGTCCGCCCTGCTCATCGGCGGGCTGCTGGCGGGCCTGTTCGCGTTTTTAATCGGCCTGCCGGTGCTGCGGCTGAAGTCCGACTACCTGGCCATCGCCACTTTGGGCTTTGCCGAAATTCTGAGGGCTTTCTTCCAGTGGAACGCTCTGGGCCCCATCACCAACGGCTCCAACCTGCTCAAGAGCTATCCCACTTTCTCCCACCCCACCGCCTACGTGGTGCTGGCGGGGGTACTGATTGCGTTTATCGTGCTGCTGATCAACTCCACCTACGGCCGGGCCTTCAAGGCCATCCGTGACGATGAGGTGGCCGCCGAGGCCATGGGCATCAGCCTGGCTCACCACAAGCGGCTGGCCTTTATCATCAGCTCCGTGTTTGCCGGCTTCGGCGGCGGAATGCTGGCCATGTATATGGGCACCATCGCCGCCGCCCCCTTCAAGAGCGCCATGACCTACGAAATCCTCCTGATTGTGGTCATCGGCGGCATCGGTTCTATTACCGGCTCGGTGCTGGCCAGCTTCCTCTATATTTTCAGCTCCGAGTGGCTGCTGCGCGGCCTGGACTCCGGAAAATTCCTGGGCATCAACGCCCCAGGCATCTTTAAAAACGGCTTC
This sequence comes from uncultured Bacillota bacterium, assembly GCA_947383275.1. Classification (GTDB taxonomy): domain Bacteria; phylum Bacillota; class Clostridia; order Oscillospirales; family Oscillospiraceae; genus Lawsonibacter. Next base: position 7,570 of record CANDCW010000064.1, read on the forward strand.
CGCATGGCGGTGTTCTCCGTCATCATCATGATTATCGTGCTCTTCTTCCGCAAGGGCATCATGGGCGACAAGGAACTGCCCGATCTGTTGTCCCCAAGGGCCAGGCGCGCCGGGAAGGAGGATGCCAAATGAAGAACATCCTGAAAGTGGAAAACGCCACCATGCAGTTTGGCGGCGTGGTAGCTGTGGACAACCTGAACCTGGAGATTAACGAAGGGGAAATCGTGGCCCTCATCGGCCCCAACGGCGCCGGCAAGACCACAGCCTTCAACGTCGTCACCGGCGTATATCAGCCTACCAACGGAGCGGTGTGGTTCCGGGAGCAGAAGATTGTGGAGAATTACCCCCAGGGCAAGATGAAGAAGCTGTACAAGGGTGAGCACGCCGGGGAGTATACCCAGGTTCTTTCCCCCACCCCCGACAAGATCACCAAGTTGGGCATGGCCCGGACCTTCCAGAACATCCGCCTGTGGAAGTCCCAGACGGTATTTGATAACGTGCTAATCGCCATGCACTGCCGCACCCACACCAACTTCCTGGCCGCCTCCTTCCGCCTCAACCGCAAGGAGGAAAGGGAGCAGCGGGAAAAGGTGGCGGAGCTTTTGCAGACAGTGGGACTCTACGATGTGAAGGACGAACCGGCCACCTCCCTCCCTTACGGCAAACAGCGCCGTTTGGAAATCGCCCGGGCCCTGGCCACCGGTCCCAGCCTCCTGCTGTTGGACGAGCCCGCTGCCGGCATGAATCCCCAGGAGACCGGCGAACTCACTGCCTTTATCGGCCGGATCCGGAAGGATTTTAACCTGACGGTCTTCCTCATTGAACACCACATGGACCTGGTGATGGACATCTCCGACCGCATCTACGTGCTGGATTTCGGCAAGCTCATTGCCAAAGGCACGCCAGCGGAGATTCAGAACAACAAACGCGTGATCGACGCGTACCTGGGGGTGGCGGAAGATGCTTAAAATCGAAAATCTCCATGTGGCCTATGGCGGCATCCAGGCCCTGCGGGGTATCTCCCTGGAAGTGCCCGATGGCAAGATTGTCACCCTCATCGGAGCCAACGGCGCAGGCAAATCCACCACTCTGCGCACCATTACCGGCCTTGTCAAGGCCCAGTCGGGCTCCATCCGCTGGAACGACGAAGAGCTGCTGGGCAAATCCATCGACCGGATCATCAACTCCGGCATCGCCATGAGCCCCGAAGGGCGGCGGGTCTTCCCTGATATGACGGTGCTGGAAAACCTGAAGATCGGCGCCTATCTCCGAAAGGACAAGGCGGGCATTGAGAAGGATGTCAAGTGGGTATACGAATTGTTCCCCCGGCTGGAGGAGCGCAGCTGGCAGCTGGCCGGCACCCTGTCCGGCGGCGAACAGCAGATGTTGGCTGTGGGTCGGGCCCTCATGTCCCGCCCCAAGCTGATGATGCTGGACGAGCCCTCCCTGGGCCTGGCCCCTTTGGTAGTTCAGGACATCTTCTCCATCATTGGCGAGATCAACCGCCAGGGTGTGACCATCCTGCTCATTGAGCAAAACGCCAATATGGCCCTCAAAATCGCCAATCTGGCCTACGTGCTGGAGACGGGCAACATCATCCTGTCCGGCACCGGGGCGGAGCTTCTGGCCAACGAAAAGGTCAAAGAGGCTTACTTGGGCAAGCACAAAAATTGAACGCAAACCACCTTGCGGGGGCCTTCACACAGGGCCCCCGCTTTTCTGTTGCAATTCGGAGAAAATGCGTTATAATAGGGTTCATAATATCAAAACCGACACTGGGAGGCCGACATGGCGGACAAAAACACCTGGCTGAAACGGCGAAAACGGGTTTGTGAGATTATTGAGGTGGGCTACGATGTGGACTGGCCCAGCCGTCTGTACGACCTAGTCAACGCCCTGGCCATTTTTATCAATCTGGGCGCCAGCATTCTATACACCTTTGACCAGCTGCGGACTCAGTGGGGCTGGCTGCTGCTGGCCCTGGAGCAGGTCACCGTGGTCTTTTTTGCCGCGGACTACTGCCTGCGGCTGTGGACCTCTCCAGCCCTGCACCCCAAGCTGTCCGAACCCCGGGCCGTGCTGAAATATGCCCTGTCCTTCAGCGGGCTTGTGGACCTGTTGTCCTTCCTGCCCTACTATCTGCCCATATTCTTCCCCGCCGGGGCGGTAGCTTTCCGCATGTTCCGGGTGGTGCGCATCTTCCGCCTGTTCCGCATCAACGCCTATTACGACTCCCTCAACGTCATCACCGAGGTCATCGCCAGCAAGCGGCAGCAGCTGCTGTCCTCCGTGTTTATTATCCTGATCCTGATGCTGGCCTCCAGCTTGTGCATGTACAGCCTGGAGCATGAGGCCCAGCCGGAGGTCTTTACCAACGCCTTTTCCGGCATCTGGTGGTCCATGTCCACCCTGCTCACCGTGGGCTATGGCGACATTTACCCCATAACAGCCATGGGCAAGCTGTTTGGCATCGGCATCGCCTTTCTGGGCGTCGGCATGGTGGCCATCCCTACCGGCATCATATCCGCCGGCTTCGTGGATCAATACTCCCGGATCAAGCGCCTCAGTGAGTACGCCAATGAGGCGGATATCCATTTCATCAAGGTGACGCTGCTCCAAAAGGACCCCTGGGCAGGTCAGACCATCCAGCAGCTGGGCCTGCCCGCTGGAGTGATTGTAGCCGCAATCCGGCGCGGCGGACAGATCGTGATCCCCAGAGGCAATGTGGAGCTGCGCCCCGGCGACACCCTGGTGCTGGGTGCCCAGTCCCTGAAGGGCGACAGCCACATCGACCTGAAGGAGCTGGTGCTGCGCAGCCAGAATCCCTGGAACGGCCAGCGTATCCGGGACCTGGACATCTCCCGCCAAACCATTATCGTCATGGTCAAACGGAAGGGAAACGCCCTGATTCCCAACGGCGACCTGGTCCTGAAAGAGGGCGACAGCATTATCCTCTACACCCAGAGCCACATCCGGGATACCACTACCATCGAGGTGTGACAAAACCCTCCTTCCCGCATAGGATGGTGGGGCCCCACAGCGGCCCTATGCGCAAGGAGGCTGCCATGGAGCTAGAACAACAATTCCTCACAGACAACGACTGCTATCAGGCCGGGCGGACGATTACCCCCAAGGGGGTAATGGTTCACTCCACTGGGGTTGCCCAGCCCGATCCGGAGGTATTTGTCCGGCGTTGGAACCGGTCCGGGGTAGAAAAGTGCGTCCACGCCTTTGCCGGCCGGGAGCGGGTCATCCAGACCCTGCCCTGGACCATGCGGGGCTGGCACGCCGGAACGGGGACCTCAGGCCGCAGCGCCAACAACACCCATATCTCCTTCGAGTGCTGTGAGCCCGCCGGCCACACCTACCAGGGCGGCGAAATGGTTGGCTATCATGTGGAGGCCAACCGGCCCTATTTTGAGGACCTCTATCGAAACGCCGTCCGCCTCACCGCCATGCTGTGCGGCCAGTTTGGCCTAGACCCGCTAAAACCCGGGGTTGTGATCTGCCACGCGGAGGGCTATGACCTGGGGATTGCCAGCAACCACGGCGATGTGCTCCAGTGGTGGCCCAGGCACGGGGTAACGATGGACCGGTTCCGCCAGGATGTGGCCCTGACGATGGAGGATGATACTATGACGCAGGAACGTTTCAATGAGTTGATGGATGGCTATCTGGCCCAGCGGGCCGGGCTTGCCCCCGGAGGCTGGTCCGCCCCCGCCCGGGCCTGGGCGGAGGAACAGGGAATCGTATCTGGAGACGGAGACGGCCGCCGCCGCTACTGCTCCTTTACCACCCGGGAGGAGACCGTGCAAATGCTGTACCAGCTCAATCAAAAGTAAAAAGCAGCTGCTCCGTTGGGACGGCTCCTACAAAGAAGCTGCCCCAATGGAGAGGGCTGCAAGTGACAATCTATCAATTTGGACGACGCAGCCTAGGCTATGCCGTCTTTTTCTTACGTTTCTGACTTTTCTGTTACATACCCAAAAGAGCTTCCTTGGGGCGCCCATTGGCCTGGTACAGCTCCCGCAGCCGTTCCATCTGTTCCTGTTCGGGATCGATGTACACATTGCCGGTATAGCCGTCCATCAGTGCCGGCCGGCCTTCGCATCGCGGGGTGATATGTACCTCCACAATGGCGGGGATGTGGTAAGCCCGCACCAGCATGGCAGTATGGCTGTCCAGGCTGCCTTTCCGGGTGATGAGGCCCAGGAGGCGGCGTTGGTCGAAGTCCATCACCTCGCTGGGCAGATAGTCGTCGGACACCAGGATAGCGGGTTCGTCCATCAGCAGTGTCTGCCGTCCGCCCATCAGCGCCCGGAGCACCCGCTGAGAGATGTCGCGGATATCCACAGCCCGGGCCCGCATGTAGGGGCTGTCCATAGCGGTGAAAGCCGCGGCAAAGCTGACTTCCGCCATCTGGACAGCATACTCCGCCGTGGTCCCCTGTCCGTTAATCAGGCCCCGGACCGTTTCTACATAATCATGGTCCTCCAGCAGCATGCCGTGAATGAGGAAGATGGAGGCCACGGCCTCACCCACCTGATTGAGCGCCCGGTGATAAAGGGTGGTCAACTCGAGAATAGCGGTTTGCTGAGCCTGGTGAAAACGGTTGATTTCCTGACGCCAGTCGCCATGGGTGTACAGCTGAACCTGGGGCGTAGGCCGGCGGTAGAAGCACAGCCGGCCCGCCACGATCTGCTCCATGATCGCTTTGCCCTTTAACACCTGCATTTCTACTGCCCCCTTGCGAAAGACCGCTATTTATTTTGCAATCTAAAAAATTATAGCCCCGCAGCCCTTCTTTGTAAAGGTCAGATTTTTCCAAATATGCCATGTTTGTAAAATATTTCTTCGTCAATTTTATTTCAATTGACAAATTTTAGGACTTTATGCCGCTGTTCATATGGATGCTGCTCAATTTTCACTTTACTCCGGTAAATTACTGTGGTATAATGCAATCAATCTGATTCAGGAGGTTTTTTTCATGGTTTCTGAACGTATGAAGGGGTTGGGCACCGCCCGGTCCGTGATCCGGGAGTTGTTCGAATATGGCAAGGTGCGTGCCGCCGAGATCGGCGCAGAAAATGTTTATGACTTCTCTATTGGCAATCCCAGCGTCCCCTCCCCCGACGCTGTCAATGAGACGGCCATCCGCCTGCTTCGGGAACAGCCCGATTTGATTCACGCCTACACCAGCGCCCAGGGTGCCGCTGATGCCCGCCAGCGCTTTGCCGACTCCCTCAACCGCCGCTTTGGCGCCAGCTATACCGCCAGTCGGCTCTACCTTACTGTGGGAGCCGCCGCCTCGCTGTGCTGCGTATTTAACGGCCTTGCCTGTCCTGGGGACGAATTTGTGGTTTTTGCCCCTTTTTTCCCTGAGTACAAGGTATTTATTGAGGGAGCCGGGGCAAAAATGGTCCTTATCCCCCCGGAGATCGAAACATTTCAAATTGATTTTGACGCCTTGGAGAGATCGGTCAGCGAACACACCAAGGGCGTGGTTATCAACACCCCCAACAACCCGTCCGGTGTTGTCTACTCCAAGGAGACTCTGGAGCGTTTGGCCGGCCTCCTTATGGAGAAGAGCAAACAATTTGGCCATCCCATCTACCTGATTTCCGACGAGCCTTACCGGGAGATTGTCTATGCCGGCTTCGAGGCCCCCTGGGTGCCCCACATCTATAGAGACACCATCGTGTGCTACTCCTTTTCCAAGTCGCTGTCCCTGCCTGGCGAGCGGATCGGCTACGTCCTGGTGCCCGAGGAAGTAACGCAGGGAGATGACGTCTACGCTGCGGTGGCAGGGGCGGGCCGCTCGTTGGGCTATGTGTGCGCGCCCAGCCTGTTCCAGCAGGTGACCTCCATCTGCTGTGATATGACCTCTGACCTGAAAATCTATGAGGAAAACGCCCGGCTGTTTGTATCCGCCCTGCGGGAAATGGGCTACCATGTGGTGGAGCCCGGTGGAGCCTTCTATCTCTTCCCCCGCAGCCTGGAGCCTGACGACGCGGCGTTCAGCGAGCGGGCCAAACAGTTCGATCTGCTGATCGTCCCCGGCGCCAGCTTTGGCGCGCCTGGGCATGTGCGCATCTCCTACTGCGTCCAAACCGACACCATCCGCCGCGCCCTGCCCAAGTTCCAAGCGCTGGCCGACTCCTACAAGTGAGCGAAGCCCTCCGCCACAGGGGGAATGAGCGCCGCCGGGAGGGCGGCACACTGGACAAGGCCATGCCGGATTCCGCTGACAGCCCGGAGCAGTCCCTTCTAAAAGCGGAGGCGGCGTGGGCCCTTTGGGCTGCAGTGGAGCGGCTGGGCCGCAGGGACCGGGAGCTGTTCCTGCGCAAATACTACTATTACCAGCCCATCTTAAAAAATTTGGAAAAACCTCTTGCAATCTGCTGGAAGGTATGCTATAATGTAAAAGCTGTTGAGGAGAAGAAGCTCTTTACAGTATGCGGGCGTAGCTCAGTTGGATAGAGTGACTGGCTACGAACCAGTAGGTCGGGGGTTCGAATCCCTTCGCCCGTACCAACCTGTGTCGCCAAAAAAGATGCAGGCGAAAAACACCGCATGAAAATGCGGTGTTTTTCATATTTAAGACAAAAACAGCAAAAAACAAGAAGAAAAAGTATGGAATTAAAATTACTGGAAGCGTTATTTTAAAATAACGTGAAAAAAATGCAAATTGGGCCTAAATTGGCCTTTTCTAAAGCTGGGGGGACTCGAACTCCCGAGCTTTCCCCAAAACTCCAAATCAAAGAAAATCAGCCGCCCTCACCTGTCGGAAATAATCCGATAGGCCGAGAGCGGCTTTTTCATTTCATCAAACAGGAGGAAACCAACATGGCATACCGGAAAATATATTTTCGCATCCATACCGAGTGCTACAGCTCCGGCTGGTCGAGCGACACAGACAGGGCCGCATTCAAAGAGGAAAGCCGCCGCCTGTTCCAAGAGTTAGGGTGGACAGTCAAGCTGGGCTGCAATGGCGGCTGCGACACTGTAAGCAAGGACCGGCAGGATCTCTATCTTCACCCCAGCAGTTTCAGCGGGGTGATGGACGAAGCCAACACTGAGGCCCTGCAAGAGAAGCTGACGCAAGCACGAACCTTCTACTGCTACCACATCGACCGCTATGAAGAATACCGGGACCTGAGCGACGAGGGATACCGGGCGGAGCTGGAGACAAAACGGGATGAAATTATAGCCTACATTCTAAAGCGATGCCGAACAAAACGCAGCAATCTCTACATTGTAGACCCCATTGCCGCCCACGTTGCGGAACACTTTAAGGTACACCGTCTGTGTGACAGACATGGGAACAATAAGATCGGGAATCAATTCGTGTCTGAGCTTATGGACGAATTACTCCAAAAGGGCTGGCTGGTCTCAGGCAAAATGACCCACGGCGATGGCATTCGCACCGCTACCAACAAGGAACGGGGCATTGCCCGTCAGCCTGCGGCACAGGTCGATAGGCAAATCACCATAAGGAGCCAGGAAAACGGCGCTCCCCCAAAGAAAAAAGGAAGAAAACCGTCCGCCCCCAGTCTGTAGGACGTCCGCAGACCGTGGGCGGCTTTTTTCGTTTTCCAGGCTGTTCACATTGGTGCTTATGCTTCGTTTGTCTCTCAATCGTTGGTGGTTGTGGTAATAGCTTTCACCATGCCTTTCAGCTATACTATTACTCCCGAATTAGAACATAGGAAATCTGGCTATGTTGAAAGAAAGCG
>CANDCW010000065.1 GCA_947383275.1 uncultured Bacillota bacterium
TGGTCTTTGCCGAGGAGGTCTTCGGCGGCTCCGTGCCCAAGAACTTCTTCCCCGCTGTGGAAAAGGGTCTGCGGGAAGCCTGCGTCCACGGCCCCCTGGCCGGCTACCCCGTGGTCAACCTGAAGGCCGTGCTGTACGACGGAAGCTACCACCCGGTTGACTCCTCCGAAATCGCTTTCAAAACTGCCGCCCAGCTGGCCTACAAGGCCGCCATGCCCGAGGCCAACCCCGTGCTGCTGGAGCCCGTGGGCGAGCTGAAGGTCACCGTGCCCGACAGCTACATGGGCGACGTCATCGGCGATCTGAACAAGCGCCGGGGCCGCGTGATGGGCATGAACCCCACCGGCGACGGCGACCAGATGATCGAGGCCGAGGTGCCCATGGCCGAGATGACCTCCTACGCCATCGACCTGCGGGCCATGACCCAGTCCCGTGGCAGCTATACCTTCCACTTCGTCCGCTATGAGGATTGCCCCCCTGCAGCCCAGGAAAAGGCCATCGCCGCTGCAAAGTCCATGGCAGAAGAATAATCCAAAAACGCCCGCTTCGAAAAGCGGGCGTTTTCTTATCCCCAATCGTGCCTGTCTCCACAGCCGGAGCCAAGACGTTCAAATTCATAGACAATTGCCTCGATTTTTTGAAAGCAGTCCTCGTCGGTCAACTCGTCGTCTTGGAGAATCCTTTGAATTTCGGCCAGCGCGCAGTAGGCCGCGGATTCGATCATCTCACCGGCGCTGAATTTCAGGTTTGGAAATGTGACCTCCACCTTGCAGTCCTGCTTATACAGAAGATGGAGCAATATCTCTTTGTACAAGTCCATGACATCACCTCATTAATTATTTTAACTTGAAAATCCATCTTGTCAAGATGGATTTCCACTTTTTAATTTTGTTAATCCATTTTAAAAAGTATCATAAACTATATACGGTGATGAATTTTGGACAAGACACAAATGGAAAAGTATGAGGCGTTCGGCTTAAATGTGTACTACTACCGCCGCAAGCGGAAATTAACGCAGGAACAGCTTGCGGAAATGGTACTGATCGAACCTAACCACATGAGCAATATTGAACTGGCCAAGGCAGGCGCGTCCTTAGACGTTGTGTTTCGTCTGGCAGATGCGCTGGAGATCCCGGTCCACAAGCTGTTTGAGTTCCGGGACTGAAAACCTGCCCCAATAGGGCGGGTTTTTTATAAATTCCCCCTGATGGCTTTACCCAGGTGGCAGTTTGTGGTATACTAACTATAATTGAGCAAAAAATCCGCAAGGAGGACTAAGAAAATGGACCTGAGCGAAAAGATGGTAAGCAGCCAGACAATTTTTGACGGAAAGATCATCAAGGTGACGCTGGACCAGGCCCAACTGCCCGACGGCACGCTGGCGGCCCGGGAGGTGGTGTATCATCCCGGCGGCGTGGCTGTGCTGGCCCTGGACGAGGACAAGACGGTGTATCTGGTGCGGCAGTACCGCTATCCCATCCAGCAGCTTCTGCTGGAGCTGCCCGCAGGCAAGCTGGACCACGGCGCGGAGGAGGACCCTGTGCTGGGGGCTCAGCGGGAGCTGAGCGAGGAGACCGGCCTGGAGGCGGCGGAGTGGACCTACCTGGGATATACCCTGGCCTCTCCCGGCTTCTGCACCGAAAAGCTGCACATGTATCTGGCCCGGGGCCTCACCCGGAAGAAGCAGCACCTGGACGAGGACGAGTTTTTGGATGTGGTCGCCATGCCCTTTGACGAGCTGGCAAGGCAGGTGTTGGACGGAACCATTACCGACGCTAAAACCGTGTCCACCACGCTGAAGGTAAAGGTCCTTCTGGGCCTGTGAGAACAGAAACGGAGGTCAACGCATGGGAAAGAGGGTCCTGATTGTAGAGGACGAGCAGAGCATTGTAGACATTTTGTCCTTTAACCTGACCAAAGAGGGCTACGATACCATAGAGGCCCTGGACGGCCCCACCGGCCTGCAGCTGGCCCTGGAGCAGAACCCGGACCTGGTCCTGCTGGATCTGATGCTGCCCGGCATGAGCGGCTTTGATGTGTGCAGGCAGATCCGCCAGGCGGGGTCCACGGTGCCCATCGTCATGCTCACGGCCCGGGAGGAGGAGGACGACAAGGTCCTGGGCCTGGAGCTGGGGGCTGACGACTACATCACCAAACCCTTCAAAAACCGGGAGCTGATGGCCCGGGTAAAGGCCAACATCCGCCGCATGTCCATGGCGCCCGCTGCCGCGCCGGCGAAGGGACAGCCCAGCCTGCCCCTGGGCACGCGGATGCAGGTGGACGAGGACCGGGCCACCATCTACAAGGACGGCGCCGCGCTGGATCTGACCCAACGGGAATACGACCTGATCCGCTTCCTGGCCGCGCGCCCAGGCAAAATTTTCTCCCGCGAGGCCCTGATGGAGCATGTCTGGAACTACGAGGGCTACGTGGGCGACGTCCGTGCCGTGGATGTGGCCGTCCGCCGCCTGCGCGAAAAAATTGAGGACGACCCCGCCTCCCCCGTGTTTATCAAGACCAAGCGGGGGATGGGATACTACTTCGGGGAGTAGGCAGAAGCGGCCCCTTTATCGCTTTAAATAAACGAAAGGAGGAGCCCCCATGCTGCGAAGCCTGCATATGAAGCTGGTCATGATTATGATTTTGCTTATCATGTCTTTGATGATGGTGGTGGGGGCTTTTCTCATCAACTCTGTGACCGCCTTCTACCTGGAGGACTTTTATGGGCAGATGTCCGATGTCTTTCAGGATCCGCTGCTCTATCACGACCTGATTACGCCCTCCGGCGGGGAGGAGGACGGAGCGGCCCAGCTCGCCCTGGTTCTGGAAGCCTATGCCGGCGAGCTGGGTGTGGACAACCGCAACCGGAAGCTGTACATCCTGGACGGCAGCGGCGTGTGCCGCGTCTCCCCGGATGGCGAGGACTCCCCCCTGGAGTATACAGAGAACCTGGTGTTCGCCATGAATACCGGCCTGGAAACCGGCGAGGTTGGGGACGAGAGCAATCTGGCCCTGGACTATATGGACGTAGCCGTCCCCATCCGCCGGGGCGGGGAGGACTATATTATCTACATCCTGGACAACAAATCCACCTCCAACGACCTGACCGACCAGATGCTGGTCCTGATCGTGGAAGCGCTGATTTTCGGCCTGGTCATCTCCATCCTGCTGTCCTTCCTGCTGTCCAAGACCATGGTCACCCCCATTCAGAGCCTCACCGAGGGGGCCATGCGGGTGGCGGAACGGGATTTTTCCAAAAAAATCAAGGTGCCCTCTCAGGACGAGATCGGCGTGCTGACCGACACGTTCAATGACATGGCCGGCCAGCTCCAGGACACCCTGCGCCAGGTGGAAAACGAGCGCAACAAGCTGGACACCCTGTTCCTCCACATGACCGACGGAGTGGTGGCATTCTCCCGTCAGGGGCTTGTTATCCACTCCAATCCCGCTGCCAACCGGATGCTCCGCCGCAGCCTGGGGTCGGAAACCACCTATGAGGAGCTCTTCGGCGGCGTAGCTCCCCTGGAACAGGTGCTGGACGCCCCCGACCACCTGGAGGAGCACCTCCAGGTCCGAGACAGCTATTTCCAGCTGCTGATGGCCCCCTTCGACCGGGGGCGGGTGGGCGGAGGCGCGCTGGCTGTGCTCCACGACATCACCGAGCAGCGCAAAAACGAGGAGATGCGCCGGGAGTTTGTGGCCAACGTCTCCCACGAACTGCGCACGCCGCTGACCAATATCCGTTCCTACGCCGAGACCATCATCGACAACGCGGGGGAAATGCCCCCGGATATGGAAAAGAAATTTCTGGGCGTCATCCTCAACGAAAGCGACCGGATGACGCATATCGTCCAGGACCTGCTTACCCTGTCCCGGTTCGATTCGGAGCGGGATGAGCTGAAGCTGTCCTGGTTCCCCTTCGGTGAGGCGGTGCGGGACATCTACAACGCGGTTTATATGGAGGCGCAGAAGCACAGCCATACCCTTACCCTGGACCTGGAGCCCGACCTGCCCGAGATTCTGGCCGACCGGGAGCGGGTGCTCCAGGTCATTATGAACATCGTCTCCAACTCCATCAAATACACCCCGGACGGGGGCCACATCGACATCTACGCCGGCCGCAAGCGGGAGCGGGTGTGGATGATTGTGGACGATGACGGCATCGGCATCCCCGAGGAGGACCGCCCCCGCATCTTTGAGCGCTTCTACCGGGTGGACAAGGCCCGGTCCCGCCAGTCCGGGGGAACCGGCCTTGGGCTGTCCATTGCCAAGGAGATTGTGGAGCGCCACCGGGGGAGGATCATCCTGTTAAACAAGGAGGGGCCGGGCCTGATGATCCGGCTGGATCTGAACATTGAGGGGCCTGGCGATGGAAAATAACAAAAAAAGACGGGCCGTCGAGCTTCTGAAGGACGTGCTCATTGTCTTTCTTACCCTTTCCGCCTTGTGGCTTGCCGCCCAGACTCCCCTGGCGGCTCCCTTCCGGGTCCTGCTGCGGGAGGAGGGCCGTCAGACCGCCCCCGGCCAGGGCCAGGAGGTGGACCGGAGGTCAGGGGCCATCCCCATGGCCATGGTGGCCAATCTGCCCGGCGGAACGGGTCTGCCCCTGGGGGTGCCTGAAGGGGCGGAAGGAATCCGCTGCGGCCTGCAGTATAACCAGGGAGCCTGCCAGGAGCTGTTCCAAAAGGTGGCCGGCCCTCTGGTGGAGGCTCTGTCCAGCGCCGGTACGCCGGATGAGGTAAGCCGCCGCAGCTGGGAGGAGGCCCTCACCGGCCCGCTGGGGGTGTATATGGACTTCCAGGGGCGGATCCCCATGCCGGTGCTGATGGGCTGGCTCTCCGATGGGGATACCCGGCTTACCGCCACGGTCCGCCGGCTGGCGCTCACCGTATGGGAGGGCGGGGTTGATCTGTACTATCGGGACGAGGAGAGCGGCAGCTTCTACCGCTGCCGCTCCGAGGTTGCCGACCCCTACTCCCTGGCCGGAGCCCTGGCCGGGCTGACGGACAACGGGGCGTTTTACGCCTTTGAATCAGATTTATATCAGGACCTGGACCCGGATACCCTGCTCTTTGCCCAGGCCCCCTCCCCGGCGGTGTATACGGTTTCCAATCCCATGAGCGCCGGCCAGGAGAGCCTTCAGACCCTGGTGCAGGACTTGGGCTTTTCCCTCAACTCCACTAGCTTTTACTCCACTGACGAACAGGTGGCCCGCAGCGGGGACGACAGCGTCCGCCTGTCCGAACGGGGCGTGGCTCAGTATCAGTATGAGGGGCGCAAGGGCGGCGGGCTGTTTCCCGTCCTGAACCAGGGGGAGTCCGGTGCTCTCTTCGACAGCGTGGAAACCTGCCGCCAGACCGCCCTCTCCGCCATAGGGCCCCGGTGCGGCGAGGCCCGGCTCTACCTCGTTTCCGTGAAGGAGACGGATCAGGGCTGGGAGGTAGAATTCGGCTATAGCCTGAATGGAATTCCTGTCTTTACGGAGGGGGGCTGCGCCGCCCGCTTCCTGGTGGAGGGCGGGGGGATCGTCCAGTTCTCCCTCTATCTGCGCAGCTACGCCAACAGCGGCGCCGCCTCGCTGATCCTACCGCCCAGGCAGGCATCCGCAGCCCTGTCCGCCCGCGGCCTGAAGGGGGAGGAGCTGCTGCTCACCTATTCCGACAGCGGCGGTGATACCTTGTCCGCCGGCTGGTCGGCCAGGGATAACCGCCGGAAGGAGGGCTGAGCGTATGCCGTGGAGCAAGCTGAAAAACGTCATCCTGGCCATCCTGGCCGTTACCAACCTGGCTCTGCTGGCGCTGGTGGGGGGACAGGCCATTCAAGGCAGCCGTCTGCTCAGCCAGGCCCGGGAGGACGCCATCCAATTCCTTTGGAACCGGGGAGTAGAGGTGGAGGAGGGCATTATCCCACAGTCCATGGAACTGCTGCCCCAGACCGTGGATCGGGACCTGGCCGGCGAGGAAATGGCCGCCTCCGCCCTGCTGGGCGCACCGGTGGCCGCTGAGTCCCGAGGGGGCGAGGTATACCGGTATTATAATGAAAACGGAGCCGTCCAGTTCCACAGCGACGGCACCTTTTCCGCCCAGCTGGCCCCGGAAGCTTTCTCGTTAGGGGAGGACCGGGCGGCGGGCTGCCTGGCGCTGATGGAGCGTATGGGGTTTCAGGGCGTCATCCTGGCCGGGGAGGAGGACAGCTTCACCTTCCAGCAGACCTGGAAGGGAACCCCCCTGTTTACCCAGCAGGCAACCCTGGTATGCCAGGGGCACGGGCTGTCCGCGATTACAGCCGGGCGGCTGCTGGTAGGCCAGCCCCTGCCCGACGCGGCCAGAAAAACGGTCTCGGTCGCCACAGCACTGATTGACTTCTTTAACGGTGTGGGCGCTCTGGGGGATGTCTGCAACCGCATCGACAGCATTGAACCGGGATATGTGGCCGCGGCCTCCCTGTCCGGCTCCATTGTGCTCACTCCGGTGTGGCGGGTGACCACCGACACTGGCGCTTATCAGCTGGACGCCGTCACCGGAGGGGTATCCCGGGTGTCTTAATCGGGAGCGGTCCGTCATAGACTGTGGGGAGCGCGCATTCTCCTCTTCCGCAAGGGGCCCGCGCGCAAATGTGCCTTTCCCAAGGAGGGATCCCATGTCAGATCAAACCAGCCCCGTTGGAATCCTGGACTCCGGGATCGGGGGCTTCAGCGTGGCCCGGCAAGTACAAAAGCTGCTGCCGGGCGAAAACCTGCTCTACTTCGGCGACGGCGCCCACATCCCCTATGGCAACCACGCCCGGGAGGATATTGTGGCCATGGCCCGGTACATGTTCCGATTTATGGAGGAGCGTGGTGTAAAGGCACTGCTGGTGGCCTGCAACACCATCTCCTGCGTCATCGACGCCTGCAAGGACGCGGTATCCTGTCCCATCTTCAACGCCGTTCAGGCGGGCGCGGACGCGGTGGCCGGGCTGGAAGTGGATAAGGTAGGGGTCATTTCCACCGTATTCACCCACACCTCCCGCGCCTATCCGAACAAGATTCTGGCCCGCAGCCCCCGTAAGCTGGTGGTGCTCAGCTGCGGCTGTCCCGACCTGGCCCGGCTGGTGGAACACAGCCTGGGCAGTCCGGAAAAAATGCCCCAGGTGGAGGAAAACCTCCGGCTGGAGCTGGACCACATGGTGCTGAAGGACAAAGTGGACTGCTGCGTCCTGGGCTGCACCCACTACCCCCTGGTTGCGGACAGCATCCGCAAGCTGTACCCGGCGCTGCCCCTCATCGACCCGGCGGAGGAGATGGCCCGGGCCCTGAGGGCCTATCTGAACCGGGAGGGCCTGGCCAATCCCGAGAGGCCTGGAACCCTGAGTGTCTACACCACCGGCGATGTGGAGGAGTACACCCTCCGGGCCCGCCAGGTGGGGCTGGAGCGGGTCGCCAAAGTAGAATATTATCCGCCGATGATACTGTGAGGAATGAACATGTCAGAGCTGCAATTTGCTATCCCCACCCTCTTCGGGCTGGAGGGCGTATGCGCCGATGAGCTGCGCCGCCTGAATCTGCCCGGCGTCAGGGCTGAGAACGGCCGGGTGCTGTGCGCCGGGACAGAACAGGACCTCCCCCGGCTCAATGTAAATGTCCGCACCGGGGAGCGGGTGCTGCTGGTTATAGGGAGCTTCCCGGCCCGGGACTTCGACGCCCTTTTTGAGGGCGTCCGCGCCCTGCCCTGGGAGAGGTTTATCCCCCAAAACGGACAGTTTCCGGTAAAAGGCCACTGCCTAAACTCCGCCCTCCACGCGGTGCCCGCCTGCCAGTCCATCGTGAAAAAGGCGGTTGCCACCCGGCTGGGAGTCAAATATGGCCTGAATACCCTCCCTGAGACCGGGGCGCTGCACCAAATACAGTTTTCTATCATGGGAGATGAGGCCACCCTGTTTCTGGACACCTCCGGCCCCGGCCTCCACAAGCGGGGCTACCGTGCCCAGGGAGTGGCGGCGCCTCTCCGGGAGACCCTGGCCGCCGGGATGGTACTTCTGTCCCGGTACCGGGGCCGGGATCCGCTGTGCGACCCCTTCTGCGGCTCGGGAACCATCCCAATCGAGGCCGCTCTCATCGCCAAGAACCGGGCTCCCGGACTAAACCGCTCCTTCTCCGCCCAAAAGTGGGGCTGGCTGGATAAGCGGTTCTGGATGGACGCCGCCAGCGAGGCGCAAGACCGTGAATTCGATGGTGAATACGAAATTTGGGGCGGCGACCTGGACCCGGAGGCCGTGGCGCTGGCCCGGCATAATGCCAAGCTGGCCGAAGTGGACGACATAGTCCGCTTTGATGTGGACGACGCACGTACCTTCCATTGGGGCGGCTTGTGCGGGCGGGTGGTGACCAACCCTCCCTACGGAGAGCGGGTCATGGAGCGCAAGGAGGCGGAGGAGCTGTACCGGGCCTTTGGCAGGGCGTGGGACAAGTTCCCAGACAGCTGGAAGCTGTATTTGCTGTCCTCCCACACCGAATTTGAGCGCACCTTTGGCAGAAAGGCGGGTAAGAAACGCAAGCTGTACAACGGAATGCTCAAGTGCGACCTGTTTATGTACCTATGAGGCATCTGTTCATCATCAATCCCGCTGCGGGAAAGAAGGGGTCTACCGCTCAGCTGGAGGCGCTGCTGGACCGGCTGTCCGTGCCCCACCAGGCGGCCTACACCAAAGTGGAGGGGGACGCCCGCCGTTTTGCCAGGGAGGCGGCGGAGGCGGGGGAACCTGTCCGCATTTACGCCTGCGGAGGCGACGGTACCCTGAATGAAGTAGTAAACGGCGCGGCGGGTTACAGCAACGCGGCCATCACCGGCGTTCCAAAGGGGACGGGAAACGACTTTTTAAAAATCTTCGGCCCCAACTACCGAACCCTGTTTTACAACCTGGAAGCGTTGGCTGTGGGACCTCAGGCGTCCTTTGACCTGATGGACTGCAACGGCCATTTGGGAATCGATGTGGTGTGCGCCGGGGTAGACGCCCGGGTTGCCGCCGAGGTCCACCGGTACAAAGACTTGCCATTTGTCTCCGGCATCGGGGCCTACGTCTTGTCCCTGGGGGAAAATGTGCTGAAGGGGATTGCCCGGCCCATGACCATCCGGACGGACGGCTTGAATTGGGTGGATCAAAAAACATCCCTGTTTTGCATCTGCAACGGCAGGTACTACGGCGGCGGCTTTATGCCGGTGCCCGAGGCCATGCCGGACGACGGCGTGCTGGACATGCTGCTGGTGCGTAAGGTGGGACTGTTCACCTTTGTACGACTGGCGGGAAAATACGCCAAGGGCTTGTACCGGCAGTATCCCGAGCTGATCCAGGACTTTCACGGGCAGGAGGTCCATATCTCCGCCCGGGAGCCCATCACCGTGGTGGTGGACGGCGAGGTCATGCGGGACACATCCTTTACCGTCCGCCTGTCGGAAAAGAAGGTAAACTTTTTTTATCCCGCAGGGGCGGGCCTGCATACCCCGCTGCCGTCCCCGCAGCGCCGGGGCAGCAGGCATGGGGGGAGGTAACTGCCATGGAAAAAGCCATTGTCCTCCGCCCTGTCTTTGAGCCGAGGCGGAGGATCATCACCGTCAGCGACATCCACGGCAACCTCCCGTTCTTCCTGGCCCTGATGGACAAGGTCCGGCTGACCCCGGAGGATATCCTGGTTCTGAACGGCGACCTTTTAGAGAAGGGCCAGGACAGCCTGCCGCTGCTGCGCCACCTTATGGCGCTGTCGAGCACCCATACCCTCTACCCCGTCTGCGGCAACTGCGACGGGCTGGTGCTCCGCTTTTTTGAGACCAGCGAGCTGGATGGGCGCTTTTTTGCCTCCTACCTCCCCCGGCACCCGGAATCCACCCTCCGGCAGCTGGCCCGGGAGGGGGGCTTTGAGCAGTGGGACAACCTGCCCAAGCTGCGCCGGGACCTGCGGGCCTCGTTTCCGGAGGAGTGGGCCTGGCTGCGGGCCATGCCCACCGTTTTGGAGACGGAACATCTGGTTTTCGTCCACGGAGGCGTCCCCTCCCTGGAACGGATGGAGGAGCTGGACCGCTGGAAGTGCATGAAAAACGACGACTTCCTGGGCCAGGGCCACAGCTTTGACAAGTGGGTCATTGTGGGCCACTGGCCCGTCACCCTTTACAACCCCCGCATTCCCTCCTCCGCCCCCCTCCTCCTCCGGGACCGGAAAATAATCTCCATCGACGGCGCCTGCGTCCTCAAGGTGGACGGCCAGCTCAACGCCCTGCTGCTCCCCTCAGAGGAGTCGGAGGACTTTGCCTGGACCGCCTGGGACGGCCTGCCTGTCTCCAGGGCCCTGGATTCCCAGCGGGCCAGTACGGATTCCCTCAACATCCGCTGGGGCCGGTCAGCCCTGCGGCTGCTGGAAGAGGGAGAGGAGCTGTCCCTGTGCCGCCACCTGGAGACAGGCCGGGAGCTGTATATCCTGAACGAATATCTGCGCCAAGGCCCAGACGGACTGGAGTGCGAGGACTCCACCGATTACCGCCTGCCCGTGTCCCCAGGGGACCTTTTGACGGTGGTAAGAAAAACCAAGTGCGGTTTTTTGTGCAAAAAAGAGGGGACCACAGGCTGGTATTATGGGCGGTTATCGGATATAATGGTATAAAAACGATAAGGATTTGAATGTATGTTGGATTTCCATCCCCTCCGGCTGGAGGACCTTCCCAAGCTGCGCCAATTTTTTGGTTACAGCCGCAGCCGCATTTGCGACACCACCCCCGGCACCGTCTTTATATGGCGGGACATCTATAAGACTGAGTGGGCGGTCTACAACGGCTCCCTCTACTTCAAGGTGGATTACCCCGGCCTGGGCCCCACCTTCACTCTGCCGCTGGGAGGCGGCCGCCTGGAGCACTACCGGCAGATTGCCGACTTCTGCTGCCGCAGGGGCATGCCCATCGCGTTTTATCCCGTCCCCAAGGACGAGCTGGAACAGCTCCAGGAGTTTTTCCCCGCCAGTACCGCCGTGGGTGAGCGGGACAACTTCGACTACTTGTACCGGGCGGAGGACTTGAAGTACTTCCGGGGTAAAAAGCTCAGCGGCCAGCGCAACCACGTGAACAAGTTTCTAAAGACCTATGGCAACTGGACCTTCCGTCCCATCGTCCAGCCGGACATCCCGGCGGTCAAGTCTTTTCTGGACTGCTACGCCGCCCGCTGGGACAAAGGCGCGGCCACCTTCCACGAGGACATCGCCAAGACCCACGAGGTTCTGGACAACTACCAGACCTATGACCTGCTGGGCGGCCTATTGCTGGTAGAGAACCGGATTGTGGGCTTCTCTCTGGGTGAGGTCATCGGCGACACCCTGTTTACCCATATCGAAAAGGCCGACCGGGACTACGAGGGCTGCTACCAGATGCTGGTGGCTCAGTTTGCCCAGCAGTTTGCCCCGGAGGGAACGGTAGCCTTCATCAACCGGGAGGACGACACCGGAGACTTGGGGCTGCGCACCAGCAAGCTGTCCTACCACCCGGTGGCCCTACTGGAAAAGTATACCGCCACCGTGGACAAGCCCTGCGATTACTGCTATGTATAAGAAAATCCCGGCCATTGGCCGGGATTTTCACTATTCTACCGCTTTTTTTGCCGCATCTATGTCACTGGCCACTACCAGCAGAAGGGTCTCTCCCCGCTGGTCGATATAGGCGTTCTCCAGCTTTGGAATCTCTGCGGGACGGTAGTCCACATTTTCATCGATTTGGCTTTGTACATAGTCCTCCAGTGCACCTTTGGCGGCTTTGGCGGAGTCCTCGCTGTCCAGAACCAGGTACGCAAGCTCCTCACAGGTGGCCCCGGCAGAGCGGAACACAACCGCTCCGCTCAGACGGTCTAAGCCATAGTCGGCCAGACGGTACAGAATAAACGCGGTGTCTTTGTCCAGCTCCTCCAGCTCCTCGGAAAAGGCCCCACTGTCCAGCAGCGCCTGAACATCACCGGTATCCCAGACCTCCGCCTCTGTCTTGCTGCCGCAGGCGGTCAGGACCAGCGCCAGGGCCAGGACCAGCGTTAAATTTATAAATTTTTTCATCTTTGCACACTCCCATCAACAGGTTCCGGTTCTGCCGGCGCGGGGTCAGGCGGTATGGGCGGGCCGTCGGGGTATAGCATATCGAAGTCCACCGTATGGTTTTTCAGATACTCCAGCCACCGCTTGCAGGGCTCCTTTTTCAAATGGACGCCGTCCCGGCTCTGGTCCGGGGGCAAAGAGCCGTTTTCATCCACAAACTCAGTATACAAGTCCAGGTAAGCCACCTGCTTTTCCTCCGCCGCCTGGCGCATTAAATCATTGAACACCCGCAGATGGTCGTTGGTCAAGTTATACTTGTTCCCGTTATGCTCCACGATTTGGGTCTCGTTCAGGGGAATTAGATTTTGAATGTAAATGACCGCGCTGGGCTGAAGCCGGCGGATCTCGTCGATGGCGGAGCAGTAACTGCGGTAAAAGCCCTTGTCATCGCCATATCCCAGCTCGTTGACGCCCAGGGAGAGGTATACCTTGCCGTACTGCTTTAGGGACAGGGCCTCCAGCAGGGTGTACTGCTCTTCCCCGATGGTCAGCGCCTTTTTCTCGGCCAGCCGGAAAATGGACAGACCGTTGGAGGTAAGGTTTTCCCCTGTGCCAATGCCACTGTAGAGCATGAATCCATCGGTGCGGGAGTCGCCCACAAAAGCGGCATCGTCAAAGTAGCTGTTGTCCACGCCCTCGCGCTCTGGAACAGGCTGGGAGAAGTTGTAGGAGGGAGCCTTAGGCTCGTCCGGCGCCACCGGATTAGGTTGGGACACATCCCCGGAGTGGGAGGAGGCCCCCAGGGGGTTGGCCTGGGAGGTATCCGGTTCCTTGGGCGTCTTGTCCCAATATTTCTGATAGATGATGACTACAGCGGCCAGAACCATCACAACTGCCGCCACAACAGCAAGCAGAAGGACTACCCGCTGATTTCGGGCTACATGCTTTCCCTGATAGCCGGACAACTCCAAACACCTCCCCTGAAAACAGGTCAAACCTTGTCGAAATCGTACTGTTTCAGGATACCATATTTTCGGCAAATTTCAAGTGACAAAACCGTTACAAAGATTTCCTTATCCTGGCATAAAAAATCCCGTCCCTAGAGGGCCGGGGTTTTTATGTCAGATGGCCCGGCGCAGCAAGCCCACGCCGATGGGGCTGGGGCCGGTGTGGACGCCGATGGTTACGCCAATCTGGCAGGGCTGCTTGACCTCGGGACGGTCATGGCCCAGCTCCAGCAGGCCGTCGTAGATGGTTTGGGCAAAGGCGGCGTGCTCCTCCAAATCCAGACCGAAGCCGGTGGCCAGGACATATTGATCCAAATCGATCTCCTCCCGCCGCAAATGGCGGAAAAACAGCTCCCGCACCTTGGCCAGCGACTTCTTCCTCCCCTGGGCAATGCCATCGGAGACCAGCCCGGCGTCCTTATATCCAATGAGGGGCTTTACCCTCAACAGGGTTCCGGTCGCCGCAGCCGCCCGGCCGATGCGCCCTCCGTGGCGGAGGTACTCCAGATCGTTGGTGGTAAAGAAAATACGCCCGGTAGGGGGCAGGGGCCTCAGCGCGTCCACCGCCGCCGCCAGAGAGAAGTCCGCGTCCCGGAGGCGGACCGCCTCCCGCACGAACAGGCCCTGAAGTACTGTGGCCAAGGCGGAATCTACCACTTGTATTTCAGCTGCGGGAAATTCCTCCCGCAGCTCCGATGCCGCGTTCAGCGCGGTCTGGAAGGAGCCGCTGAATTGGGCGTTGAGGCAGATACACAAGATGGGCAGGCCCTGGGCCGCCAGAGGACGAAACGCGTCCAAATAATCCTCCAGGGTAGGCATGGAGGTCTTGGGGAACACTCCGGGCCGGTCAGCCATCATCTGGTAGAATTGGTGGGTGGGGATGTCCCGCTCCTCCCGGTAGTAAATCTCATCATCAAAGGCCGCGTAGTAGGACACCATGGCCACATCCAGCCGCTCCAATTCCTCCCGCCCCAAATCGCAGGAGCTGTCGCTGACAATATGGAACCTCATATTCCTCTCCTTTGTTCCGTGGCCCGCCCTCTGCCGGACGGGCCGTGACCGGGCAGCTCCCCGGTGGGTAATAGTATAATTATATATCAGCCCCGTAAAAATCTCAACTGGTTTTTCGCAATTATTTCTCAGATTTCCCCACGGGCCGCAGCCAGAACCACAGGGGCAGCAGGTAGAGGTAGAAAGCCAGCGGCAGGATGGACGCCCCCACCTCCATGGTGGTGAGGGGGACAGTGGCGGCAATGGCCCAGGGGACCAGCCCCGCCAGATTGATGACCGAGTTGCCGATGTTGGCCGCCAGCTCCATCTGGGGCAGCTTTCGGCTGCGGTACTCCCCGCCCAGCAGCTGGGCGCTCATAACCACGCCCACGGTCTGATTGCAAAACAGGGCGCAGCAGCCCAGGGATACCACGACATGGGCCCCGAACAGCCCGATCCGCTCCACCAGCGCCCCCACCCGGCTGGTAACCGGGGTGAGCAGGCCGGTGCCATTGAACATTCCCGAATAGGCGCAGGACAGAATTACGATGAACACCACGTTGACCATGGAGATCAGGCCGCCTCCGGACATCAGCTCCGCCAGGGCGGGCAGGGAGGGACGGTAACCCAGCACACAAGTGCGCAGCATCTCCTCCAGGGTCTGGCCCTGAACCACCAGCGCGCAGCCCGCGGCCAGCACGCAGCTCACCGCGATGGACACAATCGCGCTCACCTTTACCCAGGGCAGGATGAGCAGCGCCACGGCGGGCAGAATGGCGGGCCAGGTGAGGGAGAAGCCCTCCTCCAAGGCGGACACAATCTGAGGGTCCACCCCCTGGATGGGGTATAGGGCGGACAGGGCCGCGTAGGCCGCCAGGGAGACCGCAAAGGGGACAGGAGTGTCCCTCCACATCCGCATTTGAAAACCGTGCTGGTCCACGCCGGATACCGCCGCCGTCAGCGCCGCCGAGGAGGAGGCCGGGGACAGCCGTTCGCCAAAGTAAATGCCCGACATAATCGCCCCCGCCGTCACCGCCAGGTTGGCGCCGCCGCTGCGGGCGATGGTCATGAGAATGACACCCGCCGTCCCCACCACGCCGAAGCAGCTGCCAAAGGCCAGGCTAAACACACTGGACAGCAGAAACGCCACCAGCACAAAGGTACCCGGCGTAATCAGCCGGACGCCCGCCCAGACAAAAAACGCGACCGTGCCGCCTGCCCGCCACAGAGCGGTGAGCAGGCCCAGCAGCAGCAGGAT
>CANDCW010000066.1 GCA_947383275.1 uncultured Bacillota bacterium
GGCCGCCTTGTCCAGCAGGGACAGGGACAGCACCTGGTCGAAGCTGTCCAGGATGGCCAGGCGGGTGGCTCCGTTGACCTTGGCCTTGAGAGCATCGTACAAAGCGGTAACGCCCAGGGCGGTATTCAGGTCGTTGCCCATCTGCTGGCAGAATGCCTCCTTATACCGGTCCACAACAGCCTGATCCACTGGACCGTCCTCGGGATTCTGGGCGGCAATTTTGGCAACCAGCTTGTGGAACGCTACAGTGGCGTTGTCCAGGTTCTCCCAGGAAAAGACCAGTCCCTTGCGGTAGTGGCTCTGGAGGCAGAAGAAGCGATAGACCAGAGGGTCATAGCCCTTCTCCTCCAGCAGGGAGACGGTCAGGAACTCCCCCTTGGACTTGGACATTTTTCCGGAATTTGTATTCAAATGGTGGACATGGAACCACTGCTTGCACCAGGGATGGCCGATATATGCTTCGGACTGGGCGATCTCGTTGGTGTGGTGGGGAAAGGCGTTGTCAATGCCGCCGCAGTGAAGGTCCAGATACTCGCCGTTGTACTTCAGGGAAATGCCCGAACACTCAATGTGCCAGCCCGGGTAGCCCACCCCCCAGGGGGAGTCCCACTTCAGGGCCTGGTCCTCAAATTTGCTTTTGGTAAACCAGAGGACAAAATCGTTCTTGTTGCGCTTGTTCTCGTCCTCCTCCACGCCCTCACGGACGCCTACCGCCAGATCCTCCTCGTCGTGGGCGTTGAAGATGTAGTACCGCTCCAGCTTGGAGGTGTCGAAATACACATTTCCCCCGGCCAAATAGGCGTAGCCCTTGTCCAGCAGGCCGGATACCAGCTTGATGAACACATCAATGAGCCCGGTGGCCGGCTGTACCACGTCGGGAGTTTTGATGTTCAGCTTGCGGCAGTCGTCGAAAAAGGCGTCAGTGTAGTACTGGGCAATCTCCATCACGGTTTTGTGCTCCCGCTTGGCGCCCTTGAGCATTTTGTCCTCGCCGGTGTCCGCGTCAGAGCTGAGGTGGCCCACGTCGGTGATGTTCATCACCCGGTTTACATCGTAGCCGTCGTACCGTAGAAACTTCTCCAGCACGTCCTCCATGATGTAGCTCCGGAGGTTGCCGATGTGGGCGAAGTGGTACACGGTAGGGCCGCAGGTGTACATCTCTACATGGCCGGGGGTGTGGGTGGTGAATTCTTCCTTCTTGTGGGTTGCGGAATTATAGAGCAGCATGATTTTATCCTCCGTTTTATCATTTCCCCCTCTGCGGGAGCTTTTGGCCTATCTTTTTTGTTCCAGATATTTTTCGTCCAGCAGCTTCTCCACCAGTTCCAGCCGGGCGTTGAGGGCGCTGAGCTTTTCCAGCGTGGGGTTGTTGACGCTGATCTGGTCCACATCGTCGGCGTAGCGGGTAGAGCGGCCGGCGATGCGGACGATCTGGGCGGGGATGCCCACGGCGGTGGCGTCCTCCGGGACCTCGGAGAGGACCACGGCGTTGGCGGCGATGCGGGCGTTGTCCCCCACCTTGAAGGGCCCCAGCACCTTGGCCCCGCAGGAGATGAGCACGTTGTTGCCGATGGTGGGGTGGCGCTTGCCTTGGTCCTTGCCGGTGCCCCCCAGGGTAACGCCGTGGTAGATGAGCACATCGTCACCCACCTCGGCGGTCTCGCCGATGACGATGCCCATTCCGTGGTCGATGACAAACCGGCGGCCGATCTTCGCGCCGGGATGGATCTCAATTCCTGTCCAGAACCGGGACCACTGGGACACCCAGCGGGCCAGGAATTTCCATTTGTGACAGTATAGCCAGTGAGCCAGCCGGTGATACAGCGTGGCGTGGACGCCTTGGTACAGCAGGAAAATCTCCAGCTTGGACCGGGCAGCGGGGTCCCGGCGCTGGTAGGCCTCCAGCGTTTCGTTCAGTGCTTTGAGCATATCGTACCCCCTTTGGGTGGAAACAAAAAACCTCCTACGCCCGCACGGGCATAAGAGGCGATTACTCGCGGTTCCACTCTCATTTTTCGCTCTGCTGGCCGCTATCGGGGCCAAACCGGGCGGCATTGCCCGCCGCGCTCCCGGACGCACTTCACGCCTCCCCGCTGTAAGCCCCCTTGCAGCCGGCGGGGGGCTCTCTCTGTCCGTTGGGCGGGGCGCTACTTTTCCGTTCTTCACGCTGATAGTACAGTATATTAGCATCTCAGCCGTTCTGTGTCAAGATAAAAAAGCTTCTATGCGGAAAAGGGGAAAAAGCCCTTGACAAGCAGGGGAGGCTGCTCTATAATAGCTTTAGACAATTGAATAGCCTTATCAAGAGTGGTGGAGGGAACGGCCCAATGAAGCCCGGCAACCTGCAAGGCGCAAGGTGCCAAATCCGGCGGTAGTCTATCGAAAGATGAGGGTGTATCCGAATATAACACTCCGCCGCCCGGCGGAGTGTTTTTCGCCCCCAAAACAGAAAGGAGAAAATCATTATGGCAAAAAGACTCTTTACATCCGAATCCGTAACGGAGGGACATCCCGACAAAATTTGCGACCAGATCTCTGATGGTGTGCTGGACGCCATCATCGCCCAGGACCCTCAGGCCCGCGTGGCCTGCGAAACCACGGCGACTACCGGCCTCATTCATGTGATGGGCGAGATTACCACCTCCTGCTATGTTGACATCCCCAAGATTGCCCGCCAGGTGGTAAAGGAAATCGGCTATGACCGGGCCAAGTACGGCTTCGACTGCAATACCTGCGCGGTCATCACCTCCATTGACGAGCAATCCGGCGACATTGCCATGGGCGTGGACAAGTGCCTGGAGGCCAAAGAGGGCGCTCAGGATGACGGCCTGGACAACGGCGCGGGCGACCAGGGCATGATGTTCGGCTACGCCTGCAACGAGACCCCGGAGCTGATGCCCCTGCCCATTTCCCTGGCCCAGAAGCTGGCCATGCAGCTTACCCGCATCCGCAAGGAGGGCGCTGTGGGCTACCTGCGCCCCGATGGAAAGACACAAGTTACCGTGGAGTATGATGAAAACAACAAGCCCGTCCGCATTGACGCGGTGGTGGTGTCCACCCAGCACAGCGCGGACGTAGAGCTGGAGCAGATCAGAAACGACATCATCCGGCTGGTCGTCAAGCCCATCATCCCCGCCAATTTGCTGGATGACGATACCAAGATTTACGTCAACCCCACCGGCCGCTTTGTGATTGGCGGTCCCCAGGGCGACTCCGGGCTTACCGGGCGGAAAATTATCGTGGACACTTACGGCGGCTCCGCCCCCCATGGCGGCGGCGCGTTTTCCGGCAAGGACCCCACGAAGGTGGACCGCTCCGCAGCCTACGCGGCCCGTTGGGTGGCCAAAAACGTGGTGGCCGCCGGTTTGGCCGCCCGCTGCCAGGTGCAGCTGGCCTATGCCATTGGCGTGGCGCAGCCTGTCTCTATCCGGGTAGACACCTTCGGTACTGGCACCGTGGCCGACGATAAGCTGGAGGAGGCCGTCAGCAAGGTATTTGACCTGCGGCCTGCCGCCATTATCCGCGACTTGGACCTACGCAAGCCGATCTACCGCCAGCTGGCCGCCTACGGCCACTTCGGCCGGGAGGACTTGGGCGTGGCCTGGGAGAAGACCGACCGGGTGGATGCGCTCAAAGCTGCGCTGTAAGGGTGTGCGGAGCGTCCTCCTCCCTATAATAATGCTGTAGCGGCAACGCTCAGGCTGTCGAAAAGACCAAAAGGTACTTTTTGGCAGCCTGATTTTTTTCTTTCTGGAAACTGGACAACGCGCAGGCGTAGTAGTAAAATAATACAGCATAAGCATAAAACCGCCGGACTTTGGCGGTGAAAGGAGCGAACGATGGATCACAAAGAAATACTGCGCCGGGTGGACCACACCATTCTCACCCCAACCGCTACCTGGGAGCAGATAAAAACCACCTGCGACGAGGGGAAGCAGTTTGGCACCGCCAGCGTGTGCATCCCGCCCCGGTACGTAAAACGGGCCAACGACTACGTGGGAAACAGCCTGAAGATTTGCACGGTGATCGGTTTTCCAAACGGCTACGCCACCCCTGAAGTTAAAGTGTTTGAGGCTGAGGACGCCATCCGCGACGGCGCCGACGAGATCGATATGGTCATCAACCAGGGGCTGGCCAAGGAGGGCGACTGGGAAGGTGTGCTGGCCGAAATCAGGGCGGTGAAGGAGTCCTGCATGGGCCGCATCCTGAAGGTCATCATAGAGGCCTGCAACTTTACATATGAAGAGAAGCTGTCGCTATGCCGGGTGGTATCCATGTCCGGGGCCGACTTCATCAAAACCTCCACCGGTTTCGCCGCCGGCGGGGCCACGGCGGAGGATGTGAAGCTCCTGCGGGAACATGTCAGCCCCGATGTGCGGGTGAAAGCGGCGGGCGGAATTCGCACATTTGAACAAGCCCAGGCCCTGCTGGACGCCGGCGCTGACCGCATCGGCTCAAGCTCGCTGGTGAGGCTGCTGAAATAAGAAAAACCTCCATTCCTTGGGATGGAGGTTTTTTCAGTCCGAATTGCCACCGCTTCTTATTCCGTCATCCGGTCATAGCGGCTGTAATACTCCTTAATCAGGTCAATAAAGGTCCTGGCCGCCGGAGACAAAAAGCCATTCTTCTTGTAAACCACCGCCAGCGGGCAAGTCAAAGGGGGCTCGCCCACTGTAAAGCAGGCCAGCCGGTCCAAATAGGGCGTTCGGGGGATGCCGCTCTCTTGTAAAAAGGCAAAGCCCATCCGCTCCGCGGCCAAATTGATGGCGGTAGTGGTGTTGGTTGTAATCAGGATGTTCTGCGGCTCCACACTGTGAACGGAGAAGGTGTTGTACAGCAGCTTGGACAGCCGCCAGCCGGCGGGCAGCATAATAACTCTCCCGTGCTCCAGCAGCCGCAGGTCCGGAAAGGGCCTGGGGTCGTCCCAGCCGCTGTCCTGCCCCTGAAGGAGTGGGTGGTCCCGGTGGGCTACCAGGAAAATGCGCTCCCGCATCACCGGCTCGTAGGTCAACTCGGTGAGATCTCCAGGGGGCTGCATGACGCAGAAGTCGGTGACATTCCCCTCTGCCAGCGCCCCCAGCTCGGGCACCGGGGCCTCGTGAAGAACCACCTGAACATCTGGGTACTGCTCCTCAAACAGAGGCAGGATATCCGGCAGGAGCGTAGCCCCCCGCCAGGGGGACACCCCAATATGCAGCAGGGGCCGCTTCCTGTTCTGCAAATCCCGCAGGTCGCTGACCAGCTGCCGGTCCAGAAACCCCTGCCGCTCCAAATAGGCGTGGAACAGCTCCCCCGCAGGAGTGAGCTTCAGCGGGGAGTGGGAGCGGTCCAGCAGAACCACCCCCAGGCTTCCCTCCAGCTTGGCCAGGTACTGGCTCAGGTAGGGCTGGGACAGGTACAGCCGCTCTGCCGCCTTGGAAATGCTCCGCTCTTTGACGATGGTCAAAAAGTATTCCGGGTTCTTGATGAACATAGTCGTTTAGCCCGGAGGCCAAGTCATGTCCCGGCCGGCCAGGACGTGGAAGTGGAGGTGGGGCACGGACTGGCCGGCCTGCTCGCCGATGTTGGACACCACCCGGTAGCTGTCCAGCCCCAGCTGTTTGCACTGTTTGGCAATGACGGTGAAGATGTGGGCCACCACAGCGGCATTGCCCTCGTCCACCCCGGCCACAGAGGGAATATGCTCCTTTGGAATTACCAGGAAATGGGTGGGGGCCTGGGGGTCGATGTCGTGGAAGGCCAAGCATTTGTCGTCCTCATACACCTTGCTGGACGGAATCTCCCCGGCGGCAATCTTGCAGAATAAACACTCGGACATTGGGAACCCTCCTTTGTTTTTCGGTATCTCCATTGTACCTGATTTTCCCTGGATTGCAAGAAAATTATTGGGGCTGCTAGCGGGTTTTGTCAAACGCCGCTCTTATCTACTATCGACAAACGGTGTAAATAATTAAGTTTTATAGGAGAATGTGGGGAACTTCGCCTGCTTATGACGTGGAACTACTATATACTAAAAGACCGCAAGAATCGCGGAAAGCATATTGTGACCTTCTTTCTGCGTTATCCTCGCGCCACAGCGGCGAAGCCTTTCTCCAGGTCGGCGATAATATCGTCGATATGCTCGGTGCCGATGGACAGTCGGATGGTGTTAGGGCGTATGCCCTGGTCCAACAGTTCCTCGAAGGAGAGCTGGGAGTGGGTGGTGGTGGCCGGGTGGATGACCAGGGACTTCACGTCCGCCACGTTAGCCAGCAGTGAGAAAATCTCCAGGTTATCGATAAACCTGTGGGCCTCGGTCTGACCACCCTTGATCTCAAAGGTGAAGATGGACGCGCCTCCATTGGGGAAGTACTTCTCATATAGGGCGTGGTCCGGGTGGCCGGGCAGAGAGGGGTGGTTGACCTTCTCCACCTGGGGGTGAGTGGACAGGAATTCCACCACCTTTTTGGTGTTTTCAGCGTGGCGTTCCAGACGCAGGGACAGGGTCTCCACCCCTTGGAGGAGCAGGAAGGCGTTGAAGGGAGAGATTGTCGCCCCGGTGTCCCGCAGGAGGATGGCCCGGATGTAGGTGACGAACGCAGCGGGACCGGCGGCGTCCATGAAGCTGACCCCGTGGTAGCTGGGGTTGGGCTCAGCAATAGGGACGTATTTGCCGCTGGCCTTCCAGTCGAATTTTCCGCTATCTACGATGATACCGCCCAGAGTGGTGCCGTGTCCGCCGATGAACTTGGTGGCCGAGTGAACCACGATATCCGCTCCGTGTTCAATGGGCCGGATGAGGTAGGGAGTGCCGAAGGTGTTGTCGATGACCAGAGGCAGACCGTGAGCGTGGGCGATTCCTGCAATCGCATCAATGTCAGGGATGTCGCTGTTGGGGTTGCCCAGGGTCTCCAGATAGATCGCCTTGGTGTTGGGCCGGACGGCGGCAGTAATGGCGTTCAGGTCGTGGGCGTCCACGAAAGTAGTCTCAATCCCATATTGAGGCAGGGTGTGAGCCAACAGATTGTAGCTGCCGCCGTAGATGGTCTTCTGGGCCACGATGTGCTCCCCCGCCTGGGCCAACGCCTGGATGGTATAGGTAATCGCCGCCGCGCCGGAAGCCAGCGCCAGCGCCGCTGCGCCTCCCTCCAGAGCGGCGATTCGCTTCTCCAGTATGTCCTGGGTGGAGTTGGTCAGCCGGCCGTAGATGTTGCCGGCGTCCGCCAGCCCAAACCGGGCGGCGGCGTGGGCGGAGTTCCGGAACACATAGCTGGTGGTCTGATAGATGGGAACCGCTCGGGCGCCGGTGGCAGGGTCCGGCTGCTCCTGACCCACATGGAGCTGCAAAGTCTCAAACTTATAACTCATGGGAAATATCCCCTTTCTCTGTTGTTGCCGCAAGTATATTCCAATATACCCACTTTGTCAATAGGAATATAAATATTTTTAAGATCCTATTTATCTGGCTGAACAGGCCGCCAGAGTTCAAGAATCAATATTGGAAGGAAATACATATATTATTGCAGCTACCATATCTTTTGAATATGATAAGCCCCGCGCCAAACCGGCGCGGGGCTGTCTGCCGCTATGGCTTCGCTTGACGTTCCTCCAGGTAATCCTGAACATAGTGGATGAACTCCCGGGTCAACCCAGAGGGGGCCTGCCCCTTGTTCCAGACCAGGATGTACTCCACCTGGCGGGCGGGCTGGGTCACCACCTTGGACACCACCAGTCCGTTGGATACCCCGACAGTCTGGGGAAAGATGCTGACACCCACCCCCTGGCTGGTCAGGGCCGCCGCGTCCATGTAGTTGGACATCTCACAGAGGATCTGTGGCTCCGCTCCGATCTCCCCGAACCAGCGGCGGATAGCTTCCACCCGGGACTTGCGGCTGGGGACGATGAGGGGCTCTCCCACCAGGCTGGACAGGGGGATGGTGTCTCCCGGCTCTTTGGTCAAGGGATGGTCCGGGTGGAGCATGGCGGCCCAGGGCTCCTGGCCCACTGGGAAGCCCTCCAGGTGCTCGGTGTCGTAGGGGGCGGCGATGACGGCCAGGTCGGCCAGCCCCTTGCGCAGCCGGTCCAGCACATCGTCGCTGCTGCCGTTCCACAGGTTGTACCGCACCAGGGGGAACTCCTCCCGGAAGCCAGCGATCCATTGGGCAGCCAGGAAGGGGGCGCGGCCCTCCACCATACTTAGATAGATGGTGCCGGTCATCCCCTCCCGCAGGCTGGCAAGCTCCTGCCGGGTCTTGTCTGCCAGTTCCTGCATCTGGACCGCCCGGCGCAGTAGCAGCGTCCCCTCCTCGGTGAGCTCCAGATGCCGTTTGCCTCGGATAAAGAGCTGAACTCCCAGTTCCTCCTCCAGCGCCTTGATCTGGTTGCTCAGGGGAGGCTGGCTCATGTTCAGCTTTTCCGCAGCCCGGGTGATGTTCAGCTCCCGAGCCACAACGGTAAAGTAGCGTAAGGTGCGCAGCTCCATGATAACCCCTCCCTGTGCCATCTCACGTGTATTATTCTCTGCGGCGTTCGCTTTGTCCCATACATCTGCTCATTATAGGCTCTGTGTTCTCAGTTGTAAAGAGATACTAAAAACCTCCAGAAGACAATCCGATTCTTGTCTCATTCCCAATAGTACCAGCTCCACTACTGCTTTCCCAGCTGTTCAGAAATCGCTATTTATAAAATCAGAACAATAAACAGAACCTTAGTGCAAATTATTTGTTAAATTTATCTGTTGACTTTGCCGCTTTAAAGCGGTATAGTCTAAATGTCAGCAACGCCTTACAAAAATTGTAAAAGCATGCCAACAGACAAACAACGCATTGGAAAAGAGGAGATCATCATGAAAAAGAAAGTACTTGCCCTGCTCATGGCCTCCGCCATGGCGCTGAGTATGGCCGCCTGCAGCGGTAACGCCGGACAGGGCGGCAGTCCCAGCTCCGCCGGCAGCCCCGCCCCGGCCAATTCCGGCAGCCAGGCACCCGCCGGTTCCGGAGACCCGTCCGCCGGCGATCAGACCTACACCATCGGCATCTGCCAGCTGGCTCCCCACCCTGCTCTGGACGCCGCCACCCAGGGCTTTAAGGATGTGCTGACGGAGAAGCTGGGGGACAAGGTGAAGTTCTCCGAGGGCAACGCCGGCGGCGAGGCCAACAACTGCATCCCAATCGTGGACGGCTTTCTCTCTGAGAACGTGGACCTGATCCTGGCCAACGCCACCGCCCCGCTCCAGACCGCCGCCTCCGCCACCAGCGAGATTCCCATTCTGGGCACCTCCGTCACCGACTACGCCACCGCCTTGGGCATTGACAACTGGACCGGCACCGTGGGCAATAACATCTCTGGCACCTCCGACCTGGCCCCTCTGGACCAGCAGGCTGAGATGCTCCACGAGATGTTCCCCGATGCCAAGAACGTGGGTCTGCTCTACTGCTCCGCCGAGCCCAACTCCGTATACCAGGTTGAAGTGGTATCCGAGGCCCTCACCGGCATGGGCTACACCTGCACCAACTTCGCCTTTACCGATGTGAACGACTTGGCCTCCGTCACCCAGAGCGCCTGCGACAGCTCCGACGTGATTTACATCCCCACCGATAACACCGCCGCCAACAACACTGAGACCATTGCTAATGTGGTCATCCCCGCCAAGATGCCCGTAGTGGCCGGTGAGGAGGGCATCTGCTCTGGCTGCGGCGTAGTGACCCTGTCCATCAGCTACTATGACATTGGCAAGATCGCCGGCGAAATGGCCTACGATATCCTGGTCAACGGTGCGGACGTGACCGCTATGCCCATTCAGTTTGCCCCCGAAGTGACCAAGAAGTATAATGCTGCCAACTGCCAGGCCCTGAATATCACAGTTCCTGACGGCTACGAGGCGATTGGCTAAGCCGTTCACTCATCCAGGGCGGAAAGGGAATTCCCTTTTTCCGCCCTATGAGTATATTCTGCGGGGCCAAGCCCTGGAAGAGAAGAGGAGACATTGTCTATGGAATTTCTAACCACCCTGTTGAAATCCATGCCGGGGGCTATGGGTCAGGGCCTCATCTGGGGCATCATGGCCATCGGCGTCTATATCACTTACCGCATTCTGGACGTGGCCGACCTGACGGTGGACGGCTCTCTGGGCACTGGCGGGGCCGTGTGCGTCCTACTGGCCCTGAACGGCGTCAACATCTGGGTCGCTACCCTATGCGCCATCTTTGCCGGGATGCTGGCGGGTCTGGTTACTGGCCTGCTCCACACCCGCTGCGGTATCCCCGCCATCCTGGCCGGCATTTTGACCCAACTGGCGCTGTATTCTGTCAACCTGCGGATTATGGGCTGGGGCAGCGCCACCGGCACCCAAGCCACCCTGGCTATTCGGGTAGACAATTTCAATCTACTGGTGTCCTCCCGGTACATCCGCTCTTTGGGGCCGGACAATCCGCTGCTTTTATTGGTGCTTTTGGTGGCAGCGGTGATTGGAGTGCTGTATTGGTTCTTTGGCACCGAGCAGGGCTGTGCCCTGCGGGCCACCGGCTCAAACCCCAGCATGTCCCGTGCCCAAGGCATCAATACTGATAGCAGCAAGGTGGTGGGCCTGATGCTGTCCAACGGCCTGGTAGCCCTGTCCGGCGCCCTGCTGGCCCAGTATCAGGGGGCCTCCAGCGTGGATATGGGCCGAGGCGCCATCGTTATCGGTTTGGCCGCCGTCATCATTGGACAGGTGCTGCTGAGCAAGGTCTTCCGCAACTTCGCCCTGAAGCTGCTCTCCGCCGTTGTTGGAGCCATCATCTACTATGTGGCGATTCAAATTGTCCTCCGCCTGGGGATGGATACCAATGACTTGAAGCTGCTCACCGCCCTGGTGGTGGCCGTGTTCCTATCTATTCCCTACTGGAAGAGCCGGTATTTCTCTAAGCCAGTCCACAAAGGAGGGACAGTCCATGCTTGAGATTAAAGAAGTCTGGAAAACCTTTAATGCCGGGACCATCAACGAAAAACAGGCCCTGCGGGGCGTCAGCCTGACTTTGAATGATGGCGATTTCTGCACCGTCATCGGCGGCAATGGAGCGGGTAAGTCTACCATGCTCAATGCTGTGGCCGGCACCTGGGCGGTGGATGAAGGGACTATCTCCATCGGTGGAGTGGACGTGACCCGCCTGCCTGAGTATAAGCGCGCCCCCTACATTGGTCGAGTGTTCCAAGACCCTATGCTGGGCACCGCCCCCACCATGCAGATTGTGGAGAACTTGGCCCTGGCCGCCCGGCGGGGGCAGAAGCGGGGCCTGCGCTGGGGCATCACCTCCACAGAGAAAGAGCTGTATCACCAGATGCTGAAAAATCTGGACCTGGGCCTGGAGGACCGGCTAACCAGCAAGGTGGGCCTGTTGTCCGGCGGCCAGCGGCAGGCGCTGACTTTGCTGATGGCTTCGCTGCGAAAGCCCAAGCTTCTCCTGTTGGATGAGCACACTGCCGCTCTGGACCCTAAAACTGCCGCCAAAGTGCTGGAGTTGTCCGACCGGATTGTGGCGGGTAACCATCTGACCACTATGATGGTTACTCACAATATGAGGGACGCCATTGCCCACGGGAACCGGCTGATTATGATGTACGACGGAAAGATTGTTATTGATGTGTCTGGAGAGGAAAAGAAAAAGCTCACTGTCCACCAGTTGCTGGAGCTGTTCAGCAAAGTAAGCGGTTCCGATGAGGCGGACGACAAGCTGCTGTTGTCTTAGCTCGTAGAAGAAACGCTGAACGAACTGCTGGAGCAGAAGGCGGAGCGGCTGAAAACCAGGCGGCCCAGGGCAGATGAAAGAGGAGGAGAAGCGTTAAAAATCTTTGTCTGCGTCGCCGCTGTACACCTGCTTGCCTACCCGCTTCTCCAAAAATACTGATAATCCGAAAGCTGCACAGATGTAAAGCATCGCACCTACAATGATAGAGATATGCAGATTTCGAAATAGCAGAAAAATTTGGAGAATGGCCATTGCGAACGCGACCACAGCCATAATATTCATGGCTCTAGGCTTTAAGATGAAGAACGCCTTTTTGCATGCTTCAGGATACCTCTTATGGAGTTGTGTGGAGGCGGCAATTGGCATCAGAGTCAGAACAATAGAGATTCCAGTGCCATAGGTAGATACAGTGGCCAGAGAAATATCAAAAATAACAGGAATGACACCAATTAAGTAGAACATGTGAGTTCTCTTTGCATAATCTCGTTTTATCCTGCTGCCCGTCTGTAAAAATTTTTTAACATGTAAAATATTCTTTACCTATTCTGTAAAATTTTCTTTCCTCTTATTCAAGCGAATTTGCCGGTAGTGGAGATTTTGTCGGGAGATTCCCAACAGCTCCGCAGCACGTTTTTTATTTCCACCGGCCCGTTGAAGCGCGGATTGAATGATTCTCCTTTCATAAATATCCAAGGCATCTTCGATGGAAATGCCGTTTAGGATCACATTCGGATTCTCCAGCGATGGAATTTCCTCGGCGGACGCATCATTTTTTGGCACAAATTGATGCACAAGATGCTGAGGAAGATCAGTCAACTCCAAATAAGGATTTTGTGCCCGAATCATCATGTTTTCAATTACGTAATCCAATTCCCGTACATTGCCTGGCCAAGTGTAGGACAAAATCAGCGCCTGAGTCTTCGGCTCAAGGTCCTTTATGTCTTTGTAGAAGAGCTTGTTGTATTTTTCCACAAAGTAACGACTCAGTTCCAAAATATCCTCTGGACGTTCCCGCAGAGGGGGGAATATATAGGGAAAGTGGTGCAATGCGGTAAAACAAATCATTTCTCAGCCTGCCGTCCTGGATCAGTATTTGGGGGTCTTCATTCATTGCACTGATGATCCGGCAGTCGATAGGATACATGCCGTGTCCACCAACCCGCATGGCTTTCCGTTCCTGAAGGACCCGCAGCAGTTTTGTCTGCATCTGTATCGGCATAGAATTGAGCTCATCCAAAAAGATAGTTCCATGCTTTGCCGTCTGAAATAATCCTGCCGATTCCACCGATCCCGTATAAGCGCCACGGACTGTCCCAAACAAAATGCTTTCCAGGAGATTTTCCGGGATAGCTGCACAGTTTATGGGAATAAATGGCTCCTTTCCCCGCTGCCCATAGTTATGAATGCTCTGAGCAAACATCTCCTTTCCAGTCCCGGTCTCTCCGATAATCAGCACATTCTGATCCAGTACGGCCATAATCTGTGCCTCCCGAACTGCGTTTTTAATAGCCTGGCTTTTTCCCATGATGTTTAGAAACGAGTAGCTAGTATTATTTTTTTCCTTATTCTTCTCGTCTTGTAAGTCCCTCAGATGCATACACCGCCGTAACTCTGTAATCTCCTGCAGCAGTGACTGAAGCTTCCTGTCATCATACATGATCGTGTAGGCAAGGATATTGCTTCCCCGGTATTGAAAAGGATAGGTACTGTACAAGAGCGGATGATAGATAAAGTTCTTTCCGGTCTCCTTACGGTTGACGTACTGATTTATAATGGCCTTTCCGGTTTCGATCACTCGTTTGTGCTCTTTTTGGTCCTCGGAGAAATAATCATAAAAGTCTGAAAGATAGTGCTTACACATTTCCTGTTGTGGGATGCCATAATAATCCGCAGCCATCTGACTCCCAATTACAAACCGCCCTTCTGTATTTGTACCCAGCACATCCAGCTTGTCTACAATTTCCCGATAGCACTGCAGTTGAATCTTAGGATTCCTGAAGTCTGTCAGATTTTCCAGATAGCAGATAGACTGCATATCTTCTCCAGCTGTTATCTCAACCACGTACCGGTCTCCCCAGGGGGCGCGGTAATAGTTCTCCTGACCCTCCTGCTCTAAAGCCAGGCAGCAATTCAGCGGCTACCCAAGCCACTCCGACATGGTTTCAGTGTTTTGTGCATACCGATTCATCCATATAATTACGCCATTGGAGTCAATGACAAAAATTTCTTGTTCGATTCGGTCTAAAACCTGCTCTAATAAACCGTTCATATTAACTTAAAACCTCATAATCAGTGTTGACCCTATTATACCATAGAACACATTATTTATCGGCTCTTTTTTGAAAAATGCTGTCATCAGTTTTGCTTTGTCGGAAATAAGCGGCGGGAGGAAAATACCTCCCGCCTCAGCATTTTTATGTCCCCCTATAGCAAGCCCATCTCTTTCGCCTGGAAGGTAAGCTCCTCCCGAAATTTAGGGTGCGCCACTTGAATCAATTCCTGTGCCCGCTGGGAAGGTGATTTTCCGACCAGTTTGGCAATTCCTTGTTCTGTTACAACATATTCGATAACCGATCGCGGAAGGCTGACTGGAGTTCCTGGCTTAAATGTAGGTGTGATCTTTGAGAATTTTCCATTTTTGGTGACCGACTCTAGAACCACAATGGATTTTCCTTCAGAATTTGCGGAGGCGGCAGAGGCGAAGTTGCAGATACCGCCCATTCCGCTGTACTGCTGTCCCTTAAGGAACTCTGCGTTGGCTTGGCCCATCAGGTCGATCTCCACCGCATTGTTGATGGCGGTCACACGATGCTGCCGGTAGATGGTCCCCGGATTTAAGACCTCCTGGGAATTGTTCAGTGCTGTGCCGGGGTTGTGGTTCAGCCAGTCGTAAAGCCGTCTGGTCCCTACTACCTGAGTAAAGACAGAGATGCCTCGATTTTCACTCTTCTTCTGGTTCGTAATAACACCCTGCTGAGTAAGCAGCATTAGAATTTCGCCGTACACCTCTGTATGGACTCCCAGATCCCGCTTGTTCTCCAAGTACATCAGGGCGGCGGCGTTCAGCCGGCCCAAGCCCACCTATAGGGTGGCCTCGTCGGGGATCAGCTCGGATAGATATCCGCCGATAGCCTTGTAAACGGGGATGTTCTCCTCGTCTACATCCACACCAGGGCCCTCCATCAGGTAGTTTTCCGCGTCATCTGTGACGATATAATTTACTTCGCTGACGTGAATTACATTGCTGCCAGGTACAAACAGAAAGGTGGTGTTGGTTTCCACAATCACCAGTTTGAGCAATTGTCGATCCCAGTCTCGTCTCCCCAGTAAATCACGGCATTTT
>CANDCW010000067.1 GCA_947383275.1 uncultured Bacillota bacterium
GGCAGACGGACGTGCAGAGTATTTACCATATGCAGATGCCCCGCTGGCTGTTTTCTGATCCCCGGTACGCCGGTATGAGCCTGGACGCCAAGGTGGCCTATACCTTTTTGCTCAACCGCTTTCAGCTCTCCCGCAGGAACGGCTGGGTGAACGACTTCGGGGAGGTATTCGTCATCTTCCCCCGGAAAGAGCTGGCACGGGAGCTGCGGATCTGCGAGCAGCGGGTGACGGCGGCTTTCCGCACACTGAAGGAGCTGAACCTGATCTGGGAGAAGCGGTGCGGCCGGGGCGACGCCAACCAAATTTACCTGGCTACCGTGGTGCCCCAGGACGACCCGGACTACACCAGCGCCCCCTTTGTAGACCCGGATGACGGTGCCTCCAGAAACGCCGATTCCGAGGTTCTTGACGGTTCGGATTTTCCCACGCCCTCCCAAGAACCGCAGGATCAGGGTGCCAAGAACCGCAAAGACTGCGCTTCTAAAACCGCAGAATCGGAGGTTCCAGAACCGCAGAAAGCGCGGCCAAGTTATAAAGATCTTAGTCATACTTACCCCAGTCACACTGATGTCAGTCCGTCTGTACCTCGCACGCGCGCGGACGGACGGGCGGACGGGGAAGCGGAGCTCATGGGCATTTTGGATGCCTGTGAGCTCCAGTGTTTCCCCAGCGAAACCGCCCGGGTGTTTGAGAACGCCATTGAGCGGCTTTTTTACGCGGACAGCTTCCGGGTGGGCAATGCCACTCTGCCTCAAAGCCGGGTGCGGGCCAGGCTGAAGCTGCTGGACTACACGATTTTGCAGACCGCCGAGGCCAAGCTCCACGCGAACTTGGACAAGCCGGTGAAGAACTCCACCGCCTACACCATGGCCACCATTTTCAACTGCATTGCGGAGAGCGAGAGCGACCTGATGGTAGACCCGTATCTGAATGGGCTGCGCTCGTCGTCGCAGGCTCCATATCCCTCACCTCCGGCTGACGCCGAAGGCTCACTCACTTCGCCGCTCCTCCTCTCCCCATGTGAACCGCTTCGCTGGGTTCGCATGGGGGCCCCAGAAGACGGGAGGTGACGGGCATGTTTTTGTCCATACAGCAGAAATTTATCCTGGACACGCTGAAAAAGCTGAACTGCGTCCGCCGGCGGCAGCTCCATACCCTGGTGCGAGGCAGATTTCAGCAGGACGGCTTTGAAATCACCCAGGCCCGCATGGACGCCATGCTGCGTCAGCTGCGTGCGGGTACCGCCGATGTGCGGATGGACGGGGAATTGGTCTGGCTGTCCACCGCCCAGCCGGACGCCCGCCGTCTGGAGGCCATCGACGTGATGTTGGAACTCACCGGGGGAAAGCCCCAGGAATTCAACGCCAGCCGGGAACCGCCCCGGCTGCTGCGCTTTGCCTACGGGGACGATCTGCGCCCGTTCACCGTAGCCTCCCTGGACGCCGCACCCGCCGGGCTGCTGGAGCGGGGCAGGGCGGAACGCATCATCTGGATCGCGGACAGCGGCGAACCTCCCAAAGGGCTGACGCTGCCGCCCAAGCACTTCTTTGCCGCCCGCCAGCAGGACAGCTCCCACCGCTTCTATGGCTCCAACGGGCCATGAAGATATATCACACCACAAGGAGGATCTGATTATGCCTAAGAAGAAAATTACCCCCGCAGAGGAACCCGAGCAGACCGCCGGACTAATGGAGCAGGCTGGGGAGGAAGCCACCGCCCCACCGGGGGAGCCGCCCCAGGACGTGGGCGCGCCCAATGACAGCCCGCCTCTGGAGGTTGGGGAGCTGGGTGAAGCGGTGCCCGGTGATGACTCCGGCTTTCCGGGGGACGGTGAGGGGGAAGCCGAGGAGGTGATGGTGGTGGACGTGTCCGGGTTCCCGCCGGATGGTGGCCCGGAAGGCAAACCGCCCGAACCTATGCCGGAGGTCGTTCCGCCTATGGGCGCGCAGGAACCTGGCCCCACCGAGGGCGTGTCTATGGAAGACGGACAGCCCGCCAGTAACGCGCCGCCCGCCATGATGGAAGACGCCCTGCCTCCGGAATCCCTGCCGAACGAGGACGCTCCCCCTGCGCCGCCTCTCACTGATCGCCAGAGCTTCTTCGCCCTGGACTTCCACGAGCTGGATCGGGGGCTTTCTCAGGAGGAGCGGCAGGCGTGGAACTCCATCTACGCCTCCTTCCGCGGCCACAGCGCCCTGTCCGGCACGGTCATCGGCGCGGATCCCCACTCCATGAACGTCCGCAATAAGGAGACAGGCCAAGTGGAACGGCGCACCATGTACTGCGTGGTGGTGTTGGTCTACCGGGTGCCGGTTTACATCCCCGCCACCGAGATGTGGATGGGCGAGGCCCGCCCGGATTACGTGCTCCAGAACATGATGGGCGCCAGCATCGACTTCATCATCACCAAGGTGGACCGGGAGGGAGGCTATGCCATCGCGTCCCGGCGGCAGGCGTCCCGCGCCCAGCGGTATTTCTTCGCCCACCGGCCCGATCTGTGCGCCGAGGGGGCCAGGGTGAAATGCCGCCTGCTGGCGGTGGGGCCCCGGCGCTGTCTGGCGGAGTGCTACGGCCATGACATCGACCTGACCCAGCGGGAACTGAGCTACACCGCCATCGCTGATCTGCGGGAGCAGTACCGCCCCGGCGATGAACTGGACTGCATTGTGAAAGGCTACGACGCCGCCCGGCGGGAGCTGCTGATCTCGGTGAAGGAGACGGAGACCAACCCCTTCGAGGGCGCGGAGCAGCGTCATCCCGTGGGCAGCCGACGGTATGCGGTGATCGCCGGGAAATACGGCGGCGGAGTGTTCTGCAACCTGCCGGACGGCACGGTCTGTATGTGCAACTACTCCTATCAGCACGAGGACTCCGAGTTCCAGTCCGGGGATCACGTCACGCTGGTGGTGCAGCGGTTTGAGCGGGAGAAGCAGCAGATGTATGGCAAAATTCTGAGCAAGTGGTGACAAAAGGCCCGTGCCGTCAAATTCGACGGCACGGGCCTTTCTCATTTTACTGCGGCAGTTCAAAGGAAGGTTTGAGGTTTTTTGTGTCCTGCCGCTTTCACACTCAGCATCGTTTTCGAGGCCAGCAGCATGGGGGCGGGCAGCGACCGCGCCTTTTTAGGACAGACCGCTACGCAGCGCATACAGGTGATGCACTTTTCCGGGTCTGTTGTGTCCGGGTGCTCTGTGGGGATCGCGCCGATCGGACACCGCTTGGCGCACAGGCCGCATTTGATACAGGCTTTCCCCGCCTTGGGGTGGGCGGGCATTCCGCCAAATTCCCGATACGGCATATTGCCTGGAACCTGGACGGCGGATGGGCGGTCATCCTTGGACAGCTTTTCCGCCACCTGTGCTCCAAACTCCCGCGCCGTCCCCAGGTCATCCTCATCGGGGCGGCCGGCGGCGATGGAGCGGACAATGGAATGCTCCGCGATGAAAGCGGCGGCGGCAATCACCCGGAAGCCAATATCCTCCATGGTGTTTTTCAGCTCCAAAAGGGCGTCCTCAAACTCCCGGTTCCCATAGACCGCCACAGCCACAGCATTTTGTCCATTGCCGCGCATTTGAGACATTCGCTTCAGGGCCACGGCGGGGACACGGCCCCCATATACCGGGACGACGGCCAGCAATACTGTGTCCTCGCTGATCTCCTCCATTTTTTGCGGGATCGACAGGTCAATGTCCTGGTTGGGATAAGCGATGCCCTCCGCCACCGTATGGGCGATTTTCTGGGTAGTTCCTGTGGGACTGAAATAGGCGGTCAAGAGCCGCGATGATTTCATAAGGTTCCCTCCCTCTCTTTTTCTTAAAATGATAGTACAGCGCCGCTGCTTTTGCAACCATGTTTTTATTCCGCTGAACAGGCGGGTGGAACCCCTCCACCTATCCACCCACACTCTGGCATGGTACAATGAACCTGTATTTCAGGGCGGAGTAAGTTAGGGCGGAGTAAGCGAGGGAGGAACGGCGATGAAAGGGGGCGTACTATGTCCTCCGCCGGACTAACACGGCCTGGAAGAACAAAATACGGACCATGAAGACTGTGAATTGCCCATGGGGGCGGTCACGGTCTTTTTTTGCGTCCAGAAAGGAAGTACACGGATGAATGTCAGAAAGCAGATTGATTGAGCTGTCCTATTTCGATCCCAAATCGAAGGTCCGGCTCACCGCCTACGCGGACACCATTATGGTGGATCGGGACAACAGCACCATCACCGCCATCCGTTTTGGCGGCTACCCGGAGATGGTGCGGGCTATGTCGGACGCTATCTACGGCGGCGGCACGATTGAAGCGGTGCAGAACGAAACAAAGCGGGACCTCAAGAGCGCGCCCAAGGGCTACCGGCGGCAGCTGACCCACGACGGGGTATATGCCTCCGCTACGCTGATGGCCAACGACGACGCCCTCACCGCCCAGATCCAGGGCAATGAGGAGGATGAAGCGGAAGCAGGCGTCCAGCAGGAACTCCAGCCCCGGAGGTGTTACATTTTCTGCCCCGCCGGGGACCGGGACCGCCTGTTTGAAGAGGTGGACCGTAAGACCGCCGCGCCGATGATCCCTGCGTTTCGGGACTATGTGCTGGATGAGCTCACTGCCCGGGGCGACCTGCGGCAGCTGGAGGTGTTCTCGTTGAGAGAAAAACTGGACGCCTTTGTTCTGAGCTTAAAGCCGGAGGACGCCAATGTGGTGGAAATCCTGGAGGCCGGCCTGAAAAGCGGGGCCATCACCATCCCAGGCGCGGTTCCCGGTCAACCGGACGGCTTCGGCGATGTGAAAAGCGTTGTGGGCTACCTGAACGCCTTTGGCCCCACGGTAGCCCAGCGCATCCGCAGCCAGTTCCAGCCCCTGTTCGACCCGGCGGCGGAGCCCTTG
Source organism: uncultured Bacillota bacterium (assembly GCA_947383275.1). Classification (GTDB taxonomy): domain Bacteria; phylum Bacillota; class Clostridia; order Oscillospirales; family Oscillospiraceae; genus Lawsonibacter. The sequence goes on from CANDCW010000067.1 coordinate 4,882, forward strand.
TCCGAGGAGGTGCTGGCCGTCAACGACACGATCATGGCGAAAGCGGGGTACTCCCTGTACGACGCCCAGCTTGCTGTGGCGGAGGCCACCAAGCGGCAGTTAGACCGCAAGAAGGTCGCGCTCATTGTGGCGGAATGTGGAAGTGGCAAAACGAAAATCGGTTCCACGGCCATAGGCGCGCTCCAGGGAATGCACGCCGCCGCCGGCAAGCGGGGTAAGACCTTCAACCTCATTATGGCCCCTTCCCACGTCACCGGGAAATGGGTGCGGGAGATCGGCGAGACCCTGCCCAACACCTTCGCCATGGTGGTCAAGAGCATTACCGACCTGGACCGGCTGTACGCCGCCTACCAGGCCGGAGACAAGAGCGTGTACGCCGTGTTCAGCAAGGAGAAGGCCAGGGACGGGTATATGCGCTACCCCGCCGTGACCTATGACCACAGGGCAAAGGGCTTCCGCTGCCCGGACTGCGGGAAGCTCGTGCAGATGACGATTAGCGGCGACGGCACAAAATACGAGGTGAATGCGGATCAGCTCTATTTCATACGGGAGCACCGGGGAAACCACGCCTGCAAAAGCTGCGGGACATCCCTGTGGTCCGCCATCAATCCGGGGAGGAACATCCCCTGGGCAAAGATCAGCGATTACGGCTGGGTGTACCGCCCCCAGGCGGCAATGCACCGTAAGAGGACAAAAAACGAGCGCGTCCTGGCCCGCCTGGACGACATCGAGGCCAACCTGGACGGCTATGAGCCGGTGCGGGGGGCCTGCCGGCGCTTTCCCCTGAGCACCTACATCAAAAAGAAGTACCGGGGACGAATCGACGGGCTGCTATGCGATGAGCTCCATGAGTACAACAACGCCAGCGGCCAGGGGGACGCCATGGGCGAGCTGTTCGGCGTGTCCAGGCTGTTTGTGGGCATGACCGCCACCCTCATCAACGGGTACAGCTCGGGCCTGTTTCACCTGCTTTACCGCCTGGTGCCCGGCCTGATGGGTCGGGACGGCAAACCTTACCGCAAACCCGCCTGGTTTGACGATGAATACGGCGTCACTGAGAACGTCTACGAGCTGTCAGAGCCGGATTATAACTCCAACCGGCGCACGGTGAAGCGGCGGGTGCGAAGTAGGCAGCTTCCCGGCGTGTCGCCGCTGGTGTATTCCCGGTTCCTGCTGGAGTATACCAGCTTCCTCTCCCTGTCCGACATGGGAAAGGACCTGCCGGACTATGAGGAGATCCCGGTGCCGCTGGATATGCCTGAATCGGTGGAGAACGGCTACAAACAGGCTGAACATATTTTGCAGAAGGTGCTGAAAACAGACCGAAAGGCGGCCAACAAGCTGCTGTCCGCCTATCTGAACCTGCTCACCGTCTACCCGGACCAGCCCTATGACCAGCCTGAGATCGTTGACCCCATTAACGGCAGTGTGATCGTAAAGCCCGCCAATGCCGCCTGCTTTGACGATATCCTTCCCAAGGAGGAGAAGGTGCTGGAGATCGTCCGGGCAAAGGCGGCGGCAGGAGAGCGAGTGCTCATCTACACCAGCTGGACCCGTACCGATTCCCAGCAAAAGCTGTTAAAGCTTCTGACCGGGGAGGGGTACCGCACGGAGATCCTCCCGCCCACCGTCTCCCCCGGCAAGCGGGAGGCATGGGTGGAAAAACGGGTGCGTTCGGGGCTCCAGGTGCTCATCACCAATCCAAAATGCGTGGAGACAGGGCTCGATCTGAATGATTTTACCACACTGATTTTCTACAGCATGGGCTATAACCTGTTCACCCTGCGGCAGGCGTCCCGCCGGAGCTGGCGCATCAATCAGACCGCGCCCCGAGTAGAGGTCTACCTGCTCTACTACAAGGACACCATGCAGGCCAAGGCCATGAAGCTGATGGCCTCCAAGCTGGCGGTGGCGGGCATCATCGAAGGTGGCTTCTCTGAGGAAGGTCTGGCCGCCATGAGCGACGTGCGGGATCTGACCTCCCAGATGGCGAAGGAACTGGCCCTGGGCATCAAGGACAATGTGGAGGATATCGCCGCCGCATTCAAAAAGATGGCGGTCATCAACCCCGAGCGGCGTGCTCGCGCCGCAGCCCCGCCCGCGCCAGAGCTTCCGACACCGAAAGCCGCCGCCATCCAGGACACCAGCGCCCGTACCCGCCGGAAGGAGTTCGACGGCCTGCTGGAACGGACGCTGGAAGAACAAAAGAAGAAAAAGAAACCGAAGAAGTCTGTCGTGGACGAAAATCAATTCACCCTCGACGGCTTTGCCGCGTAAAGGAGGAAATTTTGAACATCACGATAAATCGGGCGGAGCTGTTGAGCGCCGTCCAAAAGGCCGCTGCCGTCGCGTCGGAGGACGCACCCCTGGAACCGCTGAAGGGGGTGCTTTTAGAGGCTGACGCCGCCGCGGGTACACTCACCTTCACTGCCACCAACATTGAGACTTCCCTGGAGCAGAAGTTGGTTTGTACCGTTGGAGAAGATGACGCGCTGGTGATGAACGCCAAGCTGCTGGCGGGGATGCTGGGGCTGATGTCCGGCGAGACGGCGCAGCTGCGCCGCAGGCCGGGAACCCGCGTGCTCACACTGCGCAGCGGGGAGACCATCTACAGCTGGGGCATCGGGGAGCGAGGCGAATTCCCCAAAATAGAGCTCCCGTTCCCGGAGGACACGGTAAAGCTGTCCGGCATCCCGTCCATGGCCCGGCAGACCATGTTCGCCACATCTGAGGACAAGGACAAACCCTTGATGCGCTGCGTAAACCTGATGTTCACCCGGGAAGGGCTGAAGGGAGTGGGCTACAACGGCCGGTGCCTGGTCGCCGCCAAGGGCGACGACAAATCCGCCGGGAACATCAGCCTGCTGCTGCCCGCCAACTCCCTGGAAAAGCTGGCCGGACTGTGTTCGGACGCAGATGAGTTCAACGTGGGCGTAGCCGGGAAGTTCCTGGTGTTCCAACGTCCGGGGCTCACGTTCGGGGCCATGCTGATGGAGGGCGACTATATGGACACGGACCGGCTGATGAACAACATCCGCAACCAGTTCACGCTGCTCACCGATGTGGCCGAGCTTCGGCGGACGCTGAAAACCGTGGCGGCGGTAGACCCCAAGGGCCGGGTGAAGCTGGCCTTTGACGGCGGGCGGATCACCTTCTCCTGCAAGGGAGAGCTGGGGGAAGCCTGCCAGGAGCTGGAGACCGCCCCGCTGACGGGAACGCCCCAGGGCGGATACTGGTATCTCATCTCCGACCTGATGGCCTGCCTGCGTTCGCTGTCCGGCACGGCCACCCTGGGCATCGCCCAGGCAGGGATGCTGGATCTGTCCACTGAGGGAGCCTACTATATGCAGACCGCCATGCGGGAGCCTGTGGCTGCCCCGGTGGTGGTGCAGAAGGCCCCCAAAGCCGAGCCAAAAAAAGCGGAAAAGAAGGCCAAACCCTCCAAGGCCAAGGCTAAGACCGCCAAAAAGGCGGCGTAGGGGGTGCAGCGTGTGAAGGAGAACGACATCTGTAGATATTGCGGCGGTGTGATCAAGCTGATTCCCGCCAAAGCGGTCTATGGCGAGTCCGCCCGGCGGCTGGGCATGGAGGGCGAGTTTGTCTATCAATGCCAGAACTGCAACGCCCGGGTGGGCTGCCACAAGGGCACCACGCGGGCCTTGGGCAATGTGGCCAATGAGGTGCTGCGGCTGAAGCGGATGGAGGCCCACCGGGTGTTCGACGCCCTTTGGAAAAGCGGGCGCATGACCCGGACGGGGGCGTACCGCTGGCTGGCGGGTGAGCTCCATCTGCGGCCCGAGCGCGCCCATATCGGCGGGTTTGAAATGGATCAGTGTCAGAGGGTCATTGAGCTGTGCGAAAAATGGAACAACGAGGAGGCGGCGTAATGCGGGAATGTGAGCATAAACAGTCGATGTGCCATTGTATTGACTGGAAAAATGATGACATAGCCATACAGGTTAATCACCTCATGAACTATTTTGAGTTCTCCGGCTTCGAACTGAAGTATACCACCCTGGAGCCGGAAGAAGGCCGCCGCCTGTGCAAAATCGGCCGATGCCGAATCTGTGGAGGTGACCTGTGCATCGGCAGGGAATTGCCCGGCCAGGCCACGCCGGATGAACTGTTGACGGAGATCTACCGTTGGATGTTTCAGATGTGGAGTGCGCAAAATGAACGGCTTCCCGCCAATGTAAACTGCTTCCGAGATATGTTTATATCGCTGTTTCACGAATCTGATCGGGAATTTGTGCAGGAATGGCTGAACGGGCGTGCTGGAAATGAGAACTCTCGCATCAGGGAGGGGTCGTAGATGGCAAAAACAAAGTACACCTTCCCGGTGCCGACTTGCCCCGGCTGCCAGTACCACCAGCTTGTGGGCTGCGCGCGCTACTGCAATGGTTTCCCGAAAAAACGGAAATCTAAGCGGTTCCGCAAGTCCGACCCGAAATACAAGCCCCCCAAGTGGTGCCCCCGGCTGACCTCCCCGCCGGTGTGCCGCGTCTACGGCTTTGTGGATGAGAAGAGCGAGTTCCTGGAATGGCGCCTCAACCGAAAGGACTACAAGCCGGGTGCGCACATCTCCCCCTCAGAATCCCGCTACAGGCTGCGCTGTGAGGGAACCCTTGGCCTGACTGCCAAGCAGTTTTATGACGCCATGCAGAGGGAATCTGTGGAGCAGACTTTTTCCGATGCTGGGATGGAGCTGGAGTATGGAGAGGTCATTGAGATAGACGACGGCCTGAAACCCTACTATTTTTATTACTTGAACTATGACAGGCTGCTTCCCCTGTACTCTTTCGACCGTTCGCGGGTGCGGACTGACGCAAAGGAGGACTGAAAAATGGTAAACAGATACTGCGAATGCTGCCACCGTCTGGCGGGCCGGCCCGATGCCGCCACCAATTTTTACAACGACCACTTCATCCCCACCCACTGGGCGTTGAACTATTTCAAACTCAGCGAGTGCTTGGGCGTCAGCCTGATGGGCTGCTGTAAGGACTGCGGCGGCGAGCTGGAGAAGGTCATCCCGATCCAGAAGGGCCTGACCGGGGACGATTTGCTGAAGGCCATTTATGACACGGTGCAGACCGCCCATCCCTATGACAGTTTTTCAACGCAGGTGGGGTACTACGGCCGCTGTGAGGAACGCAGCAGGTTCTATGCGAGCCGGGATGAGCAGCGCCAGTTCCGGCACAGCAAGCAATTCCTAGATTTGTTCAACGACTGGGATCGGGAGCGGGCACAGCTCTGGCTGGAACAGAATTTCCCGCCGGAGAAGCCCACCGAGGTGTTCCGGGACACCGGCGGCAGCCTGTTCAGCAGCGTGATCCGAAGGGCAAAGGCAAACGGCGATTTCGACAGGGCCGGGGCCATCCTGGACTACTACCTGCCCTGTGAGCACGAGGGGGGCAGGCACGAAGGGGTAAAGCTCACCGCCTACGAATTTGACTTTGTGCCCATCGTCAACTATGGCTGTGAGGGCATCTACATCGACTGCTATCTGAAGGGAAAGTTTGATGAATCCAGGCGGTGCTCCCTCCATGTGGGCACGCTGAAAACGCTGAGACGTGACCTGGAGGCCGCCAAAATCATGGGCGAGCTGTGCGGCGCACTGATGCATCACGCCAGCGAATATGTCAATCAGAACCTGCGCCGTTATACGCCGGCTCAAGAATTGGAGGCAGAATACCGGCAAAAGGACGCCGGGGAGGCCGGAAGCCATGTGTGAGCCTGGAACGAGGAATGGCCTGACGTTTTTGGAGTGCTGCGAGATCGTGCGATCCGGGGGCCTGCACATGATCCGCCCCAGCGGCGAAGCGTCCGGGCAGTACGACCTGTGCGAGCCTTTTGAAAACGAGAAGGGCTGGACCTGGCTGGACACTGTGACGGCTAACGTGGTCTGTCAGGTGTATAGCGCCCTTTCCCCGGAGCGGCAGGAGAAGTTTAAGGCCCTGCCTGCGGGAGTAATTTTGAATTTCTGCTGGAAGATCGTTGAAAAAGCACCGTAGAGTTTAAAGAAAGGACGCTGAACATGACGCTGAACGAATTTAAGCGAATGGCACAGGAACGGCCCATTTTCCTGGAGCTGCTCTGGCGCAACGGGGAAACGTCTGGCTTTGCGCCCTGGCTGCGGGGTCCCCGCCGCATCGCCGCTGTGCGCAGCTATGGCTTTGACCTGGTGCTCAACACCACGGAAGGACTGAACGATCCCAATCAGAAAACGTCCCAGCTGCGGGTGGAGCGGTCTGCTCGATTTGAGCTGGATGGCGATATCCTCTCCGTCTACAACGGCGGGTTCCGCCCGGCCACGGAGGACGAACAGGAGGCCATGGACGGCTGGGCCCGCAAGGCGGCCCAATCCCCGAACGCCGGATATTGGAGCATGGTGGGCTTTTTTCGGAGCTTTCCCAGTGGCGCCGGACGGCAGAACGCCCGCCGCCACAGGGGAAGCAGGGGCTATGAGCACCTGCTCCGTGACCGACGCAGGAAGATCGCCCCCTGCACCGGGCGGGAGCTCGTCTTTGACAAGAATGTTCGGGGAGAGCTGTCCCTGAAGTACCGGGTCATCGCGGCTTGACACAGGGCACACGAATGGCCGGCAAACAAATTGGGCCTGCGCCCCGCGCACAGGCCCCCAAAATACAAGGAGTTTTTGAAATGAAAAACAATATTTCCTATGAGCTTCGCAACCGCGTGGTGGAGGAGCACCTCCACTGCATCGACACCGTGATCCGGCAGAACTGGACGCTGATCCAGGCCGCGCACCTTGAACGGGACGATGTGTACCAACAGTTGGCCATCCGGCTGATCCGTTGCGTGGACACCTACGACCCGGCCAAGGGTTCTCTGAAAAAACGTATCTACGCGCAGCTGAAATATGAGCTGCTCAACTGCAAGGAGGTCCGCCGCCTGACCGGCATCACTGGCGCTCCGAAGGAGTTCCGTGGAGGAAACATCATTTCTCTCGACGCCATTCGGGAGGGCGGCAGGCTGTATCAGCAACTGAGCGCAGCGTAGGCGGAGAATGGCTGTGATGATGTACCGTCTGCGCGCGGCATTGCAAGGGTTTTGCCGCCGGCTGTCTCGCTTCATGACGCGGCATTTCATTGATCGGAAAAGCGAATGGGCGGATGTGGAAGAGTTGGGCGAAAATGTCGGTCAGGACGCCCGGTTCCTGCGCCTCCAGCTGACCAAGGCGCGGGCGGAAAACACCGACTTGAAAAGCCAGACGAAGGATTTCGGGGAGCGGTTTGCGGCGCTGTTCCATATGCCGGACGATGGGTTGCGGGAAATTGTCCGCAGCTACGAAATCCGGCGGAAATCGGTTGGGACATCCTGTGAAGTGGTTTTGGAGCATTGCGTCTTTTGCGGTGACCCGATAGAGGTGAAGGTGTTCCAGCATGAGCGGGACGCCCTGTTGTATGTGGCGCTCCTGCAAACGGCAGGATACCAGCCCCAACGCAATCTGTCCTGTCCGCTTTGCTATACGGAGTATGAAAAATCTCTGGAATTATCAAAGGATTGAAAGGGGTAAAACCATGCCAAATCAAAATACACAGTCCCTGTGTGACCGTATGCTGGCCGTGATGGCCGACGTGAACGGCCAGGTGGCGGAGCGGGAGGAGCTGGTGGAGGCCATCGCCATCGCCCTGCTCACCCGAAAGAACCTGTTCATCCTGGGCGCGCCCGGCCAGGCCAAGAGCTACGCCATCAACCAGTTCCGCGCCCGGATCACCGGGGCCCGGCAGTTTGAGCGCCTACTGTCCAAGCAGACCGATGAGGAACAGCTTTTCGGGCGCGTTGACCTGTCCAGCCTGCTCCCCGGCAGCGTGCCAGAGTCTGTTGTAAGCGGCGATGAGCTCTACCAGCATCTGCGTTCAAAGCTAGAGTGTTTTGTAGAAAGCTTTTCCAGCCAAAAGGATTCGCCGTCAACCTATGAACTGCTGAGAGCGCACACGGCGGCGCTGGCGGATTATCGGGCGGCCCTGGCGGCACTTCACTCCGGCGAGCCCTCTGTACTCACTGCCGGAAAAATCCCCGAGGCGGACATTGTGTTCCTGGATGAGATCTTCAAATGCAATGACGGGGTGCTCAACTCCCTGCTCACCGCCCTCAATGAGCGCAAGTACACCAACGAGGGCCGTACTTATCCCATCCCCGTCATCTCCTTTTTCGCGGCGTCCAACGAGATCCCCAACTTCAACGATCCCCAGGAGAAGATCCTGGAGGCCCTCTATGACCGGCTGGAGCTGAAGGTGGTGACGGACAACATCTCAGACCGCACCAAGCGGCTGGCGGTGCTGGCGGACAAGCAGGCGGGGCGCGCCGGACAGGCCACTGCGTCCATCACATTGGACGAACTGGAACAGATGCAGGCGGAGGTGGCTGCGATCCCGGTGCCCGATGCCGCCAACGAGCTGGCTGACGATATCCTGTGCCAGCTTCGGAAGGACGGCGTCCCGGTGTCGGACCGCAAGTACCTCAATTACTACCCTATCGCCCAGGCCAAGGCGTGGCTGTCCGGCCACAGTCAGGTGGAGTCCCAGGATTTGCTGGCCCTGAAAAACTACCTCTGGCAGAAGCCGGGGGACCGGCCCGGGGTGGAAACTGTGCTGGAGCGCATGTGCGTCAACCCCATGCAGGACAAGGTGAACGGCATCCGGGCCATGGCGGTGGACGTGCGGACGGAGTTCGACGCGGCCATCTCCGATGCCAGTAAACCCAACGCGGGCAGCAAGGCCCTTATCAAGCTGCGGGGCGAACTGGTGCGGCTCTACAATGAGCAGCAGAAGCTGGCGGCGTCTGTTCAGTCCGATGGCGAGAAGGCGCTGACGGACGGCCTGCTGGCGGATATGGAACAGATCAACCGAAAGGCCCACGAGGCGGTGGGCTTCACCTACACGCCGCTGGAGCAGTTGGCGGCGTTACAATGAAATGATAGTCCAGTGGTATGAAGTCAAGGGTGATTGAAGGAAAAATTCAGAGGAAAACAG
>CANDCW010000068.1 GCA_947383275.1 uncultured Bacillota bacterium
ACAGCATCCTGCTGCGCATGGGTGTGGTGGGAGAGGCCATCCGGTTTATGGAGTCTACCCTGGGCGCCCGCACTCTGGTAGGGCTGATGAACTTCCTCATGTGGTTCGGAAACACCACCATTATGCTGATGGCGGCGATTATGGGCATCAACCCCTCCATCTTTGAGGCGGCGGAACTGGACGGCTGCACCCATCTCCAGAAATTTTTCAAGATTACCCTGCCCCAGATCAAGCCCCTGCTGACCTACACCCTGATTACCTCCCTCATCGGCGGCCTGCAGATGTTCGACGTGCCCCAGATCCTCACCGGCGGCAAGGGCGCCCCTGACCGCACCACCATGACGCTGATTATGTACCTGAATAAACACCTCCAGGCCAAAAACTACGGCATCGCCGGCGCGCTGTCCGTCTTCCTGTTTATCATCAGCGCCATTCTCTGCTGGTTCGTCTTTAAGATGAACACCGACTCCGACCCGGACGGCTCCAAGTCCGCGGCCAAGCGCGCCAAGAAAGGGGGCAAAGCGTAATGGAGAACAAAAAATCCAGCGGACGAACCATTCTGGCCCATGTGGTGCTGATTATTCTGGCGTTTCTGTGTCTGTTCTTCTTCTACATCCTGATTGTCAACGCCACCCGCTCCCACGCGCAGCTCCAGCTGGGCTTCTCCGCCCTGCCCGGCTCCAGCCTGCTCACCAACTTCAAAAGCGTCATCAACGACCCGGCTATCCCCATCCTGAAGGGCATCCAGAACAGTTTGATTGTCTCTGGCTGCTGCGCCGCCATCGTGACCTACTTCTCCGCCCTGACGGCCTACGGCATCTACGCCTACGACTTCAAGCTGAAGCGCGCCGCCTTTACCTTTATCATGGCCATCCTGGTTATGCCCACTCAGGTGACCGCGCTGGGCTTCCTGCGGCTGATCACCAACATGGGGCTGGACGACTCCCTGCTCCCCCTGATTATTCCCTCCATTGCCTCCCCTGCGGTGTTCTACTTCATGCACAGCTATATGCAGTCCTCCCTGCCCAAGGAGCTGATTGAGGCGGCCCGGATTGACGGCTCTCGGGAGTTCGGCACCTTCAACCGCATTGTCCTGCCTATTATGAAGCCCGCCATTGCGGTGCAGGCCATCTTCACCTTCGTAGGCTCTTGGAACAACTACTTTATTCCCGCCCTGGTGATTACCTCCAAGAGCAAGCAGACCCTGCCCATCATGATCGCCACCCTCCGGGGCGCGGACTACATGAACTTCGATATGGGCAAAATTTACATGATGATTACCATCGCCATTGTGCCTATCATTGTTATTTACCTGCTTTTGTCCAAGTTTATCGTGGAGGGCGTCACCCTGGGCGGCGTCAAGGAATAAATCAGAAAGCGCCGTCGGCCGACGGCGCTTTTTTCAAGGAGGAATTCTTATGGAAAAATGGATTCGCGCCCGTTATCAGCCCAATCTGCCCCTGGAAGGCGACCGCCGTGTGACAGCCAGTCCGGAGCACATCTCCCTGTCCCGGCAGGCCGCGCAGGAGGGGGCGGTGCTGCTGAAAAACAACGGAAATCTGCTCCCTCTGGCTCCCGATACCCGGGTGGCCCTGTTCGGCAAGGGCAGCTTCGACTATGTGAAGGGCGGCGGCGGCAGCGGGGATGTGACCGTGGCCTATGTGAAAAATCTGTATGACGGCCTGAAAGAAGAGGGCGTATCCCTCTATGAGCCCCTGTCCGATTTTTACCGGGACTACGTGGAGAAGCGGTATGAGGCAGGGGACGTCCCCGGCCTGATGGCCGAGCCGGCGCTGCCCCAGAGTCTGGTGGAGTCCGCAAAAAAGGACGCGGATATAGCGGTGATTGTCCTCAGCCGCTTCTCCGGAGAGGGCTGGGACCGGGAGCCGGTCTTTTATCAGGAGCCGGACTACCCCTGGCCCGACGAGCTGAATATGCCCCGAAGGGCCAAAGACATCTTTCCCAGAGGGGACTACTACCTCACCGAGGAAGAGCGCCGCATGACGCGGCAGGTCCGCGCCGCCTTTGACAAGGTGGCGGTGGTGCTCAATGCGGGCGGTGTGGTGGACGTATCCTGGTTCTGTGAGGACGACCGCATTTCCTCCGCTTTGCTGGCCTGGCAGGGGGGGATGGAGGGGGGCGCGGCTATCGCCGCTCTGCTCACCGGAAAGGCCAATCCCTGCGGCAAGCTGCCCGATACCTTTGCCCAGGACCTGTCCGACTACCCCTCCACAGCCCACTTTCATGACTCCCCCCACTATGTGGAGTACAGCGAGGATATCTATGTGGGCTACCGGTACTTTGAGACGCTGCCAAGGGCTGCGGAGCGGGTGTGTTACCCCTTTGGCTACGGCCTGTCCTACACCAGCTTTGCCCTGGAGACGGCGCGGGCCGGGGCGGAGAACGGCAAAATCAGGGTGGCCGTCCGGGTGGCCAACACTGGGAACTGCCCAGGCAAAGAGGTGGTCCAGCTCTATTACTCCGCCCCCTGGGGACTGCTGCAAAAGCCCGCCCGGTGCCTGGGCGCGTTTCAAAAGACCAGGCTGCTGGAGCCGGGGGAACGTGAGACAGTGGAGCTGTCCTTTGCCATCGCCGATATGGCCAGCTTCGATGACTTGGGGAAGATCGCCCCCTCCGCCTGGGTGCTGGAGAAAGGGCGGTATACTCTGTATGCGGGGACCTCTGTGCGGGAGGCTGTGGAGCTGGACTGGGCCTGGGAGCAGAAAGAGACTGAGGTGATCCGTCTATGTGGGGATGTCTTGGCTCCTTCCCATCTGGCTGAACGCCTGTTGGCGGATGGAAGCTATGAAAAGCTGCCCGCCGCCCCGGCGGTGGACACCAATGCTAACCTGTTCCAGCCCCTCACTGCGGCTCAGTTGGAGGCGGTGGCCCCCGCCACGCCGGGGCGGGGACGCTGGACGCTGACCCAGCCCTATGCGGATGGGGTACAGCTCCTGTCCGATGTGGCGGAGGGAAAGCTGAGTCTGGATGACTTTATAGACCAGCTCAGCGACAGCGGCCTCATTCACCTGCTGGGCGGACAGCCCAACGTGGGAGTGTCCAACACCTTTGGACTGGGCAATCTCCCGGAGTACGGCGTGCCAAACCTCACTACCGCTGACGGCCCCGCCGGTCTGCGCGTCCAGCCCGAGGTGGGTATCTGCACCACCGCCTGGCCCTGCGCCACTCTGCTGGCCGCCACTTGGGACGGGGAGTTGGTCTGTAAAGTTGGTGCGGCCGGGGCTGCGGAGGTGAAGGAAAACAACATCTCGGTCTGGCTGGCCCCGGCGGTGAATATCCATAGAAATCCCCTGTGCGGCAGGAATTTTGAGTATTACTCCGAGGACCCGCTGCTTACCGGCAGGCTGGCCGGGGCCATGGTGCGGGGCATCCAGTCTCAAAATATTGCAGCCACCGTGAAGCACTTCGCCTGCAACAACAAGGAGACCAACCGGAAATACAGCGACTCCCGCCTGTCCCGGCGGGCTTTGCGGGAGATTTATCTGCGGGCCTTTGAAATCATTGTTCGGGAAGAACAGCCCTGGGCTATTATGAGTTCTTACAATGTCATTAACGGCCGCCGGGCCTCGGAGAGCCGGGAACTGCTGACCACCATCCTGCGGGGCGAGTGGGGCTATGCCGGTCTGGTAATGTCTGACTGGTGGACCCGTGGGGAGCACTACAAGGAGATCCTGGCCGGCAACGACCTGAAAATGGCCAATGGCTACCCGGAGCGGGTGGAGGAGGCTATGAAACTGGGGGCGGTCAACCGGAGCGACTTGAAGAGCTGTGCTAGAAGGGTGCTGGAGCTTATTTTGGAAATTGATTGACTTCTTTTTGGATACCGAAGTCCAATTCATTTACCCCGTTGTCCTTTTGGGTCTGGTTAATCAGGCGGATCATCTCCTGCCGTATCTCCGGGTTGTTCGTCAGGCCAGCACTGTCGCTGCTGTCGGGGGCTTCTGGCACGGAGGGGGGCAGCGGGAATCGTATCAAGCAACATCATATCTTTTAAGTGGTTAACGCTTTGCTCTACGGCCTCCCCCTGGGGGGTACGCTCCACGTCGCTCCCCGTCAAAAGGCCGTTCTGCGCGGCCACGGTATAGGAGGGGACGTACCAGGGAGAAGCGGGGCCGGTATAGCTGGCTAACTGCTCCGGGAAAAAGGCGATGACCAGCATATTGTGATCCCCCTCCCGTACCCAAGCCATAATCTTCTGAAAGGCTGGTCGTGTGGAAAGAGAAACAGCCCCCGGCACGGCGGAGGCCGTACCGGGGGAAAATCAATTGGATGTTCCGATTACTGGATGGGGGCGCCGTCGTAGCTGCGGACGCCGGAGGCGGGATCCAGAGTGAAGTGGCTGAACCACTCGTCCCAGATCAGCTGGTTCTCGGCGGGCAGGTTGACATGGTCCTTGCCCTGGACCCAGATGTAGCGGAAGAGGGGCTGGCCGGCCTCGTTCTTCCACACAAAGTTGTTCCAGCGGCCGGAGGTGGAGCTCTCGCTGGCCCCGGACTTGCGGACCTCGGCCACGTTCTCCTCAGTGGCAAAGCCGTTGCGGATCAGCCACATGTCCACGGCGTTGGTGGTCATGGTGCCGTCCTTCTGGAGGTCGTAGCTCCACATGTCGTACTCGGCCATGGTGTGGAGCATGGGGACAATCTGTGTGCCGGTAGTCTCGCGGGCCATCAGGGGGCCGGAAGTGGCGCCCATGGCGGCAAAGCGGTGGGATACGTCGGTGCTGCCCAGGTAGTGGGTCATCATGCAGCCCATGGAGTGGCCGGTGCAATAGATACGGCTCTCGTCAACCTGGCTGTAGTTGGCGGCCAGGTGGTCCAGAAGGTCGTTGGCGTACACGGCATCAGTGAGCTTCAGGGCGGGATTTTCCACCTGCCACAGGGCGCGGTAGGCGGTGGGGTTGGCTTCACCGCCGCCCAGGGTTCCGGGCACGGGCACCAGGGTGGACTCGGGGAAGACCAGCATAATACCCTTTTCATCGGCGATGTTGTACCACAGGGTGTTTTCAAAGTAGTTGCGCATGGAGGTGGACGCGCCGTGATAGGCGACCACTACGGGCAGCTTGGCGCTGCCGCGGTAAGCCGCGGGGATGTAGACCAGGTACTGCCGGTCGATGCCCTGGGAATCGGTAAAGCTCCGGACCTCCACGCCCAGCTTGTCGTAGTCCACCTTCCAGGAAATGGCGTTGGACAGCACGCCGCCGCCGTAGCGGTAGAACTGGCCCATGAAGTCCCAGATCATGTCGGTGGTGGCGGGAGCGGCGTAGTCGTAGGTCTGGGCGTCGCTGCGGACGGCGGCGTCCAGCACGGCCTTGCCCTCGGGGGCGAAGCGGGCCACAGCGTTGGCGTCATTGGCGGCGCCCTGCCAGTAGGCGAGCACGTCCTGGGACTGGGCGCCCACCAGCTTTACGGGGACGGGGACCTCCTTGCGGGTGACGTTGTAGGTCTTGGTGTCGGTGTTGAAGGAGACAGCCCCGTTGGAGGCCAGGTAGGCGCTGTCAAGATTGCTGGCGTCCAGGAAGACCGCGCCGGCGACGGCGAGGGGGTTTTCCATGGCGTACTTCTGCAGGTCGGAGCCGATCTCGCCATAACCCACCAGATAGAGGCTGGGGCCGGGCTGGAGCCACTTGCCGGCCCGCTGGGCGGAAATGGCGGCGTTGATATAGGACTGCTCGGCCTCAGGGGTGCCCCAAGCGCCGTTGGCGGGCTCCATCACGAACAGGCACAGGCCCTCGGCGTCAGCCTTGGCCATCCAGCCGCTATTCTGCATAAAGGACACGGCGTCCTGGCCGGCGGGGGCATTCATTACAACAAACATAGTGCCCTGGGGGGTGCCCTGAGGGACGTAGAGCTTGGCGGTGCGGGCGGCGCCGTCCACATTGACGTCCATTTCCAGCAGGCCCTGCCACAGCATGGGCATCACGTTGTCTTTGGAGGCGTACTTGGCGGACTGCTGCTGCATCAGGGCATCCAGTTCGGAGTAGACCAAAGCGGGTAGCTTTTCAACCGGGACGGAGGGCGTCTCGGGTTCGACGGGGACCTCGGGCGCAGCGGGGCTGGTGAGGGCGGCGGTTTCACCGGCGGCGTTCCAGTCCAGTCCATAGCCGAAAAACTCGGCGACATAGCGCAGGGGGACATATCCGTCCACGGCCTGGGTGTCCATGACCGCGCCATCGGCCTGGAAGGACAGGGTCTTGCCGTCCTTTTCCAGGGTGACGGAGCCCTCCTGGCGGGTAACGGTCATGCCCATGGCCTCGGCCATCGTGTCAGGGATCTGGGTGCGGTCCTGACCGTCCACATAGGCGCCGCTGCCCAGGCTGCTGCCGTCCAGCGTGACGGTGGGGGCGGCAAAAGCGGTGGCGGCCATAGCCAGCACTGTGCAGGCGCTCAGGGCCAGAGCCAGGGTCTTTTTCAGGGTCTTTTTCATCTAATTTCCTCCTTGACAGAGATTTAGTGTTCTGAAAGACGCCGGAAACAGCCGAGATGGGAATTTTTAGCAAAATCCACGAACTTTCAGGTCGATATTTCTATTTTATAACAAAGTTGCACCATATTCCAACATATTTTTTTCATGAATTCATCTGATTTGGGCATAAAGCGTCCCCGGCTGGAGGATACAGCCGGGGACAGGCTTGCTTATATGGCGCCGAAGCGGTCCATTGGCCACAAGGCCAGTACGGCTTTGCCCATGATATAGCCGGTGTCGATGGGGCCCAGCTGGACATCCCGGCTGTCGGTAGAGTTGTTGCGGTTGTCCCCCATGACAAAGACGGAACCCTCGGGGACCTCCCAGTGGATCTGCTGCATGGTGGGGGCGAAAGGCGGGTACATCGCCTCCTTGATATAGGGCTCGTCCAGCAGGCGGCCGTCCACGTAGACGCAGCCGCTGCCGTAATCGATGTCCACGCTCTGTCCGCCGGTCGCGATAACCCGTTTGATGATGGCCCGGGGCTCAGGCCAGCCCGGCAGCAGGACGGGAGTCTTGTTCAGCACCACGATGTCCCCCTGTTCCGGGGTGTAGCCCAGCGACCAGAGCAAAATGATTTCCCCGTGTTCCAGGGTGTTGTCCATGGAGGGGCCGTCCACCCGGGTGAGCCGGGCCACGCAGTTGAACAGCACCACAGCCGCCACCACGCAGCCTAGGAACAGCTGAATCCACTCGTAGATCTCCGCGCCTGGGCGGCGGGGCGTTTCTTGCCCTTCAATTTCCTGCCCCGGCTGGGACGGCTGGTTGTATTCGTCCATTGCGGTACCTCGTTTCCATAGGTTATGGCTGCTATTATAACCGGTTTGGGAGAAGATTGCAACGCTTCCCCCTTACAAATCCAGCCTGGTGACCCCGGGGGCTCCGGCCAACGCCTCGCCCTCCCGCTTTTGGCAGGTGAACAGAAGCAGCTGCTGCTCCCCGGACAGCTCCCACAGCAGCTCCAGGGCCGACTCCAGACGGGCGTCGTCGAAAGAGGCCAGGGCGTCGTCCAGCAGAATGGGGGGCCTTTCAGGCAGGCACAACCGGCACACAGCCAGCCGAAGGGCCAGATAGAGCTGGTCCGCCGTCCCCCGGGACAGGTACAGCGAGCTGCGGGGCAGCACGTCCCCGCCGGCCCGGACAAGGCCCTCCAGCTCCCGGGTAAAGGAGACCGCCGGATATTTATCCCCGGTGAGGCGGGCCATATACTGTCCGGTCAGCCGGTTCAACTCTGGGGAAAACCGCTCCTGAAGCTGGGCGTTGGCCTGGGTGAGGGCGTCCATGGCGGTGGCCAGGGCGTCGTATTCCAGCCTGCGGCGGGCCAGGGCGTCCTCCAGCTCCTCCGCCTGGGCGGCCAGGGCGGCGGGGTCGCCCATGGCCTGGAGCGTGCCCCGGGCCTGGTTGAGCTGGGCGCTTATCTGCTCCAGCCGCTCCGCCGTCCGGGCCAGGGCCCGGTCCGTCTCCTGGGGGCCCAGATCAGAGATGGGCAGCTCCGGGACCTCCCCCGCCGGTTCCCCCGCTCCCTGGGCGGTCAGGTCGTCCAGCCGGCGGCGGCGCACCTCCGCCCGGTCACGGGCCAGGGCCAGGTCGTGCTCGATGTTCAGAGCCCGGGACAACGCCGCCGAGCAGCCAAACAGGTCCTTCGCCTCCGGGGCGAAGGTGTGGACGAAGTCCAGCAGCTGCTCCCTGGTGGCCTCCCGCTTTTCCTCCCGTTCCTTGACGGCGTTTTGGATGACTTCAACCTCGTGGGCGGCTTTATCTGCCGCCTGACAGCGCTCTTTATAGGCCAGGGCCAGGGCGGTGAGCTCCTCCGGGGTCTGGACGCCGTACGGCTCCAAAATTTGAGTGGTTTCTTTTTTTATCTTACTGACCCGCCTTTTTTGCAGGCAAGCCAGGATAAGATTAAATGCGAACACGCCCACGGCCAGGAAGGAGATAAAGTTCATTCCATGTCTCACGAAAAGAGGAATTGCCAGCAGGACCAACCATGCCAGGCCTACAGCGATAAACACAGGACAGGTGCGCTGGTATTTCCGGGCCTTTTCTTGTGTCGCCTGCCAAGCGGCGCATTCAGCCATAGCCTTAGCCACCGCCTCGTCGCCGGACATACCGGCAAAGTGCTCGTCCTTAACAGCCTCCCTCGCCTTGGCCGCGGACGCCTCCGCCTCCTCCAGGGCGGCGGAGCCCTGCTTGATCTCCTCATCCAGCACCTTGAGGTACTGCAGTTCCCCCTGGGCCTGTTTCAGCTCCTCCCGGCCGGGGACGGGGTGGCCGGACCACTCCTCCTCCAGATTCGTCAGCTGTTCCCGGGCGGCGCGGTACTCCTCCGCCGCCTGGGTGTAGCGGTCAGACAGCTTCTTTTGCGCCAGGGCCCGGTGGGCGGCGGCCTGGAGGGCCAGGCCCTCCCGCTCCTTTTCCAGAATGGACTGCTCCCCCTCCAACCGGGCGGCCAGAGCGGAAGTCTCCGCCAGCTGGTCCAGGGATTCCCGCACCCGGGCCAGCTCCCCCTCCAGCTTGGGGATCTCCCCCACGCTCTTGTTGACCTGTCGCCGGTTTTTCCAGGCCCTTAGCCGCTCCATGGCCTGGGAAAAGGACACGTCCTCCTCCCCCGAGGTGGCCAGGGCGGCGATGCGCCGTTCCAGCTCCGGGGCGGTGGTGACGGGCAGCTGGCTGTCCCCCAGGAAGGCGGAGCGGGCAAACATCTCCGCCCCCACCCCGGTGAGCAGCTCGCCGCAGTTGGAGGCGGTGAGGCCCGGGACCGGCTCCTGGGTGCCGGCATAGACGGCGGAGAAGGAGCCGAAGGGGGTGTTCCCCCGGGGGCCCCGGCGGATGGTGATATCCCGGCCCTCATACTCCAGGGTGATCTCCCCCTCCATAGGGGCTCCGGACCAGGGCTGGTAGCGGTTTTTGTCCGCCAGGTAGCCCCGTTTGTCTCGGTCCCGGGTGTCGATGCCATAGAGCATGGTCCGCCAGAAAGCGGCCCAGGTGGACTTGCCCCCCTCGTTGGGGGCGTGGATCAGGGTGAGGCCGGGGCCGGGTTCCAGCCGGGCCCTGTCCAGCCTGCCAAAGGTGGCGGTCATGGATTTAATCTTCACGCCTCTTCCCCTCCCTCCAAGGCGGCAAGGCCGTAGCGCGCGGCCAGCTGGTACACGGCGTTGTCCGGCTCAGCCCGGCATTTTTCCCACATGGCGCGCAGGAACAGGCCGGTGAGGGCGTCCTCCTCCCGCCGGGCCCACAGGTTTTGGGGCAGGCGGGTGCGGTCCAGGAGGGTCAGGCTGTAGAACTCCGGGGACAGCGCCCGTTCCAGGGCGGACAGGTCGGGGGCTTTCCCCTCCCCGGTGAGGATAACGCGGCAAATAAGGCCGGACCGGTCCTGCGGCAGCGCGGACCGGATGGCGGACAGGATGTCTACCCCCAGGGTAATGTCCACCGTGACGATCTCGTACCGGCGCCGCGCCAGGGGGATGAATTGGGCGTTCACCCGGCCCGGCTCGGCCTCCAGGTAGAGCACCCCTTTCTCCCCCAGCTCGTCAAAGCCCCGGCCCTCAGGGCAGCCGGGGTAGGCCCAGTAGGTGCGCCCTTCCTTCTGCAATCCGCTTCCCTGGTGGACGTGGCCCAGGGCCAGGTAGTCCAGCCCGCTGGCGGCGATGTCCGCAGGGGTGATGGGTCCGTAGCTGTTCCCCGCCCCAACGCAGCCATGGAGGCAGGCCAGGTGCAGCTTTCCGTCTTCCGGGACGGTTAAGCCGTCCAGGGGGCAGGTGTCGGAGTGGGAGTCCGTAAACGCCCGGCCCCACAGGGTGCAGCCCGGCAGGTCCACCTGTTCCAGGGCGCCGGAGGTAAAAATATGTACATTTTCCGGCCAATCCAGGGTGGCCCAGATGGACCGGCGGCTGTAGAAGTCGTGGTTGCCTGGGGCGATGAACACCGGGCAGGGGATGGCCCCCAGGGCCAGGGCCAGGGCCTGGGCCGTCTCCCGGAAGACCCGCTCTGAGTCCAGCAGATCCCCCGCCAGCAGGACCAGGTCGGCCTGCTTTTCCCGGGCCAGGCCGGCTAGGCGGTCCGCCAGCTCCCGCTGTTCCCCCCGGCGCTGGACGGCGCGCTCCGGGTCCAGTCCGGCAAAGGGGCTGTCCAGATGAAAGTCGGCTCCGTGGATGATTTTCAGCATGGCTTACTCCTCAATATCCGCCCGGCGGACGGATACGCACGTTTTGGTATCGGTATCGATGGCAAAAAGGCAGGCGTTGATTTTGCAGTTGCCCTCCGCCTCCTCGTACCGCCGGGGCAGCCCCCCCAGAAAGAGGTTCAGGGAGTTCTCCGGCTTGATGCCCAGCACGGAATTGACGGGCCCGGTCATCCCCAGGTCGGTGACGAAGCCGGTGCCCTTGGGCAGTACCCGGCAGTCCGCTGTGGGGACGTGGGTGTGGGTTCCCCACACGGCGGACGCCCGGCCGTCCAGATGCCAGCCCATGGCCCCCTTCTCGCTGGTCGTCTCAGCGTGGAAGTCCACCAGCAGCAGGTCGTAGCCTCCGCGGTTGACAAAGTAGTTGGCCGACTTGAAGGGGCTGTCCAGATTGGAGTTCAGGTTTACCCGGCCCATCAGGTTCAGTACCGCCAGGCGCAGCCCCTGGCAGCCGTAAACGCCCATCCCCCGGCCGGGCACCCGCCCAGCGTAATTGGCGGGGCGGAGGATGCGCTCTTCCTTATCCAGAAACGCCCCGATCTGGATGCGGTTCCAGGTGTGGTTGCCCAGGGTGATAACGTCTGTCCCGGCTTCCAGGATCCGCCTGGCCTGGGCGGGGGTGATGCCCACGCCGGAGGCGTTCTCGCCATTGACCACAACAAAATGGGCCCCCGTCTCCTCCCGCAGCCCGGGGAGCCGCCGGCACAGGATATCCTGCCCGCCCTCGCCTACCACGTCGCCTACTGCTAACACGTTTAATTGCATGACTGCGCCTCCTTTTGTTCCCTCTATTATAATGGATCGTAGAGGAAAAGGCAACTGAAAACACAGCTGGGTGCGCGTTTACCCAGCTTCCCGGCTTTTTCCCCCATAACCCGGCAAAAGACCGCGCAGAACGCCCACAATCTGGTGGAGCAGCAGGGCCAGGGCGATGTTGGCGGCATAGGACAGCAAATAGTACAGCCGATTGCTGGGGCCGAAGGAGGCAAAACGGCGCAGCAGCTCCGTCTCAGAGAACAGGCTGACATTAAGCAGGTAAATCTCCAGGCTGTGGGCACCCAGCAGGCGGAAAAACCTCCGAAGCCAGCCCAAGGGCAGGCGGTGGAAGCACCAGCCGGCGGCCAGGCACATGGGCACGGTGGTAAACAGGAACAGATAGCACAGCGGGTGGTAGTCGGCGTAGGGGCCCCTCCCCCGGAGCAGGAGGTAGGCCGCGCCAATCCCCAGCCAGGCGCACCAGAAGAGGCAGTCCCGAAAGCCCAGCCGCCGGTCCTCCAGCACGTAAAAGCCCATGAGCAGGCCCAGGAAGAAAATGGGAATGCGGAAAGCCACGTCCATGGCGTACCAGAAGCCGTCTACCATCAGCACCCGGCCCGCCAGCAGGCCGAGCAGGATGGCCAGACCGGTAAACGCCTCCCTGTGCCGGCTGCGGCGCAGGCGGCGGAAACAGGCCGGGGTGACGGCGTAGAAGCTCATGGAGCCCGCCACATACCAGTTGAAGGCCCCCACATTCCGCATCCAGTAGTAGAGCAGCGAGGCGTTCCAGATCAGGGCGCTCCAGGGCGCGCCCCGGGTTAAGATCAGGAAAACCGTGTACGGCACCATGACCAGATAGTAGGCGGGCAGCACCCGGCCCGCCCGCCGGGCCATAAATTGCGAGTAGCTCTGCTCCCGCCGGGACAGGGACATGGCCAGCCCCATGGAGGACAGCAGGATAAAGATATCCACCCCGCCGAAGCCCGCCGCCCGGACCCATTCCAAAATGGGGTGGCCCATATCCAGGTCGAAGGAGTGGAACAGCATCACCCAGAGAATGGCGATCCCCATCAGCTCCGTGCGGTATTTGCTTAAAAGGCTGTAGCTCATAGCACGCTCCTTTTCTTGTTTTGATCGAACCTAATTTTAGTATTTATAGGAACTAAAATCAATGCCATTGCCGAAAATATGTTAAAATTTAAGAAGGAGAATTATGGAATGAGCCTGGCAGATGACACAAATGAAAAAGCGGGACGGCGCGCCGTCCCGCATAAAGCAACGTTATTTAATGGGTTCGCCGGCCTCTTTGCGGGCCTTAATTTCCCGGAGGGCGTCCTTATAGGACAGGTTGACGCGGCCCTTCTCGTCGATTTCGGTGACCTTGACCCAGATCATGTCGCCGATGTTGACCACGTCCTCCACCTTCTCCACCCGGCGCTCGGCCAGCTTGGAGATGTGGACCATGCCGTCCTTGCCGGGGGCCAGCTCCACGAAGGCGCCGAACTGGAGGATGCGCACCACCTTGCCGTAGTACAGCTCGCCCACCTGGGGGACGAACACGATGGTCTCGATCATCTTCTTGGCGGCGTCGCAGGAGGCGGCGTCGGGGGAGGCGATGTGGATGGTGCCGTCGTCCTCGATGTCAACCTGGGCGCCGGAGTCGGCGGTAATCTTCTGAATGACGGAGCCGCCCTTGCCGATGACTTCTCGGATCTTGTCGGGGTCGATCTTCATGGTAATCATCTTGGGAGCCCACTTGCACACCTCGGGGCGGGGGGAGGAAATGCAGGGCAGCATGACCTCGTCTAAAATGGCGAAGCGCGCGTCCCGGGTGATGTCCAAG
This sequence comes from uncultured Bacillota bacterium, assembly GCA_947383275.1. GTDB lineage: Bacteria > Bacillota > Clostridia > Oscillospirales > Oscillospiraceae > Lawsonibacter. The sequence continues at coordinate 13,263 of CANDCW010000068.1, forward strand.
GCCTCTTTGATAATCTCATGGGTGAGGCCGTCGTTTTTCAGGTCCATCTGGATGGCGGTAATGCCGGACTTGGTGCCGGCCACCTTAAAGTCCATCTCGCCGTGGAAGTCCTCCACGCCCTGGATGTCGATGAAGGTGGTGAAGCCGCCGTTGTCGTCCTGAATCAGGCCGCAGGAGATGCCGGCCACCGGGGCCTTGATGGGCACGCCGGCGTCCATAAGGGCCAGGGTGGAGCCACAGATGGAGCCCTGGGAGGTGGAGCCGTTGGAGGAGAGCACCTCGGAGACCACGCGGATGGCGTAGGGGA
>CANDCW010000069.1 GCA_947383275.1 uncultured Bacillota bacterium
CGTCGTACCCTCCGGCCAACACCTCCTCTGCGGGGGTGGAGGCGGGCAGGGCGGTAACCTTGCAGCCCCGTTTGCGCAGGCACTCGATCATGTGCTGTTTAACACCGTAGTCCATCATGGCCACATGGTACTTCTCCTCGCCGTAAGCGGGGAAGACCTCCGGTTCGGGCCGGGTGACCAGCTGGACGGTGTTCTCCACTTTGTAGGCTTTCAGTTCCTCCAGCACCTGGGCGATATTAAAATGCTCCGCGCAGGTGAGCATTCCGTTCATGCTCCCCTGACTGCGGAGTATTTTGGTCAGCGCCCGGGTGTCCACACCCTGGATGCCGGTGATATTGTGTTCCTTCAGATAGCTGCCCAGGTCGCCCTCGCAGCGGAAGTTGCTCCCCCGGGGGGACAGATGGCGGACCACAAGGGCCCCTACCCAAGGCTTCCGGGACTCGTTATCCTCGCTGTTGACGCCGTAGTTGCCAATGAGGGGGTAGGACATGACCACACCCTGCCCGGCGTAGGAGGGGTCGGTGAGAATCTCCTGATAGCCGGCCATGGAGGTGTTAAACACCATCTCGCACACCCGCGTCTCGGCGGAGCCGATGCTGGTGCCGGAAAAGATACTCCCGTTGGCTAAGATCAAGGTCGCTTTCATCTTTTGTTCACTCGCTTTCCATTCCGGTTCTAATGCCCATATGTTATCAAGTTATTTTATCGAAAAAACGCCCTCTTGGCAAGATGGCGTTTTTCCTTTTTCTGTATAAATATTCGAGGGGTTTTTGGGCATTTCGTGGGATAAATTTTCGCGTGCTGGGAAAGACTGAACCAACAGGAGGCGATTATCATGTTTACCGGCCTGATACGGACCGTCATTTTATACATCCTCATTATTGCCGGGGTGCGGATGATGGGCAAGCGGCAGGTGGGGGAACTGGAGCCCTCTGAGCTGGTGCTGTCCCTGATTATTGCGGACCTGGCGTCGGTGCCCATGCAGGATTACGGCATCCCGCTGCTCACCGGGGTAGTGCCCATTTTGACGCTGCTGTCGGTGACCATGATTCTGTCGGTACTCACCATGAAGAGCGTTGCCTTTCGCGCGCTGCTGTGCGGACGGCCCAGCATGGTGGTGCAGAACGGGACGCTGGTTCAGGGCGAGATGGCCAAGACCCGCCTCACGTTGGACGAGCTGCTGGAGGAGCTGCGCATCAAGGGCTATACCGACCTGAGTCAGATCAAATACGCTATACTGGAGACCAACGGACAGCTGTCGGTGCTGCCCTACGCCAACCAGAAGCCCCCCACGGCACGGGATCTGAAGGTGTCCGTGGAGGAGGGGGGGCTGCCCCGGGTGGTCGTCAGCGACGGACGCCTGCTGGAACAGAACCTGAAGATCCTGGGGCATGACCGCCCCTGGCTGGACCGGCAGCTGGCCCAGCGAGGCTGCCGGGACCTGTCGAAGGTATTCCTCCTGCTGGTAGATGAGGCGGACGCCATCTATTTCGTCCAAAAGGACGAGAGCGCATAAGGAGGGGCAGGGATGAAGCGACTTTGGATTGCGGCGGCGCTGCTGCTGGCGCTGCTGGGGGCCAGCCTGGCTAACGGCCGGTACGCCCAGGAGGTCACCGAAGGGATGCGGGAGCGGCTGCGCCAGGCCCAGGATCAGGCCGAGCAGGGCGACTGGAGCAGGGCCGAGGCCCTGACCCGCCAGGTCTACCAGGACTGGCAGGACCGCCACTTCTACTTCCACACCACCATGCGCCACAGCGATACCGACCAAGTCCTGCGGGGGTTCCGGTCCGTGCTGGAGTATGTGCGGCTCCAGGAGCCCGACCAGTATAACGCGGCCAATGCCGACCTGATGGCTCAGTTGGAGCTGCTGGCCGAGATGGAGCAGCCCTCGGTGGCCAATGTGCTTTAGGGCCTGTTTGAAGCATGTCAATATGCCCAGACAGCGCCTAACCGAAACCGGACAGCGGGGAGATAAGCCCGCCGTCCGGTTTGTTGGTTATTCCTGATCCCTTGCGTCAGCGATGGTGTCCAGCAAAATGACAGATTTGTTACTCCACCGTTACACTTTTCGCCAGGTTTCTGGGCTTGTCGATGTCGCAGCCGCGCATGAGGGCCACGTAATAGGCGAACAGCTGGAGCGGGACGACGCCCAGAGAGGGGAGAAGCAGCTCGTGAGTATCCGGGATGGTCATCACCGCGTCGGCGGTGCGGGCCATCTCCTCCCTGTGGCTTTCCGTGGTGAGGGCCAGTACATCGGCCCCCCGGGCCTTGACTTCCACCACGTTGCTCATAGCCTTGGCAAACAGCCTGCCATAAGTGCCCAGGGCTACCACCAAGGTGCCGTCCTCGATAAGGCTGATGGTGCCGTGCTTCAGTTCCCCGGAGGCGTAAGCCTCCGAATGGATGTAGGAGATCTCCTTCAGCTTCAGGGAGCCCTCCAGGCCCAGGGCGTAATCCAGGTTGCGGCCGATGAAAAAGATGGAGTTGTGGTTAAAATACTGGGAGGCGAAATATTGAATACCGTCCCTGTGGGCGAGCACCTCCTCCATTTTGCCGGGCAGCTCCTGAAATGCAGTTACCATAGCCCGGTAGTCCTCCTCCGGGACGGTTCCCAGCTGTTTTCCCAGCCACAGGGCCAGCAGGGACAGCAGCGCCAGCTGCGTGGTATACGCCTTGGTGGTTGCCACGGCAATTTCCGGGCCCGCCCAGGTGTACAGCACCTGATCTGACTCGCGGGCGATGGAGGAGCCCACCACATTGACGATGGACAGAATATGCCCCCCCAGCCGCCTGGCCTCTCTCAGGGCGGCCATGGTGTCCAGGGTCTCGCCGGACTGGCTGATAACAATTACTAAGGTGTGTTCATCCACGATGGGGTCCATGTACCGGAATTCAGAGCCCAACGCCACCTCTACCGGAATGCGGGTGAGGCGTTCCAGGTGGTACTTACCCACCATGCCCACATGGTAACTGGAGCCGCAGGCCACGATATAAATGCGGCTCATAGCTTTGATGTAGCTGCCGCTGAGGGAGAAGTCCTCAAAGACCACCTCGCCCTCCCGGATGCGGGGGGAGACGCACCGGCGCAGGGCGTCGGGCTGTTCCATAATTTCCTTGAACATGAAGTGCTCGTATCCGCCTTTTTCGGCGGCATCAACCTCCCAGTCCACGGTGGCAATTTCTTTTTCGATGGGCTGCATCAGGTGGTTATAGCACTGGATGCCCTCCCGGGTGAGGACGGCCAGCTCCCCGTCCTCCATGTAGCCCACCCTTCTCGTGTGCCGCAGGATGGCGGTGACATCGCTGGCGATAAAGCTGCATCCCTCGCCGTAGCCTAGAACAAGGGGGCTGTCCTTGCGGACGGCCACAATTCGGTCGGGGCAGTCGGCGCACAGAATGCCCAGGGCATAGGCGCCTTCAATCCGGCGGAGCACCCGGCCCACAGCGGCCAGAAGGTCGCCCTCATAGAAATACTCAATAAGCTGGGCCACCACCTCTGTGTCCGTCTCCGAGGTAAAGGGAACCCCCTGGTTCATGAGGAACGCCTTCAGTTCGGCGTAGTTCTCGATAATTCCGTTATGGACCACAGCAATTTTCCCGCTGCGGCTCACCTGAGGGTGGGAGTTGACATCGCTGGGGGCCCCGTGGGTGGCCCAGCGGGTGTGCCCCACGCCTATGGTGCTGTTCAGGTCCGCTCCCCCGTGGAGCTGCTCCGAAAGCACCTGGAGCCGCCCCTTGGCTTTGTGGACGGAAAGCGCCCCCGCCTCGGCGTCAAACACCGCCACACCGGCGGAGTCGTACCCCCGGTACTCCAGCCGGGACAGTCCCTCCAGCAAAATAGGAGCGGCCTGCTCCCGCCCGATAAAACCTACAATTCCACACATATTCAATTTTCCTCCTTGTCCCGCCCGGGGCGGGATAAAATAGGAGGGCAAACTCGCAGCCATTTGACCTCGTTCTCCGGTCCCAGTCCTTTTGTCCCGCAATTGCTTGCGGGCTTTGTGGGCTGAGTCCGCGCCCGGAGCCGGCACGGAGGGGCATCCGCCGAAACTTCGATTCTCCCCTCGCCTCGTCATCCCGCCAAGGCGGGCGCTGGCGCTTCTGATGGGCTGTGCCCATGGCTCCTCCTTTCCCTCTGCGATGTATGGATTCTATGCGGTTTACCCATTGTCCCATACGCCTGCTTATTATACGAGCCTGATCTCAAGATGTAAAGTTAAAATTATAAATTGCCTTTTTCGCAAAAATCTGCTACACTGAAAAAAACTGTTTTACAAGGAGGCCAAGGTATGGGCAAGAAATTTGGAAAGCCCTTCGGCGTGACGAAAAATGGAGAAGAGGTCCGGGAACTGGACCTGGACAACGGTACGCTGGCGGTTAAGCTGATTACCTTCGGTGGGATTATCCGGACCCTGACCGTCCCCGGCCGGGATGGGCCGGTGGATGTGGTGTTGGGTTACGACACCCTGGCGGAGTATGAGAATGGCGAGGGCTACTTTGGCGCTCTAATCGGCCGCTACGCCAACCGCATCGCCCGAGGCAGGTTTGCCCTCGACGGGAAGGAATACGCCCTGGCTCAGAATGACGGGTCCAATCACCTTCACGGCGGGAATGTGGGCTACTCCCACCGGGTTTGGACTGTGGAGGAGGCGGATAACGCCAAGGCTGTCCTTACCCTTGACAGTCCCGATGGGGAGGAGGGCTACCCCGGCCGCCTTCAGGTGAAGGTGACCTACACCCTGGAAGGGAATGCTTTGTCCATCCACTATGAGGCCATCAGCGACCGGGACACGCCCTGCAATCTGACCAACCACAGCTACTTTAACCTGTCAGGGCAGGGAAGCGGGGCGGTGCTGGATCAGGAGCTCAAGCTGTACTGCTCCTCCTATACCCCTGCCGACAGTACCAGCATCCCTCTGGGAACCATCGAGCCGGTGGAGGGCACGCCGATGGATTTACGCGCCTTTACCCCCATTGGCGCCCACATTGGCGCGTCATTCCAGCAACTGGAGTGGGGGCACGGTTACGACCATAACTTTGTGGTGGACGGCCAGCCCGGCGTGCTGCGTCCGGCAGCTGCGGCTCGCAGCAGAGCCACCGGAGTGGTTATGGAGGTGGAGACCGACAGCCCGGGGGTCCAGTTTTACACTGCTAATTTTGTAGAAGATGGCAGGAAGGGTAAGAACGGGGCTGTTTATGGGCGCCGCCACGGCTTCTGCTTGGAAACACAGCACTTCCCCGATACTCCGAATCAACCGGAGTTTCCCTCCGCCACCCTGAAGGCCGGAAAGAACTATGACCAGACTACCAGGTTCCGCTTTTCCCTGGAAAGAAATTTGAAAATACCTCTTGACAATTCCTGAGCATTTGATATAATAACACTCGTCCCTGCGAGAGCGGGGGCCGTTAGCCGGATTGTGTAAGGGTAGCACGACAGACTCTGACTCTGTTTGTGAGGGTTCGAATCCTTCTCCGGCTGCCAAATAAAAAACCGCTGAAATCCTTGTGTTTCAAGGGATTTCGGCGGTTTTATTTTTTATTGCGGAAGGATAGTACTGGCAAAACGCGGCAGTGTTTGGCACATTGGTGGTGGAAAAGGCGGTGGAACTTTTACCATATGTATAGGTGGCGGAGTTCATAGGAGTAACCGAGGTAGCCAAGCCTAAGTTACACACGAAGGGGGCGATAATCGCCATGGACCCAAAGCCAAAGGATGCACCTACCGAAATAAACAGGGGATACATGGTGTTGTAGACTTGATAAGGAATAAAGTGGACAATGGGCACTACTAAAATCAGGAAAATTACAAACATATACTTCATTAAGAACTCAGGCAAAATACCAGTCATTGCGTTGGCCAAGGCATTGACCATGGACGGCTGACTGCCGTCTGCCGGGGCAGCATTGAACGCAGCCAGATAAAAACAGATTGCCAGCAGCATAACCAGTACATTGAAAAAGGTTCCGCCAGCCTTGTTCCAAATTGCACCAAAATCCTTGGGGTAGTTGACCAGTGCGGTAATGATGGAGCCGGCGATAAATACGATGTAGGAAGGCATCTTAAAGTAGGCCAGCGCAGCTACAACACATACAAACACCGCAAGGTTGAACCAAAACAGCTGAGGGCGGGCATTGGGGTTGGCCGCCTTTTCCACTGCATCCGCTTCCGCGGTATCTACCGTGTTCTGCGGCAGACCCAAGGTACCGTGCTTCTTCTTATGGTCAAAGGCAAAATAAATCCACTGCAAAATGATTGCCGGGATGAAGCACAGCCCCCAAGGGACGGATGCAGAGGCCAGTTCTTCCGGGCTTACGCCGGCCATCATAGCAGAATTAACTACGCCAATGCCCCAGGGCAACCAACACATGGCGCTGACGGCGGTTTGGCAGACGATAAAAGCGACCTCACCACTCATTTTATACTTCTTATACATCTGAATCATAATGGGAAATACGATGAGGTAGGCGGTGGACATACTGGCTGTAAGATAAGCAATGCAGCTGATAATGGAGGTTATAATCATAACGACCACTACATTCATTCTTTTGCCCAATAGTCCAATCATTTTATTGATGATGATTTCAAACATGCCAGTCTCTGTCAGCATGGTAAAGTACACTAGGCCAAACAGCAGCATATAACCGGCCGAAGCCATCACCGAATTGATCTGATCCAGGATAAATCCGCTGGTTTCCTGCACGCTGAAGCCCAATGCCAGACAGCATACAAACGGCACGACGAACATAACAAAGTTCATCGGAATTTTATTCCAGAGAATACAACCAACCACAATGGCCAGCATAAGTACTGCAACGAGGGTAGGGTTCATCATGAAAGCCTCCTGTTCTTTTTATTCTGTCATTAAATGGTATCGCCGTAATACTCCATCAGATGGGTTTCTGCGAAGAGGGCGGCCGCCTGCTCCGGCGTATAGGCGAGGAACGCCTTAAAGCCAGCTCTCAACTCCGTCAGAAAACGATGCCACTCGGCAGGGTCAATAAACGGATCCTGTTCCCCAGCCAGCTGGCGCTGATGCTTCTGGTACTCATCGCTGTGGAAGGGATGGTTTGCGAGTGTTAGCAACGGACTAAAAATTTTTGGCTTTCCTGACTGACCGTTGGCACTGCCAGTCAGGAGCCAATATCAGGTTTTTCCTCTGCCGTTTCGCCGTCCAGGAGCGTTTGGAGCGACTGCATGAACGGGTCACTGAACTTGTAGACGATCTCGACCCTCATGCCGGAGTATACGTTCACCCGCTCGATAAATTGGAGCAGCATCTGGTTTGTCACATTCCCCGCTCCAAGGAACAAGTCCGCCGCCACTGCGGTCTCATGGAGTTCGGGGGAGGATGCCGCCGTCAGGTCGGCAAGCCGTTTTTCCAGGCTGACCCGCTGTTCCTCCAGTGCCGCGTTTTCTGCCATGAGCCTGTCCTTCTCCCGGATAAAACTCTCACGGGTGATCTCGCCCTCAGAATACCGCTCATATGCCGCCATCTTATCCGCGGCATTTTTCTTCATCTGCTGTTCCATTTTACCGATGGAAAGCCGGATGTTTTCCGCAGTCCCTTTTGTGCTGGCCGCCACTTTCCGCAAACGCTTGTCCTCATCGAGGACTGTCTGCAAGATCTGAGAAAGCGATGCAGTTACCAGCCGCTCCAGTTCCGCCTCATAGAAGCGTTCCCCGATGGGGCAGGACGTACCTTGAACACTTGCGGACTTGTCGCATTTGTAAAACCGTCCTCTTTTCTTATCCCCCCTTGCCCTCGACATGATCCGCCCACAGCAGCCGCAGCGGACAAGGGAGCGGAGCGGATAGTCCAGCGCCTCCCGTTTATATTTCCCTTTACCAAGTATCGCCGCCTGTGCCTGCTCATAAGTTTCTCTGGATACGATGGCCTCATGGCAGCCAGGGACGATGATCCACTCGTCCGGGTCGTTCTGGACTGTGTGGCGGTTGTCGATCCGTTTCCAGTTCTTCCTATGGCTCACCGCCGCGCCGGTGTATTCCTCCCGCTTCAAAATCTTGATGACGCTGTTCCAGTCCCAGCCCTTTTGCTCGGATACCCGTTTCCTGAACTTTTCCGATTCCGGGAACAGCCGGTGGAAATGCTGGGCGGGGGTCTCCACATGGCCGGCGTTCAGAGCCTTTGCGATCTCACCCGTGGTATGACCGCTCACCGCCATGGAAAATATCCGCTGGATGACCTTGGCGGCTACCGGGTCGGCAATCAGATGGTTCTTGTCCTCCGGGTCTTTCAGGAAGCCATAGGGAGCGTAGGCGCCAATGAACTTTCCTTTTCTCGCTTTAGCTTCAAGGACTGTCCGTACCTTTTGCGAAAGGTCGCGGCTGTAAAAGCTGTAGACGATGCACTTCATCACCACATCCAGCCCTGCCGTTGTGCCTTTGTAATCATCGGAGTCATAGCCATCATTCACGGCCAGAAGCCGCACACCCAACGTAGGGAACACCCGCTCCAGGTACTCGCCGATCTCCACATAATCCCGGAAAAAACGGGACAGGTCCTTGCAGAGGATGAGTTTGGAGCCACGGTCACGGACGAAGCTGATCATCCGCTCAAAGGCGGGGCGGTCCCCGTTCGTTCCCGAAAATCCATCGTCTACGAACTCGACCGGCTCATAGCCGGAAAACTCCGGGCGGGAAGCCAGATACTGCGTCAGCAAGGCCCTCTGGTTGGAAACGCTGTCGCTCTCGGCTTTGAGCCGGATGTCATCATCGGCGCTGGAAAGCCGGATATAAAAGCATACCGTCATCAGTCAGTCCCTCCTTCCAGTTCCTCGCGGGCGGACTCCAAGAGCGCCGCGTCTTCCCTGTACTTGTATTCGATCTCCAGACGAAGGCCACCGTCCCCATCCTGATAGATGGTGAGCCGGTCAATCAGCGCCGTCACAAGCTCCATAGTGACCTCTGTTTTCCCCTCCAGCATCCCCATGGACTTCAGCCACGGGTTGCCGCTGGAGAAGGACTTTTTCAGCCGGATCATCCTTGCCTGCACCTCATTGGCCTTTGCGCTCAGCTCCTGGTATTCGTCATCGTATTTTTTCTTGACCGCCATATACTCCTCCGGGGAGAGGATGCCGTCCGTAAAGTCCTCATACAGCCGCTCCCGTTTTGCCCTGCGGCTGTTTATCTGTACGGACAGGCTTTGAAGCTCTTTCCGGCACTCCTCAAGCTGGCCGGAACCGCCCTTATTTTGCAGGAGTTCCGGTATCTTCCGGTACTCGCAGTAGAGGAGCATCTGGTCCTGCATGGACTGCCACACGATCTTTTTCATCTTTTCCTGGGAGATGGTATGCCGTCCGGCGCACCGCCCGTAATCATACGCGCCGCAGTAATAGCTGCCGTGGATTTTTCCGTCATGGTAGCACCGGGAGTAGCGCATCTGTGAGCCGCAGTCCCCGCAGAACAGGATGCCCCGGAACAGCGGTATGTCGGCGGCGCGGCGCTCCGCACCCTTCGCCAGCCGTTCCTCCCATGCTTTCCGCCCCCGCTCCGCCATGGCCCCGGCCTTGTCGAAAACCTCCCGCGTCACCAGCGGTTCGTGCATCCCCTTCAGGATGCGCCATTTGCTCTCGTCAAACTCTGACTGGTACTTGGGTTTCCCCAGATATAGGGCGGTGGGCATCCGGCCAAACACCAGGTTTCCCAGATAGGTGGGGTTGCGGAGTATCTGCTTGACCAGCTGCGCCGACCATCTGCTGTCCGCATACCGCTTATCGGTGGTCGTGCCGCGCAAATACCGCAGTTTGCCGGGAGAGGGGATGCCTTCCGCCTGGAGGGTCCCCGCGATCCGATTCAGCGGCACACCATCTATCCGCATCTGGAATATCCTCGCTACCACATCCCGTGTCTCCGGGTCAGGCTCAAAGCGGTATTCCTGTGTCCTGGACTTGATATACCCGTAAGGGATCATGCTGGGGATGTAGGCCGCCGCCAACTGTCTCGCCTGGATCGCCGTGGCAACCTTCCGGGAGATGTCGATAGAATAGTAGCTGTTGATCAGGTTCTTCAGCGGGATCAGCAGGCTCTCCGAGGAGCCGCCCGTCTCGAAGCTGTCATAGCGGTCTGCAACGGAGATGAACCGCACACCCAGGCATGGGAACACATTTTCCAGCAGGTTGCCCGCCTCGATGTAATCGCGGGAGAATCTGGAAAAATCCTTGATGACCAGCGCCTTTACCTTTCCTTTCTCAATGTCTCCCAAAAGCCGCTGGAACGCGGGGCGGTCGGTATTGGTGCCGGTCCAGCCGTTGTCGATATATGTGTCATAAAGGTGCAGATAGGGATGTTCCTCTATGTAGTCCCGGCAAAGTTCCGTCTGCCCCTCAATGGATTCCCCCTTATCATCCTTGCCGCTGTTCTCCACCGAGAGGCGGGCATAGATGGCGGCCGGCCATTCCTGCAGCTCTCCAGCACATACGGGCTGCTGTACACCCTGTTCCAGTTCCGTATAAGTCTTTCTGCGTCTGCGTCCCATAGCTCACGCCTCCTCTTTCATGCCGTCCATGCGGCGGATATATTGCAGCGCCTTTTCAAATTTATCCTGGTAGCGGAAGAATACCTCAACGTGCTGTGCGTCATAGATGACGATCTTCTCCACCAGGTTGACCAGCACATGGCGGTGCAGCTCGGTGATGTTCTCATACTGGCGGAACAGGCGTATCCAGGGGATGTCCTCCTCGTTGTCCCTGACCGCCTGCGTCCGCTCCTCCTCCAAAAGGCGGAGGCTCTGCTGGCGTTCCGCTATCTTGCGGTCATACCCAGCCCGGAACTCCGTATATTCCTCTTTGCTGATGATGCCGTCCGCCATGTCGCCGTATAGGTTCAGTTTCAGATCCTGGTACTTCCTGATTTCCCCGTTCAGTCGCTCAATCTGTGCGTCATAGTTGAATATCTCCCTCCGGCTCTCTGGGAGGGACGCGATATACGCCAGCGTCCTGCCCACCTCACAGATCTGCCCGATATGGTCATGGAGCAGGGTGAACACGATCTTCTCCAGCTTCTTCTCGCTGAAGCTGTGGGCGGAGCAGCCCTGCCCTGCCTTGTGGGTGGAGCAGACAAGGTAGTGGTAGGTTCTGCCTTTGGACGGGACCGTCTTACGCACCATGCAGTGGCCGCACCCGCCGCAGTAGACAAAGCCGGAAAAGAGATACAGCTCCTCCCTTGACGGGGCAAGCCGCACATCCCGTTTCAGCAGGGACTGCACAGTGTCGAAGTCAGTCTGCTCGATGATGGGCTGGTGGCTGTTGGGGATGATAATCCAGTCGGACTCATCATACTGGATCTCTTTCCTGACCTTGTAATTCGGCGTCCCGCGCTTATGCTGGATGAGAGTGCCGACATAGACCTCGTTTGTCAGCACCCTGCGTATGGCTACCGCCGTCCAACCGGCCTGCCCCGCAACGCGGAAGCCGGAACGGTAGTTCATCCCCTTGCCCGCTTTGTATGCGGACGGGCTGGGGATGCCCATGCTGTTGAGCCGTGCGGCGATGCTGGAGTTGGTCATGCCCTGGATACGCAGGCGGAAGATCATCTCCACCACCCTGGCGGCCTCCTCGTCCACCACAAGCCGGTTCTTGTTCTCCGGGGACTTCCGGTAGCCGTAGGTACAGAACGCGCCGATGAAGTCGCCGGTCTTGCGCTTGATGTCCAGCTGGCTGCGAATCTTCATGGAAATGTCCTTGCAGTATGCATCGTTCAGGATGCCCTTGAACGGCACGATCAGCGCATCCGACTGCGAACGTGCGCCGCTGGAATCATAGTTGTCGTTGATGGATACGAACCGTACCCCCATGCTGGGGAATATCTTTTCCAGATACCTTCCGCTGTCGATGTAGTTCCTCGCAAACCTGGAAAAATCCTTGACCACGATGCAGTCGATCCTTTTCGCTTCCAGGTCTTTCAGGAGCCGCCGGAAACCGGGGCGGTCGAAGCTCACCCCAGAAAAACCGTCGTCCACATACTCCCGTACCACCACCATATCTTCCCGTTTCAGGATAAAGTCGCGGATCATGTCCCGCTGGCTGCCGATACTGTTGGATTCTTCTTTGTCCCCGTCCTCACGGGAAAGGCGCATATAGGCGGCCACATTCCAAATCCGTCCTGCCATTTTGTTCCCTCCTGTCTGAGTATTCGTGGGTGTGTCCCACCACCGCCAGAATAGCGCCGTTCCACTGGTAAAGTCGAGGATGTCGCCGCGCCGCCCTATCCGGCGTTCCTGACGGCGGCGCAGATGCAGTCCTCAATGGTGACATCCGACCGGGAGAAGCGGCTCAGAACCACCACGCCGTCAATGACCATGCAGTCCGGGTGGTAGTTGGTCTGGCGGCAGAACTCGCGGATTCGTTCCTCCCGCTCCATGCCCTTGTCAATGTGAATCTGGCTGCGGTCAGCCAGCTGAGAGCGGTCAATACTGCGGATGTCTGCGTCCTGGAAACTGAAACCTGTCTGTTTTATCATGCTGTCTGCCCTCCTTTTTGTGTCACTGGACGTTCCTATAAAAGAAAGAGGAGCGTCCGTCCCGGAGGGCAGACGCTTCTCTCAGATTTTCAAAACTTCCTCAGCAAGGCATCTTATCCATCCCCGCCCAGCTTCTTCACCGGCTCATAGTCCGCAAAATGCTCCACGGTACGGAAAATCCTCTTGTTGTTCACCCACCGTTGGAGATACCGGGTGATGGGCGGCGCTGTGGGCCGCTCATAGACCATGACATAGGGGTCATACCCCATGCGGCGCAGGGTGTCCACCCGGTAGAGGTCCTGCTCATGGGTGCTGTTGTAGTTCGTCAGCACATAGACCCGTTTGCGCCGGAAGTCCCTTATTTTTGACAGCTCCGAGAACCGCTGGAAACAGCCGGTCAGGTCAACATTGGGGTTATCCCACGCGAAATGGATGGTTTTCGTGCGGACCCTGTTCAGGAGCGCCGCATTGTCCGGCGTGATGAGGCGGATGTCCAGCCCCTGGGAGAAGTCCACCAGGGCGCGGCTGTCGGCAAGCTGCCCGATCAGCCGCTCATGGTCGGGGCAGGCCAGCAGGTTGGCGTCCATCAGTTTGATCTCCTTCTGCCCGTCCCAGAACTCGGAGAGGTCGGCCACATGGACGCTCTCTGCGCCCTCCTTCCCGGACACCACGCAGAAGCCGCAGCGGTTCGGGCAGCCCCTTGTCAAAAAGCCGTAAGCCGTGTCCGGGAACTGCGGATAGAGGCCGTAGTCAGGGCGGGTATGCTCCACGGCGTCCGGCAAATTTGGCCCCGGACCGTAGCCGGTGCCGCCGCAGACCAGCTTGTCGGCATTGGTGACGGTGATCCTGTCCTTGGAGTAGGTGTCCGTGAACACCCGGCTCTTATAAACGAGGTCATACCGTCCCTCCGGCGTCCACCACTCCACATCGTCTCCCTGGGCCTTGTGGCAGGCGGACAGCTTCATCAGGCACAGGTTCGGCCACCGAT
>CANDCW010000070.1 GCA_947383275.1 uncultured Bacillota bacterium
CCCAGTTTTTTGGCGTTCGGGCCGCTGCGGACAACATTAGTCAGGGGCAGGGGCACTATACAGCGGATCTGTTTCAGGAGGATTTTCCACAGTTCTTTACCATGGGGACCGGGAGCGCCCTTCTCCCAGTAACCATGCTGGAGGAGTTTATCCGTCAGGCCAACGATGTGATCGCCCCGGACCGCTGGAAGGAAAGCTGGCGGTATGCCGCTGGGCTATATGTGGCCCATTGTGCGTCGCTATACCTGCGCACTTATTCTGACAGCAACACTACCCCGACGCAGGCGGCGGACTCCGGGGCGCTGGTGGGTGTTGTGAAGTCCGCCGTCATAGGGGACAGTTCGGTGAGCTACGACACCGACGCGCTGACACGGGCCACGGCTGGCTGGGGGGATCTGAACGCCACCCAATACGGGCAGCTGCTGGCAACAAAAGCCCGTCTTGTGGGGATGGGGGGGACCTACGCCATATGAACTATGGGGATTGGTACACCGACCTTGTGGACGTGCACCGGGTGCGGAGCGTAAAGGAAGGAAACCTGACCAAGCAGGAGCGCGCCGTCGTACTGGCCGGCGTGCCCTGCCGGGTCTACCGCAGCAGCGCCCATCCCCCGCGCATGGGCCATCCCGCCGCCACAGCGGAGGACGGCGGCGACAAGCTGGCCTGTGCCAACGAGGTTGACATACGGGCCGGGGATGAGCTGCTGATCCGCCGGGGGGCGCGGTTAGGCCGGACCCGTCAGACCATGAGGGGCTTCGCCGGGGAACCCGCCTATTTCTATGAGCCCTTCGGGGCGGTCATGCCCGGGTTGGCCCATCAAGAGATTGGACTGCTCCAGCGGGAGTATTTGAAGGGGGATGGTCCGGATGAATCTGGGGGAGGGGCTGGGGGCGAAGGTTCTGGAGCTGGAGAAACACGCCCCCGGTATCCGGTCGAGGCTGTCGGGGATTGCGGAGGGAGCCACCCTGCGGGCTATTGAAAAGGCCGAAGAGCTGACGCCGCCCAACACCTTCGGGGAAGGGGAGGCGCGGGGCGTCAACATGATAACCGGCTCGATGGCCCAGCATTGGGGCTCGGACAGCAGGGCCCGGCCCGCCGAGACCGGCTCCGGTTTCGTCACAGAACTGGCCAACAACATGGAGTACGCCAGTTATGTCAACGATGGGCACCGAATGGATAGGCATTTTGTGCCGGGCCTGTACGTCGATCCGGATACCGGGCTGCTGTCCCGCGACCTGGAGCGGGGTGTGGGCCTTATGGTGGGCGCCAAAACCACCTATGTTGAGGGCCTGCACATGACTGACGAGGCCAAAGCGGTGTACGAGGAGGTCGTGGAGGCGGAGCTGGATCAGCTGACACGGGAGGTGTTTGGTCCGTGATCTTCACTATGCAGCGGCTGTCCCGGTCCCTGGCGGACTACCTGGCCCCGGCGCTCCCCGGCGTCACCTTCTACGACAACCCCAACCAGCAGGGTACCGCTTTGCCCGCCATGTTTCTCCAGCGCACCAAGGCGAAAATTGCCAAGAAGATGGGAGGCCGCTTTCTGCGTACCCTGGGCCTTGACCTGGTTGTGCTGGTGGACTACAACCGGACAGACATGGATGACCAATACACCGAGGCGGCGGACATCCTGGACGGGATGATGGAGATCTTTCCCTATTCCAGCGGAGAGAATCAGGCCAATGTCTGGCTGCGCACCTATGAACGCAACTGGTTCATCCAGGACGAAGCGCTGCACTATAAGTTCGACCTGAAAATCTGGGTGGCCAAATCAGAGGATGACATGTTGATGCGGTCCATCCAGTCCTACACCGAGGAGGTATCATAATGGCTGAAAAGATCAAAGAGGCCCCCGTCCGGTATCCCACGGCACAACTGCTGGCCAGCGGGGCACTGAGCGGTTACCAGCAGGATTTCGCCAAAGCCCTGCTGACCGGATCCGCGTACACCATTCAGGAGGCGAGAGCTGCCCTGGACAAATTTTTCAAGGGAGGTGCCCGCTGATGGCAGGCGGAAATTGGACCGCACAGAATAAGATGCGGCCCGGAATCTACATCAACTTCAAGAGCGCCGCGAACCCCACCCCCACCCAGGGGACGCGGGGGACCGTAGCCATCGCCAAAGCGCTGTCCTGGGGTGGCGCCGGCGTCATGGAGATCGCGGCCGGGGAGGACACCGCCCCCTATACCGGCTACCCCATCACCGCCCCCCAGTCCCTGTTCCTGCGGGAGATGTTCAAGGGCGCCAACGTGTCCGGCGGCCCCACAAAGGTGCTGCTGTACCGTCTCCCGGCTGCGGGCGCTGCTGCGGCATCCGCCAAGCTGGGCGAAATAACCGCCACTGCCGTCTATCCTGGTACGCGGGGCAATGACATCTCCGTGTCCATCGCCGCCGATGTAAACAACCCGGACGGGTTCGTGGTGTCCACCATCGTGGACGGGGCCGTGGCGGACAACCAGTTTGTCAAGGACGGGACGGAGCTGATTCCCAATCAGTGGGCGGGGTTTTCCGGCTCCGGAACGCTGTCCGCCAATGCCGGCGTGACCCTCACCGGGGGCGCGGACGGGACAGAGGATCCCGCCGCCTATGCCGCGGCGCTGGAGGCTTTGGAGCCCTATTCCTTCGATGTGCTGGCCTATGACGGCACAGACAGTACGGTGCGGCAGGCTATGGAAGCGTTCGTCAATCGGCTGGCGGGGCAGAATGGGCGGTACTGCCAGCTGGTGGTTTCTGGAGCCCGGGGTGCGGACAGCCCCTATGTCATCAACACCAACAGCGGCGTGGTGCTGGAGGACGGCGCCCAGCTGTCCGCCAACGAGACGGTGTGGTGGCTGGCCGGAGCGGAGGCCGGGGCGCAGTATTATCAGTCCTTGACCTACGCCGCTTATCCCGGCGCGGCGGACGTGGCCGTCCGGCAGACGGACAGCCAGATTGAGGCGGAGATCAATTCCGGAAACATCGTCCTGACGCGGGAATTTGGGCACGTACGGATTGAGACCGATATCAACACGCTGATCACCTACACCCCAGATATGGGCAAAGTGTTCCATAAAAACACCGCCATGCGGGTGTGCTCCAACCTGGCCAACGACATCTACCGGGAGTTTTCCCTGAACTACCTGGGCAAGGTAAAGAACAACGAGGAGGGCCGGGGGTTGTTCAAAGCGGCCATCCTGGGCTATCTCAAGACCATGTACGACCGGGGCGCGCTGGGCAAGCGGCCCACCGGGGACGACGTCACAGTGGAGCGGGGCGAGGAGCCGGACAGCATTGTGATTACCATCGCGATCCAATTCGGCGACGCCGTTGAAAAGATCTATCTGACCATTTCCGTGTCATGAGGAAGGAGGGATATCTATGAGCTTTCTGTTAGAGCGCGACACGCTTCACGGATCCGCCGGGAAAGCGGTCATCATTCAGGACGGGCAGGTCAAAGACCTGTTCGGTGCCAAGAATGTCAAGACCCAGGCGGAGATTTCCTCCACCGAAATGAAGGTGATTGGGACCAAAAAGGCACAGGATAAACCGGGAAGCGTCAAGCAGACGGGTACTATGACCGTGTACTACGGCACCCCGCTTTTCCTGGATATGCTGGCTCAGTACATCCGCAACGGCGTCATGCCCTACTTCAACCTGCAGACCACCAATGACGATCCCACAACCACTGTGGGCGTCCAGACCGTGGTCTATTACAACTGCAAGCTGAGCGGAACCATCCCGCTGTCTATCCTGGACGCTGAGGCTGATATGCTGACGATGGACATCAGCTTTACCTATGAGGATTTCGAACCACTGTCCACGTTCCATGATCCCGCCGAGACAGGCAACTGAGAAAGGAGAACATCAACATGAGCAATCTGAACGCATTTCTGCACCCGGTCAACACCGTAGATAAGCAGGAGGTCATCGTCTCCGACCGTTTCTGTGACGAGAACGGCAAGCCTGCTCCCTTCGTGATCCGGCCCATCACCCAGGAGGAAAACGAGAAGCTGATCCGGCTGTCCACCCGCCGGGTGAACGTGCGGGGCCAGAAGGTGGAGCGGCTGGACAACGGCGAGTATGGGCGGCGCGTGGTGGTGGCGGCCACGGTGACGCCCGACTTCCGCAGCGAGGAGATGTGCAAGGCCTACGGCACGATGGACCCGCTGGAGGTCCCCGGCAAGATGCTGCTGGTGGGCGAATTCAACCGGCTGTCCGACGCCATCCTGGCGTTGTCCGGCCTGGACGATGACCCGGAGGAGCTGGCAAAAAACTGATGGATGGCGGGGACCCGGACACCGCTTTGGCGTACTATATGTTTGTCAACCACGGCTGGAGGCCGTCTGTGGTGTCCGAGCTGCCCGCCAGAGAGCTGATTTTATTGGAGCTGTTCATGCTTAAGGAGATTGAAGCGCGGAAGAACCCGAATGGAGGCGGTTAAATGGCGGTAATTCGCGAGGAATATGTATTAGGCGACCGGTTTTCCGGCACATTTAACCGCCTCTTGAACCTTTTCCAGCGCTCCAATCGCGCCGCCCAGGCGGCGGCGGCCAGTCAACAGCGGTTCACAGCTGCGTCCGGCAGACTGAATACTTCCCTGGGACGGACAGCGGGCGCAGCTGCGCGGACATCGTCTGCGCTGACCTCCATGAACAGCAAAACAACAGACCTGTCCGGCAAGACGGAACGTGCCGCCAGCGCCCAGGACCGCATGAACAAAAGCATGCGTGGGGGTGGGAACGCCGCATCCGGCCTGACCAAGCGCATTCTGTCTCTGGCCGGAGCCTATGTCAGCCTGCGGTCCGCCCAGAAGTTCATCAATATGAGCGATACCTTTGTCCAGACAAAGGCCCGTCTGGACCGGATGAACGACGGGAAGCAAAGCACTCCCGAGCTGCAGGACATGATCTACCAGTCCGCCATGCGGTCCCGGGGCAGCTATCAGGATATGGTGGATATGGTGGGCAAGCTGGGCACGATGGCCCCGGAAGCATTCAGCAGCAACCGGGAGCTGGTGGCCTTCGCGGAGCAGATCAACAAGCAGTTCACCCTGGCGGGCACCAGCACCCAAGGGGTTCAAGCCGCCATGCTCCAGCTCACACAGGCCATGTCCTCCGGAGTGCTGCGGGGGGAGGAATTGAATTCCGTGCTGGAGCAGGCTCCCACCATTGCCCAATCCATTGCCAAATACATGGGCGTGTCCATCGGGGAAATGCGGGAGCTGGCCTCCGAGGGGCGCATCACCGCCGATGTGGTGAAAGCGGCCATGTTTTCAGCGGCAGAGGAGACCAACGCCGCCTTTGAAAAGATCCCCATGACATTCGGCCAGGCGTGGACAATGGCCTCCAACGCCGCCGTGCGGGCCTTTGAACCCGCCATGCAGAAGCTGAACGACCTGCTGAACAGCGAGCTGGGACAAAAGGCGCTGGACGGCCTGATTTCCGCCTTCGAGCTGCTGGGAAGCATCGCTTCCTGGGTAATCGATCTGCTGGCCCAAGGGGCGCAGTGGGTGGCGGACAACTGGGACTTCGTGTCTATGGTCCTGCAATTTGCCGCGGGGGCGTTGATGGCCCTGGCTTTGACGTCTGCCGCCGCTGCCGCTGTTCACATGGTAAGCTGGGCGATTGCGAACTGGCCGGTTACACTGCTCATTCTTGTCATAGGGGCGGCTATCGCCGCCATGTATCAGATGGGCATGACGAGCGAGGAGGTTGGAGCAAAAATCGGCGCGGTGTTCGGCTGGCTGTACACATTGGGCTACAACCTCGTAGCGGCGGCGTGGAATCTCATCGCCACATTTGCGGAATTTTTTGCCAACGTGTTTGACAACCCGGTAACGGCCATCGCCAATCTGTTTCTGGGCCTGTTCAACTTCATTATGGACATCGTTTCCAACGCCGCCGGGGCCATTGACGCCCTGCTTGGCTCCAATATTTCCGGGGCGGTGAAGGGGTTCCAGAACAAGGTGAACGATTTTGTACACAGCATCTTCGGAGAAAACGAGGTCAAAATTGCGCGGATGGATCCGCTGGACTATCAGGCGACGATGGACAAGTTTTCAGCCACTGGGGCCAGTATCGGAAAAGCCCTGGACAATTTCAGCTTTGGCGGCGCGTTCGGAAAGGCCGCGAACGGCCCCAGCTTTGACTACAGCGCCATGCTGGGCAGCATCCCCGGCGATCTGGGCGGTATCAAAAATGATACCGGGGCTATCAAACGCAGCGTGGCCATGTCAGAAGAGGATATAAAAATGCTGGTGGACATGGCGGAACGCAAGTACATCAACAACGTCAACCTGACCGCCCAGACCCCGGTCATCAACGTCCACGGGCAGAACACCGGGAACTCCGAGGCGGATGCGGTATGGCTGGCGGACACGCTTCAGCGGATGCTCATTGAGCAGGCGGCCAGCCATACCGATCTGAACTACACGTAAAGGGGGATCCGGGATGGAAAACCTGTACGGCCTGTATCTGGCCCGTGAGGGCACTGTGGTCCGCCTCCCGGTGAACCCTGAGACCTACAAAATCAGCCGGGACAACGACAACGGGGAGTACAACGTGCTGGGGGTTGGACCCATCATGATCCCCCGCACGCCAAAGCTCAAGGCGGCGGAGTGGTCCGGGCTGTTTCCGGGCCGGCCGGACTTTGGTGCGGTGCTTACAACCGGGCAATTCCAGCCTCCCAAGTTTTACATTGATTTCCTGCAATCGGCAATGGAGGAAAAGGCCCGGCTCCGCTTTGTGGCCAACCGCTATCTGGAGGACGGAACGCCCATTTTCGACACCAACATGGAAGTGCTGGTGACCTCCTTCCACACCGAGGAGCGGGGCGGCGAGACCGGCGACTTCTACTACGAGCTGGGTCTGACAGAATACCGGGATTACTCCGCCAAGACGGTAAAGCTCCAGCAGGAAAAGGGCAAGCCCGCCGAGGCGTCATCCGAGGAGACCCGGGACATCCCGGCGGGGCAGCTCACTGTTGGTATGGACGTGACCGTCAATGGAAACTATTATTCTTCCAGCTATGGCGCGGGGCCCCACGGCACCTTCTCCGGATTCCGGGGGAAGATTTCCCGCATCGTTGCCAATGACCCCCAGCGGCCCTGCCCCTACCACATCACCACTTCCAGCGGCGGGGCGCGGGGCTGGGTGAAGAAAGCGCAGATACAGGCGGTGGGCCAATGACCTGCGAACTCATCATTTTGGAGAAGCGGACGGGGAAAAGCTGGGACATCGCCCCCCAGGTGCAAAAGGTGACTTACACCACTAACCGCACCGGGTCTCCCAGCACGCTGAAATTCACCGTCAACGCATCCGGCATTTCCTTCCTGGAAGGGGACGCGGTCCGGTTTTCCGTGGACGGGCAGGTGATCTTCCTGGGCTGGGTGTTCACAAAATCCCGTGACCGCTATGCCGTCATTGACGTGACCTGCTACGACCAGCTCCGGTACCTGAAAGCCAACGCCAGCTACTGCTTTGTGGGCCGGACAGCGGGACAGATCATTCGGGAGATTGCCCAGGACTTCCAACTGAAAACCGGGGTGCTGGATGATACGGGTTACGCCATCCCCACGCTGGTAAAGGAGGACAAGTCCTGCCTGGACACCATATCCGCTGCCATTCAGGAGACGCTGCTGGCCACCGGGAAGCTGTACACCTTCTTTGATGACGCTGGGGCGCTGTCCCTGCGGGAGGCGGGGAGCATGGTGGCCCAGGGTGTGGTTGGGGAAGGATCCCTGCTGTTGGACTACACCTACAAAACGGACATCGACGAACATACCTACAACTCCATCAAGCTGGTGCGGCCTAATGAGTCAACCGGACGGGCGGACGTGTTCCAGGCGGTGGACAGCTCCAACATCGGCAGGTGGGGTCTGCTTCAGCTGTATCAGAGCGTTGACGAGGCGCTGAACAACGCCCAGGCGGCGGCGAAAGCCCAGTCCATGCTTTCCTACTACAACCGCCGCTGGCGCACGCTGAAGGTGTCTGCATTGGGCCTGCCGGGCCTCAGGGCAGGGCAGATGCTGATGATGGACGTACCGAATCTGGGCGATATCAGCCTGTTCGCCCTGGTGCTGCTGGAGAAGGTAACCCACACCTTTGAGAACGATGTGCACACGATGGATTTTGAGGTGCGGGAGCTGGGGGTGTAGCCCGTGGATTTGATTGATACCCTGCATGGAATTGTGCAGGATTCTATGGGGGCATATGGTCTCACAGACCTGACCGTGGGCACGGTGACAAAAGCCTCCCCCCTGGAAATCAAGATTCAGGAGACGATGGCGGTGCTGCCCCAGGAGGTTTTGTGGCTTACATCTGCTGTCATTGAGAAGAAAATCCCAATTCTGGAGCACGAGCACATCACCGCTGGATTCCGGCACAGCCACACAGTTTCCGGCCTGGGCCATGGGCACGGGATAACGGAGCTGGGCCACAGCCATAGCACGGAGGAAGGGGCCACTGGGGAAGCTCTGGGCGGCTCCTATCAGACCGGGCAGGGGCTGGGTGGGGTCTACCCCACCAGTGATGGATTAACCCAGGACGCGTTTATTTCTGATAAGCGGCTGGACGATATCGCCTGTCTGGAGGACGGGAAAAAGCTCCCGGTCAGGGATGGGTACATCATCCTGAACCGGGGGCTGGAAGCAGGGGATAAGGTTTTGCTGATGCGGGTCATGCGGGGGCAGCAGTTTGTGGTCCTGTCCCGCATTTTCGAGAGGAGGGGCGCCAATGCCAACATTGCCGCAATCCGAAATCGATCTGACGCGGGGCGTCGTATTCCAGGACCAGCCGTCCCTGACCTGGATGGCGGACCCTGTGACCCACCGGATCCGGGGACGGGGGGATAACTACGAGGCGGTCTGCCAGGCAGTGGAGGTTATTGTCAACGTGGAGCGGTTCCGCTGGCAGATCTACACCCCCAACTTTGGCATTGAGCTGGACGGACTGCTGGGCCGGGATCCCGGTTACGCCGCCTCCGAGCTCCAGCGGCACCTGGCGGACGCGTTCCTGCCGGACAGCCGCCTGCTGGGCGTCGCCGGTTTCTCCTACACGTTTGATAATGGAATCCTGACCGCTTCCGTCACGGTAAATACCGTGTTCGGGCTGGTGGATACCACGGTGGAGGTGGTACTGTGATCGACTTTTCCGGGAAAACCTACCGCGCCCTGCTGGAGCTGATGCTGGCCCGTGTGCCCAACTCCCTGGACAAGCGGGAGGGATCCATGATTCAGACCGCCCTGGGGGCGGGGGCATACTCCCTGGAGGAATTCTACCTGGATCTGGACAAGGTGCAGCGGGGCGGGGCCATCCAGACCGCTGTGGGGGAGGATTTGGACAACTGGTCCGTCATCGCCAACGTAGAGCGGTATCCCGCCTCTCCCGCCGTGCGGCTGGGTATATTTGAGCCGGATATTGTCCCCATTGGGGCGCGGTTCTCCACAGTGGACGGCGGAGACAGCGTCAATTTTGTGGTTACATCGAAGGTGGGGCCGGGGCAGTACCAGTTGACTTGCGAGACACCCGGCGTCATCGGCAGCAGCTATACCGGGCCCATCCTGCCCATCACCACCATACAGGGGCTGACCCTGGCGGAGCTTACCGACATCCTGGTACCGGGAGACGATGTGGAGACGGACGAGGCCCTGCGGGAGCGGCTCATCTCCGCCCTGCGGGAGCGTCCCTTTGGTGGCAACGTGGCGGACTACAAGCGGGTGGTCCGGGCCATCGATGGCGTGGGGGATTTGCAGGTGTACCCCACCTGGGACGGCGGCGGTACCGTCAAACTCTCCATCATCGGCGCGGACTGGATGCCCGCCTCCGTACAGTTGGTGGAGACGGTGCAAACAACCGTGGACCCGCCGCCTAATCAGGGCTTGGGCTACGGCACCGCCCCCATCGGGGCAAAGGTTACGGTGGTGGCCCCGGAGACTGTGGCGGTGAACGTGTCCGCCGTACTCACCTTGCGGGCGGGCTACACTGTGGAGCAGATGCAGGCCCTGGTGGAGGAGGCCGTGGGCGGCTATCTGCTGGACATCCGGCGGGACTGGGCCACCCCGGATGCGGACCGGCTCACCAATTACACCTGCTGGGTGTACCTGGCGCGGGTGATCTCCACCATCCTATCCGTGGCGGGGGTGGTTAACGCCACTGGGGTGACGCTAAATGGTGGAGCTGACGACCTCCAGTTGGTTGAAACGGGTCTGACACAACAGGTTCCCATTTTGGGGGAGGTGTCGCTCAGTGCCCGAAACTAACATCTGTCAATACTGGCCCCGTTGGTTCCGGGAAATCCTGGACTTCCAAGCCCTCTGCCAGACCGAAGGGGAAGAACTGCGGGTGATGGCGGCCTTTATGGAGCATGTCCGGGCTAACCTGTTCGTCCAGACGATGGATGAGGCCACCACAGCGGAATGGGAATCCATCTTTCGTATCGTGCCAAATCCGGTGACGGAAACGCTGGAGTTCCGCCGGGACCGCATCTTGAACCGGCTTTCCATGCACCCGCCTTTCACCCTCACCTTTCTGTACCAGCGGCTTGACGCACTGTTTGGTCACGGTAACTGGGAGGTGGAATTGGACTATCCCAATTACACGATTTATATTGAGGCGGCGGTGGAGGACCAGCAGTATTTTTCCGAGATGTCCATCACAATGGACATCATCAAGCCCTGCCACATCGTCTATATCAGCCGTCCCCGGGTGGCGGGGAACTTCCTGCTGTCTGAGTCTATTGTCCGCACAATAGGGGAGTGGAATTACATTTTAGGCGGCTGGGAACTTGGAGCGCTGCCCTTTTTCAGCGGGACCGAGGAGGAGATTATCAAAATGGCCACACAGCCCAGCATTCAACAGGCGTTTTTGGATCAGGCGGCCACCTTTGTGGTGGGAGATATCCAGTCCGTGCGCATTAACGGAGACATCATCATTACCGCGCTGTCCCGGTCCACCGTGGGGAACGTGGGATCCGTGGGCTACCGGGTGCTGCGGGAGCAGACGGAGGAAGTCAACCTCATCGAGCTGCTGGACAAGGCGGGGACGGTGCTGGCCTCCAGCGCGGTTTACGTCCCGATTGCAGAGGAAACGGTGGCATTCCGCCACGCATTCACAGTGAAGGAGGGAACCTGATATGGCAGACAGACCGCTATCCGGGCCGCTGCCCGCCGATTTGCCGGAGGACTGGACCTCGGGACAGACCATTGCCCCCGCAGGGGCCGACGTGGGCCTTTCAGAGCAGCATGGGTATAACTACCTTATGGCGGCGGTAAATCGCGCCCAGCAGGCTGTAAACACTATCAACGAGGGCTTTGACGCTATCTCTGTCAAGCAAGCCAACCGCGTTGTGGTGGGCACCTCCACAGCGGGCTGGACCGAGGATGACTGCGACTTCCTGTGCGATGGGACGGATGATCATGTGGAGATTCAGGCGGCAATAGAAGCATCAAAAGAAGGGGACGAAATTTACTTTTTGAGCGGGACTTATATGATTGATGCCCCTCTGGAAGCAAAACAAAATTTAATCGGCTCCGGAACCAAGGAAACAATGTTAAATTTTGGGCAGAATTGTTATTCAAGCGACACCTGCGTAAGCCTGACAATGAGCGGAACAATCGAAAATATGACCATTGCGTGCACTACTATAGATAACAGCAGCGAAAAAGATTACTACATGATTGGATTCAAGGGCGATAGCAACCATGTAAGCAAAGTCAGGCTTTGGCCACCGTCTGATGGCGGATCAATAACTTGTTTGGAACAAGTTAATTATTTAAGTATAACAAAATGCCGACTTTGTTCCGTTGCAAATAAACCGGACATAAACGCAAATTGTTTCCTGGTCTTTTGTGAAAATTATTTAGAAGTAGGAACATCAATCCAGTGTTATTGTTATTCAGGCTGTGTCATCTCTGGAAATTCTGGGTACAATCCAACATTCTACATATCTGGAACAATTGATTATGGCGCCATATCAAACAATCATCTATCTTCGATTGATATTGACGGCATGAGCGGGAACTCTATCATTAGCGGCAACACATTCATGTCAAACCGGGAAAGCATAACCTACATCTATCTAGGCGAAGAAACAAAAAATTTCTTTGTGGCAGGGAACAGCTTCCTCAAACCGTACAACGGGCGCGGCACCTATACCATCACTGACAATGGCACCAACAACATCATCCGCTTTAACAGCAACGATGCCGGGGGCGGCAGCGGAACGGCTGGCGTGTCCAGCTTCAATGGCCGCACCGGGGTTGTGGTTCCCGCGTCCGGGGATTATACGGCGGAGCAGGTGGGGGCCATCCCAACAGGCACCGTGGCCGCCATCCAGGAGCTGACCCAGGCGGAATATGACGCTTTGGCCACAAAGGATCCCTCTACGCTGTACCTGATTGAGGGGTGAGCGGTATGATCAGGCTTGGATCGGCGGGCATCACCGCCCTGCGGCTTGGCGGGACGGAAATCACACGGGCATATCTGGGGGATCGGCTGGTGTTTGACGCCGCGCCGCCCATCCCCGTCTACACGATTACCGTTGCCATCGACCCGGCGGGGAGCGGAACCGTCGCCGGGGCGGGGCAGTACCAGGAAGGAGATACTGCCACAATCACAGCCGAACCGGCGGACGGGTACAAATTTACGGGCTGGCAGGAGAATGGGCAGCAGGTGAGCACAGGTAAAAGCTATTCTTTTGCTGTGACCGGGGACAGAACATTTACCGCCGTTTTTGAAGCGAAGGTTTCAAGGCTTCCCACTGGCTATACAGAGCTTGAATACATTGAATCAGTAAAAGATAAATATTACAGCATAGAAACGCCTATTGGGTACAAAAAATCGTTGAGTTATTTGAAAATTGAGCTTGATATTATGGGCACTGATTCAACCTTTACTGGCTCCAGGTCTATTGCAATCTCAAAGAACACGAATACTTCAAACGCTTATTCTGGATTTGAAATTTATTCAACTGCGTTAAACAAGTTTGGAGTTAGCATATATTCCGGGACTAACACGAGTGGCGGCAAATACATTTCTGGCAGCTTTCTAAACAAAAGGGTGCTTGTAGAAGTAGACTTTAAGAATAAAACAATTTCTGTTGACGGAAATTCTGCCTCAATCACAGCAACCACTTCGACACTATACTCCACAGTCTATCTGTTTTCTAACACCACAACCACAAGCCCGGTTCCTTTACGGCTGTATTCTGCAAAGATAACATACGGCGTAGGACTATCCAGTGAAAAACATTACGATTTTGTACCATGTAAAAATTCGTCTGGCGTTATTGGGCTATATGAATTAACAGACGGAAAATTCTACAGAAACCTTGCAAGCGGGACGTTTATCGCTGGCCCCGCCGTGTGAAAAAGCCGCCCCGCGAGGGGCGGCGGAAATCCACAACATTTGACAAAACGCAGTGTGCAATGGTATACTTGCCATTAGAAGGACGCTGTTACATAAAGGCGGTTAGC
>CANDCW010000071.1 GCA_947383275.1 uncultured Bacillota bacterium
AGGCGGCAGGCTCCCTCACCTTTACCGCAGCGACTGCCCCAACAGCAAACCTTTCCGTCTATGTTGTCGTTCAGGAGGTGGGCTGATGCTTAACAATCCGATTATCCTGGGGGCCAAGCTCCCCGCCCTGTCTAATCCCGGTACCGCCGGGGATTTGCTTACTGGGAAGCAACTGATTGACCAGAATGGGAACGTGCTGACGGGGACTATGCCGGCTTTAGCCCAACAGACTATTACCCCCGGAACCAGCGATAAGATAATTGCCTCTGGCCGGTACCTTGCCGGTACGCAAACCATACAAGGAAGTGCTAATCTAGTTCCAGGAAATATAAAAAGTGGGGTGTCCATTTTTGGGGTGGCTGGGTCATATGCTGGGCCTGGTACCACACAGCTACCTAAAATTACTGCGGTGTTTTATCCAGAGGGCAATGGATTAACTGATAGTGCGACTAGTGCATCGACTACAAGAAAAACTGTATCTATTCGGACTATAAGCGACCCGGAAAAAGTGGCCGTATTGCAGATACATACTGCCATTAATTTTTCAGAACTATCTTTAAATGATAGTAATCTATACATATACAATGTAGTAATATATGATCCATTTCATTTTTCAACCAGTAAACTCACACAATTTTCATGGATTTCTAATTCCAGTTCAGAATGGAGAGCCGTACCGGGATCGTTGGCGCAGTCTCCTAAAATAGAAGTGACTTCATCTGGAAGATCAATAACTATAGCTACAAACCCAATTGATTTAAATTTTGCTTTTCGACCGGTGGCATATGAAGTTCATTATGCTTCCTATTCCTGACCCTATTTGCGGCTAAGGCCATGGGGGGATGATCAACACAACTGTGGTCATAAACAAAACCGCTCCCAGGGCGGCGGGATCGCACAAAGCGGCTTTATAAGAAGGGAGAATTTTTATGCCGATTACAGACGGAAAATATAAAAACCCCGGCTGGGTAAATAACCAAAAACCGGCAATAAATGCGGCGGAGTTGAACGCAATCAGCACCACACTGGAAAACTTGGACGCAGGGGGCGGCGGGGTAGGCCGGTCTATGGCCGGGGAGACGGTGACTCTTCCGGATGGGGCTACTGTGACCGCAGGAGAAGGGGCAGAGATATTCAATAACTACGGTCTCCATTATAGAAGAAATATTGCATCTGGGGATTCCTCTCATTCGGAAGGGGCACAGACGGTTGCATCAGGTGATTATTCCCATGCAGAAGGGGCCGCTACTACAGCGCAAGGAGTATCTTCACATGCAGAGGGGAGTGCTACCCAAGCACTTGGGCGTTACTCACATGCAGAGGGCGGTAGGACCATAATGAGTGGTTATCATAATCCTGTTACAGCCTCCGGCGACTATGCGCACGCCGAAGGATCCAGCACCATTGCGTCGGGTGATTGTTCCCATGCAGAAGGGGAGTTAACTACTGCGTCAGGAAACTGGTCTCACGCATCTGGATTTCTTTCTACCGCATCAGGGTATTACTCGTTTACGCATGGGAACCGCGCGCTCGCAAAAGGCGAGAGCGCCTATGCGTTTGGATGGAATGTTATTGCCAATTCCTGTCAGTTTGTTATAGGAAACTACAACAAAGAAAGCGCAAATACGGGGCAAATAGAAAATAATTCTGACCGGTTTATCATCGGTGGCACAGGCTACAGCACACAAGGTCGGATGAACTGTTTCCGTGTAACTGCCGGAGGGTCTGTATTTGGAGTTGGTTCGTTCAATACATCGGGTGCAGACTACGCCGAGCTGTTCGAGTGGCAGGACGGCAACCCGGAGGGCGAGGACCGGGCGGGGCTGTTCGTGACGCTGGATGGCGAGCGCATCCGCATTGCCGGTCCGGAGGACGATTACATCCTTGGGGTTGTCTCCGCCGCCCCCTCGGTGGTGGGAGATGTGTATGATGACCAGTGGCAGGGGATGTACATCCGGGACGTGTTTGGGCGGACGGTCCAGGAGGAGCAGCACTTTCCCGCCCGCACCGTGGAGCGCCCCACCCCGGACGGGCAGACGGAGACGGTGGAGCTGACCCCGGCTTGCCGCGCATTAGCCCCTAAGCTCAACCCCGATTACGACAGCACCATCAAGTACCAGCCCCGCACCCAGCGCCCCGAGTGGGACGCCGTGGGCCTGCTGGGCAAGCTGGTGGCGGTGGACGACGGCTCCTGTCAGGTAAACGGCTGGGCCACGGTGGGCCCGGGCGGAAGAGCCACGGCCAGCATGGAGCGCACCAAGTACCGGGTTATGTCCCGGCTGGATGACAGGCACATCCGAGTGATGATCCTTTGACACATGTAACAAGAAACGCCGCCCTTTCAGGCGGCAGGAATTGACAAAATACGGCGCGCACGGTATGATAGGCATACCGGCCTGAACAGGCCGGTCAGAAGGTGCGCTGTTACATAAAAGGCGGTTGGCCCATTTCCTCGCGAATTTGATTCGAGGGGAGGTGGTTGCTGATGGGAAACGATTTGCGAAAGATTCTCTTTCGTTTCGTGGTGTGTTTGGGCATTGTCGTTATGATTCTGCTCCTCACCGCCCCAAAAGCGTGTTAGCCGCCCGGCTGCAACCCGAACGGCTAACATTTTGTTAGTTCTGTAAATCGGGCCAACCGTCAGTAACAGCGCCCTTCTGCATTTATTATATCCAACCATTCCTGTTTTGTCAACCAGATTTCAGGAGGCAGCTATGCTGAAAGCAAATGTGATAAAAAAGTGGTACAAGCTGACGCTGAAGAGCGACGCCGGTAGTACCGCCGTTAAAACCGTCCAGGCTGAAAGCCCCGCCGCAGCGGTCCTGCTGCACCCCCCGGAACGGGGCTGGACGCTGGTGGGGGTGGCCCCGCTGTGAACGGTCAGGCTGAGGTGAGGGCCATCCAGAAGGCCCTGGAGCCCTGGGTGAAGGGGCTGATTGACTCCGCCACCCGGAACTGCGTGCGGCGGAAAACCGTCACCGTCGCCACAGCTCCCAACGGCGCTACTATGGGCGTGAAGGAACCCTTCGACACCACTGTGATGGATGTGCCCTATGTGTCCACCATGGCCGGCGCCCAGGTGGGCGATACCGTAACCATTGAGTGGCTGTACGGCCTGAGCAATGCGGTTGTGGTGGGGTGAGAATCCTTGGATTTAGCCGGGGAGGGCTAAAGAAAATAAAAGCGAAACATGGCTTCAAGCACAGGATTAACTATGCTTGAGGCCATGCTTTTTCTTTTTACCGAACCAAATTGAGAATGCGATCCACGATGAACGGGTCATCCAAAAGGAGCTTGCAGGTTGTGCCTCCAAACTGGAGCTCAAGCCCATCGTAGTTCTCTAAAAATTGCATGGAGGTCAGGCTGGAAACTGAGTGCTCAAAACTGCTCTCGCCTGTCATGATAACGCGCTGGCTGGTGATAGTGAGCAAGCCGGGATAGGTGTATGGGACCAAGCCGCGCACTGCCTGGCTATAGCCGCTGCCGGAGTCCAAAGAAAAACCGTCCAATATCTCAACACTACTTCCGCTGTAAGAGGTTCGATGGCCCACCACCTCGTGCTTAATTACCAGCAAAGTGGCTTTGCCTTGGTAGTGGCACCGTTCCCCTCGGCGCAGGAGAACATGCTGGGGCAGAGAAATAACGGGCGGGAAACGGAGTTGGGCGGCAGCAGTCTTTTGCTGAAGCTGACGCAAACGCCGTTTCCGGGCCTCTTGTTCATCACGTTTGTTCATTTCCACGCCGCTGATTCCCACCAATAAGAGAAGTAATGGAGTGAGGATCAAAGAGAGTATGAATATAACTGTCGCGACCTTACCTGCATCAAACTCTCCCCCGCCCCCCAAGGCATAGAGGATCGAGACAATTACCGCAAGCGCAATATTAACGAAAGCAAATAAAACGATAAGCCCACCAACGATGGATAGTAACCCAGGATCTTTTTTATCCTTCATATTACCCGCCCCCATATTAATATAGAGTACCCAGCTTCAAAATGCAAGGTCGGCCATGGAAAATTTTTAACGAGGAGCTATCATTATGACAGATGAAATCGTAAGGCTGAAAGTAGGCATCACGGGGGCCACAGAGGCCCAGGTTGCCCGGTTGGAACGGCTGGACGCAGTGGTGGAATCGCTGAAAAAGAAACCCGACATCAGCATCAGCATCCAAGGCCTGCCCAAGAACATGGGGAATGCCGAGGAGTCAGCCAAGGCTGCGGCGAAGTACATCAACGCCCAGGCAAACATGATAAAGGCTCAGAATCAGTTGGCGGTAGAGCAGGAACGCACCCGGCAAGCTATTGCAGGCCAGGCCGCCCAGGAGATCAAGGCCCAGGCCGCGGCGGACGGCCTGGTGCAGACTCAGCAGCAGTATAACCGGCTTTGGACGGTTCTGGAGCACCAGATCATGAACGCTGTCATTCAAAATGTCCGCAAGGCCACAAACGAGCTGAAGGCCATGAACGCCGAAATGGTGTCCATCCAGAAGGTGACCGGAGCCACGGACGCTGAGATGCAGCGGCTGAAGGACTCTGCCTTTGAGGTTGCGGGAAACTTGGGTTCAACCCCATCGGATTATTTGGCCTCGGTAACCAAGTGGGCTCAGGCGGGATATAAGGGGCTTTCAGACCAGCTGGGTGAGCTGTCCGCCAAGACTCAGGTTGTCGGGGACGTGAACGAGGAGACGGCCAACAAGTTCCTGCTGGCGGTGGACGCCGCCTACAAGTATAAAGGGAACGTAGGCCAGCTCACCCAGGTTCTGGACGGGGCCAATGAAATTTCCAACAACTACGCCACATCGGTGGACAAGCTGGCAAACGGCATGGGTATCGTCTCCTCCCTGGCAGAGCAGGCTGGGATGAAGGTAGAGGAGACCATGGCCGCCATCGGCACCATCACCGTCAAGACCCAGGAGAGCGGCAACAGCGCCGCCCGGGCGCTGCGTGCTCTGATTCTCAACATCCAGGGGAGCACCGAGATCGAGATCGATGCCGAGACCGGCGAGCGGTGGACCGAGGACGAGATACAGCGCACCGCCGCCGCCCTGAGTAAGCTCAACGTGGCGACGAGGGAGTATAAGGACGGCATTATGTCCCTGCGCAACCCCATGGAGGTCATCGGGGAGCTGGCGGAGAAGTACCAGAAGGGGCTGGTCACGGAGGCCCAGCTGCAAGAGGTGGTGGCCTCCCTGGGCGGAAAGGTCCGGTCCAACCAGCTCATGGCGCTAATTCAGGGGTTCGACACTTACCAGAAGATGATCGAGACCTATAAGGACAGCGTGGGAAGCGCCGACAAAGAGCTGGAGATTTACCGGAACGGCTGGGAAGCCAAGTCCAACCGCCTGGTGGCGCAGTGGACGCAGTTTGTGGAGAGCTTCAAGGCCAGCGACCTGTCTATGACTGTGCTGGATATCGGAAACGCGTTTCTGGAGTGGGCCAACACCGACTTCGGGAATACCATCATGCAGATCGGGGCCCTGACCGCCGCCATCCTGGCCCTGAAAGCCGCAGCAAAGACCGACAAGGGCGTGGCCGTCCTTGGAGCGCTAAATGTGATCCCCCAGGGGCTGAAAGGAATTGCGGCCGCAGCGCAAAAAGGAGCTAACGGAGCCACCGGCCTGACTGCTGTTCTGAAGGGCGCCCAGGGAGGAGTGATAGAGTTCGGCAAAGCTCTCTACTCCGCCCTGGGGCCGGTGGGTATGTTCGTGGTGGGGACCACAACGGTTATCTCAATTTTAAAGCTGCTGGAAGCGGAATACGAAAAGGTAAATCCCTCCGCCAAGACCATGTGGGAAACTGTCCGCCAGAGCGCGGAGGAATACAAAACTCTGGCGGAGGAGGCAGAAGGGCTGCGGCAGCAGCTGAAGGAGGTCGGTGAGCGGATCGATGAACTCAACGGCAAGGAAAACCTCACCTTGACGGAGCAGGCGGAGCTGGAGCGGCTAAAGCTCACCAACTCTCAGCTGCAAACCCAGTTGGAGCTGAAGGAGCGGCTGGCAAAGCTGGCCCAGGATAGGACCGTTAAGGAAGCTTCTGGAGCGTTTGAAAAGGGATTTGCAGACGAGAACGGCACTGCGGAGAAGTTCTTCGGCCGCGACTTCCTGGGGCAGGGCTGGGAAAAGCAGATCGGCCAGGCAAAGGCCGCCCTGGAGATGTACCAGGGAATTTTAAAGAATGCCCAGGACAGCGGGAATAAAACGGCGGAGAAATCCGCGCAAAAGGCCGTTGATTCCATCCAAAAGGTTTTGGATGAAATGGGCGTTTCTCTGGCCGGTCAGTTCAATCTCATTGACGGGCTGGATACGGAAAAGGCTATAGCCCTGATGAGGCAAATCAATGAGGTGTCTATCGCCCTCCAGGCCATCAGCGACCCCGCGCAGGCGGCGGCAGCCGCTATGGAGCGTTTCCAAAACAGCGCGGACCCATCTACCCTCCGGCGGTTTAACGCCGAGCTGGAAAGAATGCGGGGAGACGGAAAAGTAACCGCAGATGAAGTGACCCGGCTGGCGGAGCTGTTCCCGGATATTAAGACCATTATGGACCTTACTGGCCTGACAGCTGAACAACTGGCCGAACACTTTAACGCGGTGGAGGAGAAATCCCGGGAAGCGGCCGAGGGGATCGCCGAGACCGGCAACGCAGCAGAGGACTCCAAGAAGGCCATGGAGGAGCTGACCAAAGACCTGAAATCCGCCGTATCCGGAATGGAGGCCGTCAAGGACGCCCAGAAAGAGCTGAAGGAGAATGGACAGTTGTCTACCAACACCCTGATCGCCCTGCTGGGCAATTATGGGGATTCCATCGACGACGTGATCCTGAAAGCGCTGGCTGGCCTTGCGACCCAGGAGGAAATCAGCCGGGCCTTGGAGGAAGCCTATCAGGCCGACCTGGATAAATACCGGAAAACTATCCTGGAAAAGAACATGGAGAACGAGGATTTTTATGCCTCATGGCTCAGTGAAAACGCCGGCACGGTAAAGAAGCTAGCGGAGGAGTACGGGATAGACGCAAGACAGTATCAAACCTTTGCCCAGTTGAAAGCCGCCATTGAAACCGGGGCCCAGACCGCCCAGACCAATGCGGCTATTCAGGGAAAAAACGACCGGATCAAGATTTTCAGCGACATTCAGACCGCCTTTGAGAATACACAGGACGCAATGGTCTTAAAGGCCCAGGAGTCCACTGGCGCCATTTCCCGTATGTATTCCCTCCTAAGCGGGCTTATGGGCGGAATCGCAAAGGGATTGGCGGGGCCTATGTCTGCCCTGACCGGGCCGGCAATCGACAAAATCAACGAGGTAAAGCAGGCTCAGGCAGATAAGGCGCTGAAAGAAATTATGAATTCCATCAGCCCGCCAAATCTGAAGAGCCCCTCAAAATCCTCTTCTAAATCCAGCGGCTCCGCCAAGAGCTGGTATGAGACGCAGATTGAAAACCTGAAAAAGCTGGAGGAGCAGACCAAACGCACCAACCAGGTATTGGAGCGCTCCGACGAGGACACCTCCAAGCAGCGCATCCAAAACCTCCGGGGACTCCAGGCCAAAATACTGTCCGCGCAAAAAGAATTTATCGCCCGGGGGCTGGCGGAGACCTCCGCCGAGGTCAACCAGCTCAAGCTCATGTACGCCGGCCTGGGGGACGATATTACCTCCATCTATTCCTCCATGGCCGACGGCCTGCTGGAACAGCACAAGGACCTGATCTGGCAATTTGACCTCAAGGCCAACAACCAGCGCACCATGGAGCAGATTGCCGCAGACGACGCCGCCATGGTGGAGGAGTACCGGAAAATGCAGGATCAGGTCCACCAGCTGGCTGAGTACTACCGCAGCCAGGGTGTGCGGGAAAACAGCAAGCTGATCCGGGATTTGCAGGATAAGTGGTGGGAGTACGAGAAGGCTATCCGGTCCATGTATGAAAACCTCACCGACGCCTTCCAGGACTACATTGACGAGAGCAGCCACAAGATTGAGGAGCTGGGCCGGGCTACCGGGAATGTAGGCAAACAGATTGAGATTTACGCACAGAGGATTCAAAAGGCCCAGGAGACCATTTCCGCCCTCCAGGCCCACAACATCAACGGGGAGCGGAACGGGGACATTCACGATTTGGAAAGTCAAATCTGGAGCGACAAGGACGCCATCCGGGACCTTCAGGAGGGCCTGTGGGACGAGCTGGAGCGGGCCTTTGACGACATCTTCGACAAGGCCAAAGACGATATCGACGCCATCGGGGAGGAAATCGAGGGCATCCAGGATCAGATGGACGAGATCAACGACGTACTGGCCCAGTATGACAAGGAGCTGGAGGGTATCCTGAAGCCCATCAATGCTACCCTGGAGAAGCTCAACGAACAGATGGAGGCGGAGAAGGAGCGGCTGGAGGCCCTGAAACAGCCCCTGGAGGACTGGAAAACCTCGCTGGAGGACCAGAAAACCGCCCTGGAGGAGCAGATCACCGGGTATTACAAGCTTAACCCGGACGGCTCCATGGGGGCCTACATCCCGGGGCTGGACGATGAATTGGACCGGATTCAGGGACAGATCGACCAGGTAGACCAGCAGCTGGAGGACGCCAACGACGAGCTGAACCGGGTAAAAGACGCCTGGGACGAGCAGAAAAAGCGGGACGAGGAGGCCCTTACCCTCCAGAAAAAGCAGCTGGCCGTGGAGGAGGCCCAAAAGGCCGTCCAGGACGCCCTGCTGGCCCTCCAGACCGCCCGGAGCGAGCGGAATATCTATACCCTCAAGGACGGCGTGTGGGCCTGGAGAGCGGACGAGGAGGCCGTTGCGAAAGCGGAAAAAGCCCTGGCCGAGGCAGAAAAGGCCAAAGAGGAGGCGGAAAAGGAGCTTCAGGATTACAAGGAGGAGCAGGCCCATAAGCTGATACTCAAACGGCTGGAGGAGCAGATCAAGACCCTGGAGGAACAGAAAAAATCCCTAGAGGAGCAGAAAAAGCTTGTGGACCGGCAAAAGGAGCTGCTGAACAAGCAGATCGACGCTATCAACAAGCAAATTTCCGCCATCAACAAACAGATTGAAGCCTATGAGCGGGAGAGCAGCGCCCGGCAGAAGCTGATCCAGGACCTGATTGACCGCAGCGAACAGGAGAAAAAGGCGTGGGAGGACCACTACGCCGACCTGAAGGACCAGTACAGCCAGCAGCTAGAGCTGCTGGAGGCGGAAAAGAAATCCGCTGAGGAGAGAAAAAAGGCGGCGGAAAAGCAGTACGATGACTGGATGGATACCTGGGAGGACATCCGCAAAAGCATTGAGACTCCCGCCCGGGACATCAGCGACATTCTCAACGACATCGCCCGGTACGGCACCCCGGCTATGGCCGGTCAGGTGGACCGGGTGACCGAGCTGCTGCGGCAGCTGGGATATGCCATCGACGATGTGGTATCTGGCGGCGGCTATGATCCGGACGGCGGCGGCGATTGGGGCGGTTCCTCCGCCGGAGGAAATGAGGGCGGCAGCTCCGGCGGAGATGTTGATCCGTTCCGCCGTCAGGTGATCGACCAGATGCTGGCCAATGCAAGGCAGTGGGCCTCTACGTCCGATGAAACCGTGCGAAAAAATCTGGAGCGGCAAAATCAGGAGCTGGGTATGCAGATCGGGGCCAATTACTCCCAGGCATCCGGAATGTGGGATATTTTTGATTATGACGCCAACGGAAACCCCTCCGTGAAGCCTGGAGCCTACAGCGCCAGCTGGGGCGGTTACGGTGTACAAGCCGCCAGCGCCTACAGCGCGCCAGACACCGACGCGTATATCAGGCAGTACGGAGTCCGCGCCCTCACCCTGGAGGAGCTGCAAAACGATGGTTGGGGGGAACGCAAGGCCGCAAACGGCTACCTCACCAGTGACGATTACGCCGCCGCACGCAGCTATGTCGATTCTTCCGTCTCTCAGACCACCACAACAATTGATGATCACAGCCAGCATATGACCATCAATGGGCTGAAGCTGGGCAGCGATATGCTGCAGCGGCCTCTGTCCGACGTATTTACCCTGTTCCCGCTGTATATGGGGACTTGAACACGGGATGTTCCATCACCCCAAGAAGGAGGAAAAAATGAATCGGAGAATCTACGCCGACTACGCGGCGGCCGCGCCGTTATGCGGCCGCGCCAAACAGACCATAACAGCGCTTTTTGAGCTCTATGGGAATCCTTCCGCCGGACATAGAGAGGGATTCCAGGCGCGGGAGTTGGTCGAACGGGCCAGAGGGCAGATTGCAGCTGCGATCAACGCCGCCCCGGAAGAAATCTTCTTTACCTCCGGGGGCAGTGAGTCCAACGCCCTGGCGCTTCAGGTTGGATGGGGGATACAAGCTTCTCCCATCGAACACGCCTCGATCCTGAACAACAAGCATACCAAAACCGGGATCATCCAGGTGGACCGCAAGGGCACGATCCAGCCCTTTACAGCCGCTTACGCGTCTATCATGCTGGTCAATAACGAGGTGGGAACGATACAGCCTGTCGGGGCGCTGGCTGCGGGCGGCCAGGAACAGGAGGGAGTTCTGCGGTTCCTCCATGTAGACGCTGTTCAGGCCGTGGGGCACATTCCCGTTGACGTAAAAGCCCTGGGGGCGGATATGCTGTCCATGTCCGGGCATAAATTTGGCGCCCCCAAGGGCGTGGGCGCACTGTACGTGAACCGGAAGCGGGTCAATACAAAATTCCTTCAGCCCCTGATTCCCGGCGGAAATCAGGAAAGCGGGCTGAGGGCGGGCACTGAAAATGTCATGGGCATCGCCGCCATGGGCGCGGCAATTGAATGGGCTGCTGAGAACATGGAAGTGCATGCCGCCCATATCAAGCCCTTGCGGGACAAGCTCATTGACGGCATTGCCGCGATCCGGGGCGCGGAGCTTACCGGACACCCCTTCCATCGCGCTCCCGGAATTGCCTCGTTCGTCATAAAGGGCGTGGAGGGCCAGGCGCTGGCAGCCGCGCTGGACGAGGATGGGATTGCGGTGTCGGCAGGCTCTGCCTGCCATTCCGGCTCCCTGCGGCCCTCCCATGTGCTGCTGGCCATGGGGTACGAACCGGAGCTTGCCCTGGGCGCCCTGCGCGTTTCTATCGGCTGGGAAACCTCCGAGGACGATGTAAACGCAATCATCCGGTCAGTGCGCCAAAGGGTGGGAGAACTGCGACAGTGAATCCAGCCTGCCGAAGGTCTGGGACATGACGGCATTGGCGGAGTGGATGGGGGCTGTGTCCGGGGCCACCAGCTGGGCATACCGCTCAGTGGTTTGGACGTTGGTGTGGCCCAGGAGTGTCTGCACCTCCCGGATCGGCACCCCACAGGACACCCACCAGGAGGCCGCCGAGTGGCGCAGGTCATGGGGGGAGATATCGGCCCGGCCCGTCATGGCTTCCACGTACTGGCTGATGTTGTACTGCGCCGTACGGGTGGACAGCGGCTTAAAGCCCCCCTTCTTCGGGGCCTGGACAAATAGGGGCAGGCCGTCGGGACAGCCCTTGCGCTGGGCATCCAGGTATTTTCCAACGGCCTCCTGCGCCACAGGATGGAAGGGCACGGCACGGCGCTTATCCCCCTTGCCGTGGCGCACCAGGGCGCGGCCATTTTCCCAATCGAGATCGGCAGGGGAGAGGGCCAGCAGTTCCTCCAGGCGCAGTCCCGAGGACAGGCACAGCAGCGTCATGGCCCGGGCCCGGACATAGATCCGGGAACTGATCTGTCTGGGACAGCTGTCCAGCAGAATGCGCTGGATGTCTTGCTCGGTGAGAAGAGAATCATAGGGCTGATACCTCTCCTGGCCTACGAACATTGGACGCACCGGGTTCTCGCCCTGAATCAGGCCGGCGTCCAGCATGAAGGAAAAGGCCGACCGGACCTGCTTCATGTACTGCGCCACCGTGTTAGGGGAGAGGCCATAGAGGGACCGGCGGAAGGACAGCGCCATTTCGGGAACCATTTCCCGGCCGGGGTACTCCTGGGACGCAAAGTCCACAAACAGGCCCAGGACGTATTGCTTCAGATCCCGGGTGCACGGGGACTTGTCCTGATAAAAGCTCAGGTACTCAGGCACTGCGGCGGCAAACTGTTC
Organism: uncultured Bacillota bacterium; assembly: GCA_947383275.1. Taxonomy (GTDB): domain Bacteria; phylum Bacillota; class Clostridia; order Oscillospirales; family Oscillospiraceae; genus Lawsonibacter. The sequence continues at coordinate 12,080 of CANDCW010000071.1, forward strand.
GATGGTGGACATTATTACTCCTCCTCACTTGATTTTGGAGAGCAGAACAGTTATAATCTAACTGCCCTCGTTTGGTGTTGCTTTCGGGTGGCCCCGCCTCGTAACGTGTTGGAAGCACGGAGGCGGGTTTTTTATTGCTCAATCAGTCGCTTGATTGCTTCACTGGTTGTGTAGCCTTTGGCTTTTTCCGCTTCAATTTTCTCAATCGTGGCGGCGTCCTCTACTTTTCGGAGTTTTAAGCCGTATTGCTGGTAGGTCTTTGCATTGTACCGGGCTTTTACTTCGCTGCTGGTGTGGGTTTTGCGTTTTGTCGTGGTCGCTATGGCGGTTACCTCCTTTTTAGAGGGTGGAGCCGGTTTCCCAGCCCCAGGTCCTTTATTGCTGTACACCTGTGATATAAGTGAAGAGAATCTTATCCAGCTCTTCGGGGGTATACGTCTTCCCTGGTTCCCGCCTGAAGATCCAGCTAAGATCATACGCCATAGCTTTTTGCGTGTCCTTGCGTTCCTGCTCTGTCATTGCTTTAGATCTCCTTCCTTTAGGATGCTTTTAGTATAACACATACGCTAACGTATATCAAGGGCTTTTTGCCAGGTCTTACAGTTCTTCCTATCCCCGCTGCTTTTATCAAAATCCCAAACGTTTGGGATGGCGGGCATCAGATGATGTTCAATTTTTCTTTTAGAGCGTCCTGCAAAATCTGGGAGAAATTTACCC